>JBEIUI010000056.1:0-20045 GCA_040374425.1 Verrucomicrobiia bacterium | reverse complement strand
TGGCGGACTGGGACCCGCACGGCCCCCTGACGGTGGAGCTCGGCGGCGTGGCCCGCGGACAGGTGCGCTCGCCCCTCTAGCTCAACGCGGTGGCGGAGCTCATCGGGATGCGGGCCTCGGCGTGCAAGCCATGCTGAGCTTCAGCGGCAGCCTCAAGGTGTTCCTCGCCGTCGAGCCCTGCGACATGCGCACGAGCTTCAAGGGACTCTCCGCGCTGGTCAGCGAGCACCTGCAGGAGGATCCCAGACAGGGAGCCCTTTTTGTTTTCACCAACCGCCGCCACACGCGGCTTAAGATCCTTTACTGGGAGGGAACGGGCCTCTGGGTGGTCATCAAGTAGCTCGAGAAAGGGACGTTCTCGTGGCCCAAACCCAGCGACTCGCGGCCCGTAAAATGCGCTCAACTCCGGAGGCCTTCTCGATGCTGGCCGACGGCGTGGACATGCGCGGCGCGAGGCTGCGCCCGCAGTAGGAGCGCGATGATCAGAGATTAAAAATCGTAATAATAAGGAGCGGGGTGCTCGGGTTCAAAGAGGGCGAATGGCTATCCCGACTCCACGCGAACTTGAACGGGCGGCGCAGCTTGCGCTGATCGCCAGGGAACACGACGCGGCCCTGCAGAGATGCGCGGCGGCCGAGGCGCGCAGTTTGAGGCTGGATGCGCAAATCGAGCAGCTCGTCTGAGAGAACCGCATGCTGAGGCAGAAGCTCGACGCGCTTGCCCAGCGCATCTTTGGCAAAAAGAGCGAGCAGCTCAGCCCGGACTAGATGCAACTGATCCTCCAGGAGATGGAACCCCCTGGGCCCGCGCTGGGAAAAGAATACGGCCCGGAGGCGTCCCCGACTGTTTATCGGGCATGCCGGGGCGTGCCAGCGCAGCGCAATCGTGTATACGGTCATCGAGAGCTGCCGCGCGCACGGGATCGATCCGTTGAGCTATCCGCGGGATGTGCTCACGCGTCTGCCTGCGGCCACCAACTGGCAGATCCCGGAGCTGACGCCCGCAGCCTGCGCGACCCGCTCGCACTCGCAGCTTAAGGCGGCTTAAGCTTGCTCCGCCATCGTCCTTCCTGACCCCAGTCAAGAGGGGCCTCGTGGGACGCTTACGTTCATCGGAACGCTGAAACTCGAAATGATCCAGGATGGATGCTTCGAGAATGCGAGTGAAGCCCACATTGAAATCTTCGGGTACATCGAAGGCTGCTCCAGCACCCAACGCAAACACTCGGCCATCGGATACCAAACCCCGAGCCAGTTTGAGACCCAGTTTCACCCCGAAAATTACGCACAAAACGGTCCAGGCATCAGTTGCACCTCAATTCGCCACGTGCAGCTGGATCAAAATCCATTCAAAACCGCTTCAAACGCGAAAACCGGCGTTTCTCAGCGGGCTGTTAGTGGAGATTCGCTACGACGTTAAATCGGGCCTTGTAACCGGTGCCTGCTCCACGGGCCCTAAGAATGCCCCGGATTCTTTCGGAAAAGGATCTGCCCCCCTACTCGCCTCTGCCACTACCTCTGGTTCGGAGGAGGGGAGTTCCGGTGGGAATTCGCCTGCCCCTGCCGGGGAATCTTTAGAGAGTTCTTTATCGTTAGGAGGGGGCGCTGAATCCTGTTTCGGAGAAAGCGGCAGATCCAAACTGCCATCATGAAACTCAATCACATGTCCGGCGTGGATGAGGTAGTGGAGGTCCGACGCCAGCGTAGATTTTTTGGATTCGAATTCCGGCGATTCCGTCTGCTCCCCCAAAAGGCGGGCGGCCAACTCGGGCCGGGAAATACGAGGATGAGACTCTATTCCCGAAAGAATCGCGGCCATTCCATCAGAGAAACTCTGAGTGGATCCATGTCGCACCGGGCGGATGGGAGAAAGATAAAGAACGCGCTTGCGGTGTTTGAAGAAGTGGAGGCCCACCTCCACGAAACGAGGCCGCAAATGATGAACAAGGCTCCCTGGAAATCCGCGTTCCTGCTCCCATGCCGCCCGGAGCGCTGCAATGATGCTGCGATCCGTACAAGCCCTGCTCGAAACACCGCTGGTTTCCAGAGTCACGCCGCTTTTAATCAATTCAGGCAAATACACCTTGCGGAAATGTTGCTCCGCCTCCACAGCATTTTTGAAAACGGTTGGCTCTCCCTCCTTGAGGGTGGTGAACGTAACACTCGATCGGGCTTTCTCCTTCCACGCGTTGATCGTCTGCTCATCAGCACAAATCACAATGTCCTCATGCTGAAACTCCTGAAAAGACATCCTTCGACTAAAGCGCTCCTCATAAAGGCTCCTGAGCGCCGGTTGATAGGAATGGTAGTTCGTAGGCCCCAGCAGCGCTCCAGTGGATCGACTTCTCGCAACATTTGTAAAGCTCCCCTTGATCGGTTCACCCACAACAACTTCCTCGCGATAGTACTGATCCTTGAGTCGCACAAAAGCGCTCCGCTCTAGCGACGCGAGGTCAAATGACACAGGCCCGTCGTCCAATTGATAGAGCCGCTTAGATGGATCCAGTGAAGTAATCCGCACGCGATGTCTTTCGGGCTTCTCCAGAAAAAGCCGGGCAGTCCCGAAGAGGGGATATGCCCGGAACCCCGACCGGATCTGCTTGGCGATACCCTGTGCACCACCCGGCTCCGGAAGAAATTCGACGCGCACTGCGGCGGACTGCGGGGCGGCTGCCGGGCCAGCGATGGGAGCCCCACCCTCAAATGAACGCGGCCGCTGCGAACCGCGATCCCCTCGGCGAACTCCGCGCCCCCCTTCGCTAGTCCCTCCCGCGGGACGAGGGCCACGCCGATCTTGGCGCTGGTTTGCCTGAGGCCGCGGTCCTCGATCCGGGCGGTCGGCCCGCGAATGGCGGTCAGGAGACTCCCCCTGATAGTTCGCATAGCGATTCTGCGAAGGGCTTTCCTTGAGCCAATCGGGCAAAAACTTCAGGTCAAAATCAGACGGCAAATCGCTCATGCTTTCGTTCTTATGGTGTTTCTCTCAAAATGTAAACGGAGGCTGCAATTAACGGTTGCCGAAGCCCGAAGACAGGTTTTGGGAATTATTTGTTGCCAACCTTTTCCTCGGCCTCTAAAGCGTGAACCCCAAAATCAACCCAACCAACTCTTACAGACTCCATTCTATGTCAGAAAAATCCATCGAGGATAAAGTGAAGGACATCATCGTCGAACAGCTCGGCGTCAACCCCGAGCAGGTGACTCAAACAGCGTCGTTCATTGAGGATCTGGGCGCCGACTCTTTGGATACCGTTGAGTTGGTCATGGCTTTCGAAGAGGAATTCTCTGTCGAGGTTCCCGACGAAGACGCAGAAAAGCTTCAGACCGTGGGCGATGTGGTGAAGTACATCGAGGATAAAACGTCCAAGTAGCCGCCGCCACACAGGACTCCTAACCGAAGTTCCTATCTCCAAAAAGCACGGCATTCAGCCGTGCTTTTTTTTGTGCACCGGTATGGCCCCGCACGCGGTTGGCGTTCAAGTCTCCTGCGCGTTGGGTAACGGGAATTGTCGGCCTGACAGAAAGAGCGCCCGCTGCGAAAACATCAACGGCCTGGAACAAAATCCGCAGCGGAAGCAACCAAGTTGAAACGTGAGGCGGAGCCAAAATATTCGGGTCCGACTTACTCTCATGCTATGGACGGCGGTCGCCGGAAAGCTTCATCACCGACCAAGCCACCAAAGCTTACCTTCCTGGAATGGACCGGGCTTACGGAGCCCGCTTGGCTTCGCGGTGAGCAAGAACGGTATGGGCCGCTGGATTTACAGCGCGTTTATGCAGCGGCTCTGGCGCAGCGTGTAAATCTAAACATCTGCCTGTAGAAACGCTCCCGGCAGACTTTGAGAAGCCTGAAAGAGCTCGCCGCAGCATGCACCACCCGAACTCATCGCTGCCAATTCACGGGCGAGAACCAACGTGGAACGCCGGAGCCGTAGAATGAATCCCGCCTGTCCCGTCTCCTAGTTTTGCTCGTGGCGGGCGCAGCTTGGTCCCTGTCGAATTTTACACGCCCAAACCTAAACCCCGTCACCGGATCGACCCGCCGGATACGGAACCTTACGTTCCGTGCTGTGGGATCACGGTGGGGGACGGGCTGGCTCTCATGTCAGATCCCGAATCCGAGGCATCTGCGCACACCAAAGCAGGAAAAGGCAGACGACGGCCGTCGTGGAATCCATCGGGGAATCTGGAGCCCCAATGAGGCTGCAGTGCCCCGGCGCTGATTTCTGGCAAGTCGCCGGGGAACTGGCGGAAAGAAGGTTTCAAAGCGGAAGCCAAGGGTCTTGAGACTGCTGCAAATTGCGCAACTCGCGGTTAGCCGCAGCCGATGGAAAGTTCTCAGATGAGCGTCTCCGCCCGGGATTTTTGGCGCGAACTGAGCGCATGGTGAGAATTGAGCGAATCGAGAGCGGGCTGTGAACAAGCGCAGCAAAGCGCGGGCGACAGCGCAGCAGGCCGAATCCGCTCACAAGTTATTCACAAACCCGCAAAACCAACATCAACAGGTTAATGCATTTAACATCATACAATATATGTCATATGAAGTCTTTGATTGGCGCTGTGCTGGGCTGTTTTTTCTCAGCTCGCATCCTCAGTTTTCGTAGGCGCTTGAGGTGTCCTCAATCAGAGAAACCATTCCCGCGTCCTTCCCTTTCTGCGTAGCGCATCTCACCTGAAGCAAATCCCGCATTGTTGCGCAGGGCAAACTCACGAAGACCAACCCTTAACCAGGCCATCAGTTGCCGCTCCCCACAAGGCGCTCCCCACAAGGCGCTCTCAAACCTGCGCGCTGTGAACCCCAGAAAGCGATAGCTTGCGGAGGCGAATCCCAAAACCCAAAACCTCCCCCGAACTCCTTCCGTGGATTCAGCAATCCGCGCGGACTTCACTTTGTTAAGACTCCGGGTCCGCTGTTTTTCTGATAAAAATCTCCGGGACGCGCCTACACAAAACCTGTTAATCTTGTTTCAGTCGGGAGCTGAAGTTCCCCGGCCAACCTCATGGAAATCGCCCCTGACTCAGATACGTCCCCGAATCCCCTCACCCAATTGTGTGCGGCATGCGATGCGGCAATTGACATCGAGGATCAGGATCCATTGGACCTTGTCGAGTGTCCGCATTGTGGTGCGGAAATCAGGGTGTTTCCCCAAGTGCGGCACTTTGATTTGCAGGAGGTTGCAGGACGAGGAGGAATGGGAGTCGTCTACAAGGCCACCGACACCAGTCTCCATCGGGATGTTGCGCTCAAGCTTCTGAGAAAGGATCACAGCAATCAGTCCGACTTCATCAAACAGCTCGAGACTGAGGCGGCTATCACCGCATCGATCAACCATCCCCACGTTGTTAAGGTGTTCTCGACGGGATACGACCGCAGCCGTTTCTACATTGCGATGGAAATGGTGAGCAAAGGGTCGCTGGATGATCTGATTCGGATTCAAGGCTCGGTGGCAGAAGTCCAAGTTCTGCAGGTTGGCGTCCATATCGCCAAAGGTCTTCGCGCAGCCCATGAACGGGGCTTGATCCATAGGGATGTGAAGCCGGGAAACGTCCTCTTTTCAGACGCGCACACGGCCAAAATTGTGGATTTTGGGTTGGCGATTTTCATGGAAGACGAGGAAAGCGTCCGGGGGGAAATTTGGGGGACGCCCTATTATGTTGCACCGGAGAAGCTGGATAAAAAGCCGGAGGATTTTCGCAGCGACATCTACTCTCTGGGAGCCACACTTTTTCACGCTCTTGCGGGGCGACCGCCTTTTGAAGCGGAAACTCCGTCCTTGGTGGCGCTCAAGCATCTCAAATCGCAGCCAGTGAGGCTTCAGGCATTCGCTCCGCATGTGTCCGGCAACACGGCCTATGTGATCAACCGGACTCTACTCAAGGATCCTTCTTTGCGGTATCAGTCCTACGACGATCTAATCGAGCACCTTGAGTATGCGTTGGAGCACATTGAGGCCACTGCGGGTCGTTCCACGCTGCAACAGAGGCGTGTGGTTCTTGAAAACGCCGTTCAGCAGAAGGCCTTGGGGTGGATTACTCTTTTGACGATCGCGGTGATTGGGTTTTCCGGGATGGCATTTCTCTCACTCAAAAACCGGGCCGGTAACTCTCCTCCGGGATCAGGGGTCAGGAAGAGCGACGAATTACTTGAAAAAGCGGTCGGAAATCTTTCGGAGGACGGACAACGGGCGCTTCAAAAAATTCTTGACGGTGAACCGGAGGCGGCGGCTCGTGAGTTTCATTCCATAAGCGCTCGCGGGTCTCTCTCAGAGACGGACGTGAAATGGGCCATGGTCCAAGAGGGTTTGGCCGAACTCGATGCGGGCCGAATCCACGACGCGCAGGCAACTTTCCGGGCATTGGCCACCCGCCCGCGCAGGGCAAAGCCGTCTGAGGATGAGAAAAAAATCGATGTATTTTTTGCCGGACTCGGCCCCGTGCTTGCCAGCGATGAACCGGTTTCTCCGGAGCGCTTGAAAGACGTGAAGATGAATGAGCCTGAGGCGTTTGCGCTACTGCTCTATGGGATGAAGAACTGGCACATGGAAAGGATTGAGGACGCAGCGACGATGTTCCGCCAGTACCGCTCTATCCGGCCTACCAGCCAGTATCTGTGGTTCCAAAAATTGGTCCCCATTGCATCAAGGTACCTGGACGACCTGAGTACTTTTCAGATGGGTGTGGAGAAGGTGAATGCAGCGGCGACGTTGGAGGCAAAAGCAAAAGCCGCATCAGAATTGGTAAAATTCGACGGCCCACTAGGGGCGCGCCTCAGGAAATTATTGCCCGAAGAAGTCCTTCTTCGGGCTAAAATGATCAGTCCTCCGATCCGAAACGGTGGGGTTTACAGAGTCGTAAACAAGAAGACCAATCAGGTCCTTGCTGTCTCCCAGCTGGGCACCGCGAACGGTGCGCGTGTGCAGGCGTCTCAATCTAACGGGGGTCTGCACCAGCTCTGGCGTGCCATGGATCTCGGCCAAGGGCTCTTCCGATTCACGGCGCAACACAGTGGCAAAGCCCTGATCGCCCGAGATGCGTCTGCCGAGGACGAAGCGCATTTAATTCAAATGTCGCCTGGGGCCGAAAAAAATCAAAAATGGAAAGTCGAGGCCGTTGACGGCGTCTTCTGCCGGATCACTCGGGTCGGTGAGACCAGCAGCCTGACCGTGCGCGAGAACGAACCCGATCGGCCTGTGTGGAAACCGAGTTTGGTGATGGAGTCCCCGTTTACCGGGGCTCCTGAGCAGCTTTGGTCGTTCACACCGGTCCGATATTCGATGGGCGGGTGGATGCGGCAGGACGTCGGGAAGCTTTCCCTTGCCGGTCGCTCGGAGAGGGATTCCGCGGCGGAATCCATAACGGTGACCTCCGCTGGCGCTGGAATGTGGGATCGAGCGGACTCATTTCACTACGTTTATCAGAAGGTAAGGGGTAACGGGGAATTGAGAGCCCGTGTCGCCGGCTTGGCGAAAGTCAACGAGTGGGCCAAGGCCGGCATCGTCTTCCGTGAATCGCTTCTGCCTGGAGCGCGGAACGTGGCGGCCTTGCTTTCGACCCGCAAGAGCACCGTTTATCAGCGCCGTATGCAGCGGAACGGGGAAACGACTCTTGGAGAAATTGACGAGGACAAGCCCTTCCAGTCCTTCAAACTGGTGCGAACGGGCGACAAAATCACTGCCTACGGTTCTAAAGACGGTATGGACTGGATAGCCATGGGCACTGACACTTTGCCCGGCCTAGAGACAGAAATCTATGCGGGTTTGGGTGTATTTTCCCGGGATATAGAGACGGAATGCACGGCTGTTTTTGAAAAAATTACCCTCGCTACTCACTAGGCTCTCATTTGCCAATCGTTACTGACTCTTCTCTGGGCCAAAGCAGATCGAGGCCTCGCCCTCGGCGGCTACAGAAATGAAGACTCCCGCGTCTTTGTTGGCTTGAGGAAGTCTCAGATCGCGAATGCCTTCCCCAGCAGGTCTGTTCGAGGTGGGCGCGGTCCGCTGAGATTCAAGATTGAACCGGAAGCGGTGAACATCGAAGTTCCACCGCCAATGGACAAGGATCTCGGAAAAATCACCGAAACACTCCTCAACTCTTATCAGACGGGGGGCGGTATCAATAACATCGACGGATCCAACCTCCCATCGAAACGGGCTCTGGCGAGTATCTGCGAAGACCTTCTCCAAATTTTATTTCCCGGGTTCCATGACCAAGAACCCATCCACTCCATTCATCTCCGCCGGGTCACGGCGCACCGCGTCTACTCGATTGCCGATCGGCTCAAGGAGGAAATCTGTAAAAGCTTGCGACTGCGCGAGCCGGAGTGTCCCGATGCCGCGGCGGAGGGCGTTCTCTTCCAATTTCTTGAAGCGCTCTCCGGCGTGCGCGAACTGCTCAGGACGGATGTGGAGGCGGCGTTCCAGGGAGATCCGGCCGCGGAGAGCATTGATGAGATTATTTTGGCATATCCCTACGTGGAAGCCGTAGCCATTCAGCGAAGCGCTCACGTGCTTTACCGTTTGGGGCTCCCGATCATTCCGCGAATCATGACGGAGTGGGCACATTCGCGAACGGGAATTGATATCCATCCAGGGGCTCAAATCGGCTCCCATTTCTTCATCGACCACGGTACGGGCGTCGTGGTGGGAGAAACCTCCGTCATAGGCGCCCATGTCAAACTCTACCAGGGGGTGTCACTCATTGCGCGCTCCCTCGCCGGTGGCCAGGCGTTGCGCGGGAAAAAACGTCATCCCACGGTCGAAAGTCACGTGACGATCTACGCAGGCACCACCGTCATGGGCGGCGACACGGTGATCGGCTCGGGGAGCACCATCGGAGCCAGCGTCTTTCTTACCCACAGCGTCCCACCCCGCTCCCTCGTCTTCTTCGAAGAGAAGTCCCTCCAGATCTTGGATAAAAACCAGCGCAGCGAATTTGTTGCCGACTGGGTGATTTAACCCGGAGCACCCTATGATCTACCTGGATTACAACGCCACCACCCCCGCTGGCGCCTGAGGCCCGCGCGGCGATGGCGCCCTACCTCGAGACCTATTTTGGGAACCCATCAAGCATTCACCGGGCGGGGCGCGCGACCCGGGCTGCCATCGACGATTCCAGAGATCGCGTGGCTCGAGTGCTCGGCGCCAAACCCCACGAGATCATCTTTACCGGAGGCGGCACGGAGTCCGACAACCTTGCGGTGATTGGTTTGGCGCGAAAGGGTCAAACCCAAGGTAAACACCTCATCACAACGCGAACGGAACATCACGCAGTGCTTCAATCCTTCGAGTTTCTCCAAAAACGGGAAGGCTACGATGTGACATGGCTGGGTGTAAATCCAGAGGGCCGCATCTGCTTGGCGGAACTTGAGGCGGCGCTGCGGCCCGACACGATCCTAGTTTCGGTCATGTCGGCGAACAACGAAACCGGCACACTCCAACCCGTGCGCGAAGCCGCTGCCCTTTGCAGGAGTCGGGGCGTCCTCTTCCACTGCGACGCGATTCAATCCTTTGGAAAAGAGCCCGTCCGCGCGTCGGATTTCGATGCCCTCTCTCTCGCCGCTCATAAGTTTCACGGTCCGAATGGGGCGGGAATTCTCTATTTGAAGTCGGGCATTTCGATTGATTCCATTCAGCAAGGAGGCTCCCATGAGAACCAGAGGCGGCCAGGAACCGAAAACGTGGCGGCGATTGTAGGCACGGCCGTAGCTGCCGAGCTTGCATCAAGGGTTTCGCCCGAGGAACAAACACGGCAGGCCCAGTTGCGGGATCTGCTTTGGGAGAAAATCGCGGCGGCGGATCCGAGCGCCCGCCTCAATGGATCCCGGGAGCATCGCCTCGCCAACACACTCAACGTGAGTTTTCCCGGATTCGATGGTGAAAGCCTGCTGATGAATCTCGATTTAGCGGGCATCTGCGCCTCGAGCGGATCCGCGTGTATGGTGGGCTCGATTCTGCCTTCGCACGTGTTGCTAGCCATGGGAGTGGACGAGGATCTGGCAAAGGCGACCGTGCGGTTTTCGCTGGGAAAAGACACCACCCACGAGCAAATCGTCGAGGCGGGTGCTCTGGTCGGAAACATCTTGCGCCGCCGTCGTCAGTGAACAATAGGAGCGGTAAGGAACGATCATGATTGCTGCCCTTTTTTCAAACCACGCGTCCAAGTGAGAGTCCTTATCCCTCGCTCACAGCGACGTTCTGGCCGGGCACACCTGGGTTTTCTTCTCGTTTGGGGAGCGTTTTTTGGCGCATTATTTCCACAAGTCTGACCCGGGGGCGGGGCGCGATTGCTGTGGGGAATGAACTCGGACCATCTCGGACAATTGAATCAAAAGATGCAAAGCCAATCCCAGCGTCAGATCTCCGCGCAGGCAGCGCCGCTGGGCTCCATGGAGCCTCTGCTGCGCCCGCCTTTGAGCACGACATTGGGGCGCTCATGGAAGATTCTCGGATGCTGTTAAAATCGCTGGGTTGCCATCAACTCGCGGACCGCTTGGAGATCCGATGGAACTTCAGGATGCGGAGCACAGCAGGCACCGCTTTTGCCGGGCGCGCGCTCATCACTCTCAATCCCCGGCTTCTGGAGTTTGGAAAGGCGGAAGTGACGCGCACCCTTCTTCATGAACTCGCTCATTTGCTGGCGCACCACCGTGCGGGCCGGCACCGGATTGCCGCCCACGGGGTGGAATGGCAGCAGGCGTGTGCCGAGCTGGGGCTCCCCGGAGAGAAACGCTGCCACGACCTGCCGTTGCCGCGCCGCAAACTCGAGCGCCGGCATGTCTACCGTTGTCCCCACTGCAGGCTGGAGGTCCCAAGAGTCAAACCTTTGCGTCGAAAGTCAGCTTGCCTCGCCTGCTGCCGGGCCCATGCAGGAGGTCGTTACGATGAGCGGTTCCGCCTCGTGAAACTGCAGGCCAAATAAGGGCAATCGGGAGCGCGCCCTGGAAGTCGTCAGCAAATCAGATCAAGAAACCCTCCCCCCTGGACGAGTCGGGGACGTGCGGTTGAGATTTTTCGGGATCAGCTTCTTTGAACGTGTCGATATAGGACCGAGACAACCGCTCGGTATTCCTCCTCCAGGGCTTCCTCCAAACCTCGGAATTCTTCGTCAACCCCGGTCCAGATCTCCAGATTCAGGCACATTTGGTGGAGTTTCACGGCTCCGAAACTTCCGGCCGCACCCTTGAGCTTGTGAGCCGCCCGCTGGATCTCCTGAATAGCGGTCGCATCTAAGCCCGAAGGGTTGCGCCATTTTCGAAGCAACGCCAGACAGCTCTCGGCTTCTCTCTCAAAAGCCCCGGTCATTTTGGCTACAAGATCCGGACCGAGATCGTCGAGTTCCTCAAGGGTTTCGCTCCGGATCAAGCCGCGCCCTGAGTGATTGGAGCGAGGGACCGCGGGGCCACCCGTGTGAGAGTTGGGTAAATCAGTGGGATCCATGGGCAAGGCAGGTGTTCAAGGCCCCTAAGCGGGATGAAATGAGAATGAGAAGCCGCATGCTTTGGAGAAGTTCAGCCGAACGGAGGATAGCAAAAACAGGGCCCAACCCGTTCTATAATCTTCAACATCCAACAGCATTCCGGCGAACTCTCCGTACGGGCACGCCCAGCCATCTTTTTTCTTGTGAGCAGGACCGCTTTTCCCGAGACCCTTTCGGGGATGAGCAAAGCGGTGCAACATTGGATGGTGAAGCAGGAACCTACGGCCTACGCGTGGGCTCAGTTTGTCACGGAAGGCAAAACAGCTTGGACCGGGGTTCGCAACTTTCAGGCGCGCAACAATCTGCGGGCCATGAAAAACGGCGATCTCGCGCTCTACTACCACAGCGTTGTTGGCAAGGAGGTCGTCGGCATCGCAACGGTGCAACGCGAGGCCTACCCTGATCCGACGGCCACCGAGGGCGACTGGGATTGCGTGGACTTGGTCCCGGTCGATGCGTTGGCTCATCCGGTCACACTGGAGTCCATCAAAAAAAACCCGGTGCTCAAAGACATCGCTCTTGTGCGCCAGTCACGGCTCTCGGTGATTCCCCTCACTCCAGCCGAATACGCGGAGGTGGTGCGGCTGGGTTCTCAAGTCGGGGGCTGAATTCCAAGAGAGAGCCGGGATTTCAAAGGCGTATCATTGCGCTCCGTTCCTTGCGAGGCTAGCCTCGCGCACTTTTCCTTTAGTCTATGACTCCAGCCACTGAGCACGTTCATTTTTTGGGAATCTGCGGCACCGCTATGGGGGCGGTGGCAGCGGCGATGTGCGAGCAGGGTTACGTTGTCACCGGGTCCGATGAAAGGGTGTATCCGCCGATGTCGACTTTTCTCCAGGAAAAAGGCATCCAACTCCGCGAAGGTTACCGGGCTGAAAATATTCCTGACAACGTGGATTTAATCGTAGTGGGAAACGCCATTTCCCGAGGCAATCCCGAGGTAGAGGCTGTCCTCAACCGCAAGCTCTCCTACCTGTCGCTGCCGGAAACCCTGAAGCTTTTCTTTCTCCGGGGCAAACACAACCTGGTGGTGACCGGCACCCATGGGAAAACCACCACCACGTCGCTGCTGACATGGATCCTTAAGCAGGCCGGAATGGATCCCGCCTACATGATCGGCGGCATTGCGAAAAATTTTAGCCAGGGCTGTTCGCTCCACGACTCGAAATACGTCGTGCTGGAGGGGGACGAATACGACACGGCGTTCTTCGATAAACGCTCCAAGTTCCTCCACTACCTTCCGGAGATGGTCATCGTGAACAACATCGAGTTCGACCACGCGGATATTTTCCCGGACCTCGAAGCCATCAAACTGAGTTTCAAACGCTTGCTCAACATCGCGCCCAGCGAGGGCATGGTTCTCATCAATGCCGACGATCCCAACTGCACCGAGGTTGCTCGGGATTGCCGGGCTCCATTGGTGGAGGTTGGTTTTTCGCCCAATGCTGCCAGGCAGATCCGCGACGTGAGCTACGACGCCAAAGGCTCGGCGTTTACCTTGCTCGACACGCGATTTGAGCTGCCCATGGTGGGCGAATACAACGTGCGCAATGCTGCCATGGCGATCTCTGCCGCGCACTTCTACGGGGTACCGATGGACATCATCCGTGTCGCAGTCGCCTCGTTTGAGGGGGTCAAACGCCGACAGGAGGTCCGGGGTGAAACCCGGGGCATCACCATTATCGACGATTTTGGGCATCACCCCACTGCGATCCGCCAAACGCTCCGCGGCCTGCGCCACCAGTATCCCGGACGCCGAATCTGGGCACTTTTTGAGCCGCGCTCCAACACCACCCGGCGCGCTGTTCTTCAGAAGCCCCTGACTGAGGCATTCGAGGACGCCGACGGCGTGATCCTCGCCCAAGTGGCGCGGCTTGAGCAGCTCGCTGAGTCGGACCGGCTAAACCCTCAAAAGGTTGTCTCAGACTTGGCTGCCATCGGTAAAACCGCCTTCTACGAACCCGGCGTCAACGAGATCATCGCCCGGCTCAAACCCCTGGCTATGGAGAGCGACGTAGTCGTCATTTTCAGCAACGGTGGCTTCGATAACATCCACAAGCGTCTCTTGGCCGAGCTGTAGGTTTCCTCCGTAAAACAGGGAAACGCGGTAAGCCCGCGAGGTCTGAGCCGTGGGGACTGGCCGGCCTAGATCACCGCAACCTGCTTCAGGTGGAGTTGCCGGACCGCCTCGAAGAGCACGATGCCCACGGAAGTGGCTAGGTTGAGGCTCCTGGTTTTTCCACTCATCGGAATGGTCAAGCAACGGTCGGCATTGGCCTCGAGCAGCGGCTCGGGCAGACCCTTGGTTTCCCGTCCGAACACGAGAAAATCGCCCGGCTCGAACGCTATGTCCCAATACGCGCGCTGGGTCTTGGTGGTGAGAAAGAAAAAGCGGGCCTCCCCGGATTGGGCCGCTTGCATCTGTTCAAAGGAATCCCAGAGGGTCACCTGGACTTCCTTCCAGTAATCGAGACCAGCCCGGCGGAGCGTGCGGTCATCCAGTGAGAACCCCAACGGCTTCACCAAGTGCAAGGACGCTCCCGCTCCGAGACAGAGGCGGCCGATGCTGCCCGTATTGGGAGGAATCTCTGGCTCGATCAATACGACGTGAAACATGGAATGGATCGATGGGATGCACTCAGTTTCCGGCCCGGTCAATCTCGAAACAGGTCGCTGCAAGTCTCAGCCGAACACGCCCGCTGAAAGGAACGCTTCTGTGGGCAGAGCTCCGCTCAATTCCCCGCGTCCAAGTTGTATTCCGGCTCAAGAAAGAAGGGTCCCCTACCCGCCCTCGCTCAGACGCTTCTTGGGAGCCTCAGAGAGCAGGGCATGGGCTTGCTTGAGGATCTCGGGAATCTGCGCCGCCAATCTGTGCCCCCGGAGGGCTTGGAAAATCGCGGCGTCATCGGCCAAAGCCGCGTTGCTTCCCGGAAACCAATGCCCGGCATTACCCATAAGATTGTATCGCATCTTCCCCCAGACAGTGAGATCCAAGCCCTTGGCATACGTCCAAAGCCGAAGGATTTCTTGGACGTTTACCTCGCCCGGGATCTGATCAAAGTCCGGCACGCCTTGGAGTGCGTGCGCGCACCAGTCGGCCCCGAGAACTCGCTCCAGCTCAGCGTTCAAACGCGCCACGACCGGGGCCACGGTCGGCGCGGCCAGTTCGTAATGAGCCAGCGATGCCACGTGCGCATCAAAGTCCGAGGGACGCGCTGCGCCGACGCTAAGGGTGTGAACCTCTGGCTTTGAAAGGCAATAAAGGTTGTTGAATGTGATGGGGGAGAGAGGTTCACACAACTGGCGCAACTTGTCCGGCGGCTCGTAGAGCATCCCCCCCTTGTCCGTTGGGCTGATGATAAAAACCCCCATGTCCTGCTCCGTGGCCGCCTGCACCGCCGGCCAATTGTAGGGGTTAACAAAATACCAATGCAGATTCACGTAATCGAACTCGCCGGTGCGGATGGTATTTTGGATCACCTGCGTCGTGGCGTGTGTGCTAAACCCTATAAAACGGCAACGCCCTTCCCTTTGCAGCCTTCGGGCCACCTCCAAACACCCTCCTTTGCGCAGGGTCCAATCGAGGAGCTCTGGGGTGTTGATTCCGTGAAAGGAAAGCAAGTCGACTTGCTCAAGTTTGAGATATCCCATTGATCGCTCAAAAGTGGCCAAAAACTCTTTGGGATCGGCGCAGGGGGCCACCTTTGTCTGAACAATCATTTTCTCCCGTGGCAGCTTGGGAAGCAGCCAGCCCAACTGCATCTCACTGGTCCCGTAGCCCCGCGCAGTTTCAATATGGCAAATGCCCAGCTCCAGACTCCTTAAAACTGTCGCCTCCAAATTGCGCTGGTTCTCCTCAGGAATTTCCTCGGGCTTACAATCATCCCACTTGTGCTGGTAACGCATCCCCCCACAGGAGAAGACCGGCATGGACAACTCGGTGCGACCGAAGCGGCGATATTTCATAGGGAACAAGGTGTCAAACGATTGGAGAAGAAAAACCCGGGGAGCAGAGTCACTGGAGATTTGTGGAAGGCAGCGCCGGGGGGCTCCATGGAAAATTCAACGCCCGGTGCCGGGACCGGCGTAATTCGACAAAACCCCAATCCACGAGCTGTTTCTCGATGACCGGCAGATGCATGGCGCCCCAAGGGACCACCACCAGGTCATGGCTCGTGAGTGCCTCTTCAATCTCTCCAATCAGATGCACGTTGCGATGGTCGAGGATATCCTTCATTGCAGCTGCCCCCACTGCCTGATCATGAAGAGGGCTATTCGGGGACTGTACTCTTTTTAACGCATCCAAAAGATTCTCGGATGCGAACAGACCCGCGACTGCCTCCAGATACCGGAGAGTTGAGGGCTGGAACGCCGCCACATCCACATCGGCCCTGCGATATTCCACAGGATTGTCTGCGTCCTCTCTCGCAGGATTGTCCGTCCCCGCGCCTTCTCGCCCCGCCGTGTGACGCCGGAATGCGGCCTCGGTTTGCGGGACCAACCCGAGTTTTCCCGCCAATTTTGCGTATCCCAGATGTTTGCCCAAACGCCCCTCGCGATCGCTCACCCCCTCCATCAGTACAACCGTCGAGTCGCCCTCGGGAATCGTCTTGAGCGTCTGCTGATAAAACTCCTCCCGGGCGATGTGGACCATCCCAACCAAGCGCACTTGTTGATTGCCGCGCTGGAAATGGCGCTCTTCGAGTGAAACCCCCGAGGGCCCCACCCGAACATAACCCGCCGTCTTGGAATCCACCAAAAACAGCCCGGCATGCACCCAGATGGCGGCCATCACCACCGCCAACGCGCCACTGTAAAAAACGGCGCCCACCAAGTTGCGCGTGCTGAACAGGGGGCGGCGACTTGCGCGCCCCACACAACTCCAGCTCGCAAACCCTCCGCAACAGCCAATCAGCAACAGCGAAAGCCCAATCTGCAACACCCCCACCAACCATCGGCTTTGGTCCGGAAAATAGAGGCTCAGAGGTAACGCTCCACACTGGCTCCAAAAAACCCAGACAACGCCGGGTAGCAGGATCCGCTTGGAAAACCGAAGACTCAGGGCCATGCCGGCGTAAATCGCCAACGCCAAAAAAAACACGCCCCCCCCAAACCAAGATTGAAGGAGCCCCAAACCCTTCGAGACTCCAGAAGGCGCCAGCAGCCCAGTCCAACTCGCCAGCCCCCCCTGCAAAAACAGCGCGTAGAGAAAAGCTTTGGTGATGCCTTGCATGAACGGGGCACAGACTCCTTGCTCGCAAACCCAAATTGCAAGGTGTTTCAGCCGGGAGCGTGCGCCCTGGCACGGGCGTCGGCTCAGCGCGCTGCTCGGCCCGTCTTCCCGGGCCGGGCGATTTGGCAAACTGGCTTTCCGCTAATGATATCCGATTGCGTATGCATCCCGTTCGTTTCGAGCTCCCGTCCTTCCTCATCCTTTGCATTTCCACAGAGGGCCGATTCCATCACAATCAGGCCCCGGCCCATCTGCGCCGGATTCCCCCATGCATACCGCGGCTTCGACCGGCACCGAGGCACACGAGAAAAGCGCCCGGAGATCACCTCATTCTTTATGCAATTCGGTTGCATTTTGGTTGCAATACTCGATCCAGTCCGCTTCATTCCGCCCCGCAACGCGCCACAAAAACGGGCTGCTCCCGGCCTGTAACGCGAATCCGATTTTGAACCCGGTCTAAGCCACAGATTTTTGCCCTATCCAGGACTCCGCGCCTCCTCGGCTCTTTCACCTAACCACCATGCATCGACACATTCTCAGCGTCTCTATTGCTTCTCTCGTCAGCTTCGGCTTGCCGCATTTTCCCGCCTGCGCTCAGTCGCCTGCGCGCGTCTCGCTTGAGGAAACCGTGGTCAGCGCGATGCCCCTGGATCGGCCTGCTTTCCAGCAGGCTCAGGCAACCTCAACCCTCAGCGGTGATCGCTTGCGTCTGGCGCTGGCGCCCACCCTGGGAGAAACCCTCGCAGGCACGCCCGGTGTCACCTCGAGCTATTTCGGACCTGCGGCCAGTCGCCCCGTCATTCGAGGGCTCGACGGCGACCGCGTAAGGATTCTCCAAAACGGGAACAACACCATCGACGCCTCCGCCACCAGCGCCGATCACGCCGTAAGTTTTTCCCCGGCCTCCTTACAACGCATTGAAGTGGTGCGCGGTCCAGCCACCCTGCTCTACGGTCCCAATGCCGTGGGCGGTGTGATCAACGCGGTGGACGGCCGAATTCCCGACAAACGGATCGCTGAGTCGGTGCGCGGCAGCCTCTCCGGGCAGTACGGCTCCATCAACACCGAGCGGGGCGGCAACTTCACTTTGGAGGGCGGCCTCGGCGGTTTCGCATGGCATCTTGAGGGATACAAAACGGCCACCGACGACCTCCGGATCCCAGGCTACGCGCGCTCGGAGCGACTGCGGAAAATTGAGCCTTTGGAGGAAGGCGAAAGTGAGCCGCGCCACGTGCTACCCAACAGCAGCCTCAGAGTCGAGGGGCTCGCCGGAGGCGGATCATACATCTGGGATGGCGGCTATTTCGGGCTCTCCTACTCGGGTTTTAACACCAACTACGGCGTGGTGGCCGAGCCCACCGTCACCATCGACATGGAGCAACGCCGCTGGGACTTCCGAGGAGCCTTCAACTCGCCGCTCCCGGCGATCCGGTCCGTTCGATACAGCCTGGGCATTTCGGACTATTCACACACGGAATTCGAAGGCAGGGACGCGGGCACGAAGTTCGACAATAACGGCTACGACGGGCGCTTGGAGGTCACCCACGAAAAGCTGGGCCTTTTGGAGGGCGTTTTTGGTTATCAAACCCAGGGCAGCGATTTCTCCGCCCTCGGGGAGGAGGCTTTTCTGCCCCCCACGGAGAGCGCCATGAACTCCGCCTTTCTCTTCGAAGAGCTGGCATGGAGCGCCTACCGGCTGCAGCTCGGGTTGCGTTATGACCACGCCTCGGTGGAGTCCTTAAGCCAACCCGGTTTTGGGCCAGGCCAAGCCCGACAGTTCGACAACTTGAGCGGTTCCCTCGGCGTGATCTACACGCCCGTGGCGGGTTACGCACTCGCCTTGAACGCGTCCCTCACCCAGCGCGCTCCTACCTATCAGGAACTTTTCGCCAACGGCCCGCACATCGCCACCAACGCATTCGAAATTGGGGACACCGCGCTCGACTCGGAGAAATCATTCAATCTGGATCTCTCGCTTCGGAAAAAAACCGGCGCCGTCACAGGATCCGTTTCCGTCTTCTACAATCACTTCAGCGACTTTATCGGCCTGTTTCCCAATGGAGCAGTCGTCGAAGGCGAGGAAGACTCCCTGCCTGTATACAACTACCGGTCGACACGCGCCGATTTCTTCGGCGGCGAGGCGGAGGTTAGCTTCCATCTCTTGGCACCGGCCATCGAGCCCCCACCCGTGGACAGTAAAGACGCCAAAACACTCGCCGCTTCAGCAACGATCAACCCCACTCTAGACCTTGAATTCAAAGCGGACTACGTGCACGCCGCCGATACGAGTAGCAACGACCCCATGCCCCGGATCCCGCCCTTCCGCGGCACCGCCGGCCTGCGGTTTGGCTACGGAAATTTCAACGCAGCGATCGAAGGCCAGTATGTCGCAAGACAAAACCGCACGGCTGATTTTGAGTTGCCCACCGACAGTTATTTCCTGCTCAACGCGAGCGTCGGCTACCGCGTTCACATGGGAGCGACTGAGGCCAATCTTTACTTAAAAGGGATGAACCTCACGGATGCGGAGGCGCGTGTCCACACCTCGTTCTTGAAAGACATTGCGCCCTTGGGGGGCCGAGGCGTGATGTGCGGCGTGCAGTGGACTTTCTAGAGACAGCCAACGTATTGGCCGCGGGAACGACTCGCAGGAGATTCAGGGGGAGGGTGGCTCCAAAGCGGCGGAAACGCCCTCCCCGCCATTGCACTGGACCAAAAATCAGTCGGAATTGAGCCGAAACGTGACCGGAACAATGATGGTGTCCGGCAGCGGAATAGAACCCAAACGTTTGGCATTAAACGTCGAGGCGCGGACCGCCTTCAGCGCGGAGGCATCCAGCAAACTGGATCCACTGCTCTTGACTACCCGGGCTCCGACCGGCTGACCAAGGGCGTTGACTCGGACCTCGATTTCAAGTCGTCCGGTAAGGCGGGCCAAACGAGCCGCCTCCGGGTATACGGGCTGCACTTTGTTTCGCCACGTCGCATGCGCGTTGTCACCCGAGCCAGAGCCAACTCTTCCTGATCCGGGGGATCCTAGAGAAGCCGCTTCATTCCCCGAATTACGGCTGCCGCCCGATTTCGCAGACGTCGCTACGGATTTGGCCGGCTGGGGCTTCACCGCAACTTGCTCGGCTCGGGCTTTACGCGGCTCGGGCTTTGGCGGTTCGGGCTTTGGCGGTTCGGGCTTTGGCGGTTCAGGCTTTGGCGGTTCAGGCTTTGGCGGTTCAGGCTCCGGCGGTGCGGGCTTTGGCGGTTCGGGCTGCGGCGGCTCAGACTGTGGCGGCTCAGGCTGCGGCGGTTCAGGCTGCGGCGGTTCAGGCTGCGGCGGCTCAGGC
>JBEIUI010000113.1:0-10803 GCA_040374425.1 Verrucomicrobiia bacterium | reverse complement strand
TGCACCGGCCGAAAAAGCGAATTCCTAGCAGACAGAAATAATCGAAACTATGCTCATCCCCCGTCCCCACCCTACACCTATCTCAACCGTATGCCCTTACGGGACTCTTGCCATTCCCGACCTATCCTGGGTCACGGGCACACCGCCGCTCATCCTAGCCCGAATGGGGTCATTCCGTGCCATGTTTACCAACGTGAGCAAGGCAGGGTACACAGCGACTTTACGACATTACCTACCCCACGTTCGGAGTTCCGCCGGCCTCACCCCGAATGACATTAATGTGCTGGAGACGGGCATCATGGCAGACATCGCGTCCGTGCTTGCATCCGGGGCGATCGCACCTGCTAATCCAATTCTTTCATATATCGCGGTCGGCATTCAGTTGTGGGGCGGCAATGCGGGTCGTGGCGCATTCAAAACTCCCCCCGGATTTGCAGTCAGCTGCCCATTGGGTACCTATGCAAAAATGATCAATCTTCTCATGGCCCACCCGGCGGGCATGCCACTGCCGGGTGGTAATTGGGCTGCAATCTTTGCCTTAAGGGTGGCCTTTACCGGGATCGGAGTATCTTTCCTCACCAAGCACCTCTCCTTTTGGTCGAGGGCTCCAGGATCGCCCATCCGTCTGCCGATCCTCGATAGTATTGTTAAGAAAATATTCATCGACCCGCGCCCAAAAAAACTGCCTGTATGGGCCGATTACGTCCCCTACGTCACCGAACTTGATCGTGACCAGGCGATGATCGCCGCCCGCCCCGGCCTTACGGGGATTACCGTGTCCGATATGGAACGCCAACTCTTCAACTGGGCGAATTCTCCTGCCGCTATTGGTTGGCATCGTTAAAGAAACTGCAAAGAACGATTACGGCACTTAAAAACTGTATACACCAAACGATCATTAACCCCATTCCACGACTCGCTGCTCTAGGATACGAGCTCATTGACACGTATTCGGGGTTTAAAATCTACGCGTCCACCGGGGCGGCTCAAGGGACAGACAAAATATCGGGGCGGCTCAAGGGACAGACAAAATATAGCGCGCGAAATAAAAGAGAGCGGGCGGCAGCCTCGGCCGAGACCGGCCCGGCAGCCCCGGCGTTGGTGGCGGTTACCCCGTAGAAATAGGGTATCCCGTTGGTGAGCCCGGTGTTGAGTAGACGGGTGCGTGCACAAAATGCGTATCCCTAGAGGGTCACGCTGAGCCGCCGGTTACGCCCGAGTCGTTCCCCGGGGATTCCCGCCCGGGGGGGAACGCAGCAAAAGTGGGCCGGGCGGACTGGGGCGTTCCCAGAGCTTGCCGCTGCGCGAGAGCCGCCTACGTTTTTGACTATGTCACGGCGGCCCCTCCTTTTTTCCCTGCTGCTCTGCGCCTCGGCGGCTGCGTTGCCAGGCGCGTGGGCGGCCCAGGCGGATCCGATCCCTTCCCAGAAGATCCTGGAGCGTTACCGCCAGATGCTGGAAAAATCGCCCACAGAGGGCATCGCGCTCGAGCGCCTTTGGAAAGCCTACGGGGACTCGGGCCAGACGGCTCAACTCCTAGAGCATTACCAAAAAGCCGCGTCGGCCGGGGACGCTTCCTTCGCGGATTCACTGGTGTTGGGTTATCTCCTGCGCAAAACCGGGCAACTCGCGGAGGCCCGGGCAGCGTTTGAGAAAGCGGCCCAGCGCGAGCCCAAATCGCCTTTGCCGTGGCTGGCCCTGGCCAAACTCGAGTCCGGTCGGCCGGCGGATGCGGCCGGGTTTCTGGAAAGAGCCCTGCCTTTGTTTGAGCCCAAAGATCCCCGGCAGAACGAGGCGCTCCTGGAACTAGGCGGCGCGTGGTTGGCAGCCGGGAACCTGGAAAAAGCGGCGGAAGCCTGGGAACGCACCCTTGCGCTGGACCCCGAAAACCAGCTGCTGCGCCGGCGCTTGGCGGACAACTATGCGCGGAACCGGCTACCGGACCGGGCGATCCCGCACTGGGAATGGCTCAAGACCCACGGCGCACCGGCGGACCGGGCGCAGGCGCTGCAAGCCCTGGCACGGATTCATCAGGGGTCGGGCCGGGTCGAGCCGGCCCTCGCGGCGCTGGAGGAGGCGCTGGCGGGGACAGCGCCGGGCAACTGGCTCAGAGCCGAGCTTCAGGCTCAAATCATCCGGCTCCACCAACGCACGCACCGGGTGCCGGAGCTGGAGGCGCGCTGGAAAAACGCGGCGCAAACCCATCCGCGCGACGCCGGGGCGCTGCTGCAACTGGCGGACCTCTACGAGCGGCTCGGCGACCTCGAACAACAACGGGTATGGCTGGAGAAACTTTGCGCTTTGCTGCCGCGGAACACCGGATACCGGGTTCGCCTGGCCCGGGTAGCGTTGCAGCTCGACGACGTCGCCGGAGCTGCCGCGCTGTATGATGATCTTTTGCGGGAACAACCCCTGCAGAGCGAATGGGTGCTCGACCGGGCCCGGATCGATCTGCAACAGGACGCCCCGTTGAATGCCAGGCAACGGGTCAGCGCGCTGCTGGCGGCACGGCGCACGGACGAAACGGTGCGTCAAAAGGCCCTTGAGTTTTTCGAGACCCACCGGCTCACCGATCTGCTGGAGCAGGAGCTCACACTCGACGCCGGGACCGGGCGCGAGGAGGCGGTCCTGGCGCTGACCCGGTTTTATTTCCAACAGAAACGCTATGCGGACGCCGAACGCACCCTGCAAGGGTTGTTGCCCGGGCCAGCGGACCGGAGCCCGGCCCGGCTGGCGTCGGCGTATGCGCGGATGGCCGGGGTGTTGAGGGAACACCAGGAACTCGATTCGGCCGTAGCCACCCTGCAAAAAGCCATCGCGCTCCAGCCCGACACCCGGGAGCATTTTCTGTTGCTTGGGGAATTCCAAGCCGCTCAAGGCAAACCCGGCGAGGCCCGGCAAGCTTACGAAAAAGCGTTCGCCCTGAGCCAATCCCCGGCCGAAGCGCTTGAGAGCGATCAAAAACTCTTTGAAGTGGTCCGTACTCCTGCCCTGCGGAGCCCGGCCCCCGGGAAACCGGGCGGGGGAGATCCCCGGAGCCCGGAGTTTGAGGAATACGTGTTCAAGCTGCGGCGTGCGGCGGCATCCAAACCCAGCGTGGAAGCGTGGCTGCGGGTGGCGCGGTGGCAGTTGTGGGGGCGCAACCTGCGGGTGGCCCAGGAATGCGCGCAACAGGCGCTGAAACTGGAGCCGGACTCCGTAGCGGCCCACGAGTTTCTCGTGAAACTAGCGTTATCGGAACCGCAGGCGGCCTTGGCCCTGGAGCACCTTGAAGAGCTCATGCGCATCCAACCCGAGGGTCGCCCGGGGTATCTGCGGCGGGCCGGCCAGGCCGTGCTGCAGACCGGAAGCGTGGCAGACGCGCTGAAGATCTTCCGGGAGCTGGCGGCCACTCAACCGGGCGATTTCGACGTGCTCGGCGACCTGGCCCACACCCTGCAACGGGCCGAACGCTGGGACGAAGCCCTGGAGACCTGGAAGCGCGCAGAAGCCGTGGCGCCGGTTTCGCGGAAAAAAGAGGCGGCCACGGCCTTGCTACGGATTTACGAACGCATGGGCATGCCCGAGGAGGCGGTGCAGCTCCTGGTGCATCAAATGGATTCGCAGACAGAAGAACGCGAACGGTTCGCGCTGTTCCAGGATTTGCTGGCCGTGTGCTCCAAAAACGGGCGGCTCGACTGGTTGCGTGGCGAGTTTGAACAACGCTGCCGGCTCCAGCCGGAGGATTATTTCAGCGCCATGGGACTGGGCCTGGTGCTCAAAGCCCAGGGAAACAAAACGGCAGCGTTTGAGCGGTTCTCGGAAGCGTCCCTCAGCGCTTCCAGCCTGGCGGAAGCCCTTCCGGGGCTAGTTCGCGAGGCGGAAGACCTCCACAAACTGGAGGCCGCGGTGCGGCTCCAGGACCAGTGGCTGCGGATCGTCCCGGCGCACACCTCCGAGGGCCTGCAAAAACTCGCGCAGTTGCAGGAGAAAAATTTCGATTTCCAGGGCGCCTCCCAAACCTGGGCCAAGGTGGTGGCGAAGTTCCCAAGGGATCCCGCCGCGCTCCGGCACGCCGCGGAGTTTCATCTCCAGAGCGGGCTCCCGGCACGGGCCACGGAATTACTGCGCAAAGTCCGGGCGCTGGAACCCAACGACCTGCCTGCGTTGGCGCAACTCGCGGAGCTCGACCTGGAAACCGGGGCCGTGGAGGAGGCGCAGGATTGCCTGGAACAAATCCTCAGACGGTCCCCCCCCGAAAAAGCGGGCGAGCCGCTGAAGTTTCCTGGTTTGCGCGCGTCGGAAGCGGGTCGGCTGCAGAGCGCTTATCTGAGCACCGTGCGGATGCGCCGGGGCAATCCGGCTCCCGAAATCTACCGCGCCCTTCGCAGTTTTTGGATGCCGGCGCCGGAGCCAGGCGGGGCGATTTCAGGGGCGGGCTCGGGCTGGGGCGGCAGCGGCGCACCCGGCGGCGGGAGTGGGAGCGAACGGGATCTGCGGCTTGGGGCGATCCGTGACTTGGGGCGGGTGCTTCAAGCCCAGGGCGATGCGAATGCGCTGGCCGCCTGGGTGGACCGCTGGAAAAAGGCTGCCCCGACGGCGCCGACGGAGGCGCTTTGGGCATTCTATTTCTCCGGCGCGAGCCAGGAGCTGCTGGATGAAACCGAGCGGTTGACGGGCCGGGCGGGCGGCGGGATCCAGGCCACGCAAGCGTTGATCTGGTTTGCCCTGCAAACGGGCCAATTCGACCGGCTCGCCCACTGGCTCCACGCCGCCGAACGGTCTCCCACCGAACGCGATTATCTTCAGGTGGCCTTGGGTGAATATTTCCAAGCCTCCGGGATCCGGCCCGAGCTGGACCAGGCGCTGATGGAGAAACTTTTTTCGGAGGGATACCGGACCCGGATCTGGCAGGTGGCGCTGACGCTAGCGCAGCGGGGCAGATTCCGCGAAGCGCTGCATCTTGGCCACCGGGTGCTGGAAGGGGTCACCACACAGAAGCCGGGCTATTGCCTGGAGCTGGCGCACTGGAGTTTGTTCCTGGGGGACTTGGAGGAAGCGCGCGCCACCCTCAAGCGGGCTCTGGATCACCGGGGGGAATCCTTTGAACTGCCGGTATTTTCGGTGTTACGCGAGTATTACCTTCTGCTTCCCCAACAGCAACGGGCCGCTTTCAAAAGAGCGTATCTTGAGGGGCTCGACCCGGTTGCGCACCCGGTGCACACCGGCCTGGCCAGCACACTCCTGCATGCGCTGGAAGGTGAAACCGCTGAAGCCCAAAACCAACTGCGGACCCTGCTCAAGCTGAGGCCGCTCTCCCCCTTCAGCGAGGAGGAGGGCGCGGGTAGTTCCGCCGCGCGGTTTTGGAATTTTGTGCTGGGGACGGCTTCCCAGCTTCAAGCCTGGCATTTCGATCGACTCGCCACGCAATGGTGCGAGATGGCCCTGGACGACACGGCCCTTCTGAGGCTGCAAACCGAGACCACAGGCGGCAACGCCCTCCGCAACCGGGCCCTGGATGTGCGGACCCGGCTCGACGCGTTGCGGCTTTTGCAGGCCACCCCTCCCCAGGGCGAACAGATCCGGAACGACTATGCCCGAGTCGCCGGCGTGGAAGGATTGATCCCGTTGGCGGAGACTCTCGCCGGGCTCGGAGGGTATCGCCAAAGCATCGCGCTTTACCGGGAACTCTGGGAAAAGGAACCCGCCAATCCCAATGCCCTGCGAAACCTCCTAGGAGCGTGTCGGACAGCCAAAGACATCGCCACGCTGGAGTCGGTTTTGGAACAGAGCGTCACCCGCGGCTATTACCGGCTCAACGAAGCGGCCCAGAACGATCTGGTCCTGCAATGGGCAGACGCCCTGGAATCGGCGGGTGATTCGGGCCGCGCCCGGGCCGTGCTACAGGAGGCCACTTCCGGGCAACGCGCCCACGATTCGAGGCTCCTGGGGCGCCTAGCCCAAATCCACGAACACACCGGGGATCTCCCCGCAGCGGAGCGTGTTTACCGCCGGTTGCTCCTGGCCGAGCCGGCCAACGCCGTGGCGCTCCAAGCTTTAACCGAGTTGCTCGAAACCCAGAACCGCTTCCAAGACGCCCTGGCGGCACTAGAAAAAGCCTCCGGACCGGAATTTGAAAGCCGCAGGGCGGTGCTCTGGCTCAAAGCGGGCCAACTCGAAGAAGCCTTCGCCGCCCTGGAACGCATCCCGGTCTCGCACGGCGCCCGCACCCCGCTGCGGATGGCGGAGGTGCTCCTGGAAAAAGGCGACAAAAAGCTCGCCCGCAGTATTTTAAGGAAAACATTGAGTCGCCCTCTTGACGCCCGCACCCGGTTTGCGGTTCAGAGCAAACTGCTCGAGCTGCTCGATGCCGGGGACGATTCGGAGCGGGTGTCCGGCGAGTTCAAACGGCTGCGGCGGGTGGCGGGCGAGGACCGGGAGATGATCGGGAGCTATTTCCGTCTCCGGGTGCGCGAAGCGGTCCGGTTGGGCTTGGAAAAGACGGTGGAAACCGAGCTCCACCAGGAATGGGAGCAGGAGGATTCCCAAGCCGGGCTGGCCTTGGCGGAATTACAAATCCAACGATCCAACTGGGGGGCCGTCCGGGAATTGGTCGAGCAACTCCTCGCACGAACCGACACACCCGAGCCCGTGCTGCAACAGCTTTTGGAGCTATCCATTGAAGCCAAACGCCCGGATTGCGCGTTGCAGCTCCGGGCCGCATTGGCAAGGCGCAACCCGCTGGAAAACAAAGGCATGTTGGACTGGGCGCGCGCGCTTTTTGCCGAGGCTCTCACCGCGCGGGACCCGGCCGCTAAACAGGATTTTCTCCAGAAAACCTTCTCCGTCCTTGAGGAGCTGGAGGCGCGCACCGCGATCAGCCCGGGGCTTTCCGGGGAGGTCGCCCAGGTTTTTGTGGAATTCGGGTTCCCGGGCCGGGCGGCCCTCCTGTTTCGGGAAGCCCGGGCGGTGGACCCGTTGGCCCGGGATTTCGCGGCTTATTTGCAGAGCGCGCGGCTGTGTCTGGCCGAGAGAGATTTTGTCGGGGCGCGAAGGCTGCTCCAGGTGGCTTTTGCCAACCCAGCCAATCTCGACGGCACCGCATTCGTGGAACTGCTGGAAGCGGACCACCGGCTCGACCGCTGCGAGGAAGAGATGCTCGGGTTCGGTTTGGACGCCCTCCAAAAGCGGGCGGTGCGCCGGGCGCTTTTTGAGCTCAACGCCCGGGCCGGCAACGGGGCGGGTGCGCTGGGGTTGGTCCAAAAACATCCCGAACTGGCCGATGCCGCCCTTTGTAAACGGCTGCGGAGCCTCTGCCCAACCGAGCCCTGGGCCTTGACCACGCTCTTCGAAACGCTGCTACCCGGCATCGGCGAGGTCCCGGCACTCGAGGCGGAACTTGCCGCCCTGTATACCGAGTGGGCCGACGCGGGGATCCAGGCCCGGGATCTGGCCCCGGCGCTCCAGCTGCTCCGCCGGGCCCAATCTTTGCGCCCCCTGGATTTTGCGAGGGTGGAACGCTTTAGCGCACTCTGCGCCGAGCTGGGGCAACCCGATCTGGCCGTGACCCTGCTGGAGGAGTTTCTGAGCAAAGGGCCGGAGGCGTCTCAAAAAGAGCAGGCCCGCAAGGTTCTTTCCCGGCTCAAACCCTGAGCATTCCCTGACAGCCCACAAAAGCGTGGCCCCCGATAAACCACCCCTTCAGCGCTTCACTCGTTTTCTCTCCACGTCTCACCCGGGGCGTTGCCGGGCTATCCTATTTCGCCCCTTTGGGGCTCACCCCTCACCCCTCACCCCTCACCCCTCACCCCTCACCCCTCACCCCTCACCCCTTCTTCCAGGCTGCGCGCTTGAGTTTTACAGCCTCTCATGGCAACGCTGTGCGCCTTGTGAGAGTCCCCGCGAGCCTCCTCCCCTTCGCCCTCTGCATCCTTTCCTGCCAAGGAACGTTTGCCCAGTTCCCCGAACAGGTCCAGCCCCCGCCCCAGATCCAGGACGCCATGGCGGCCGAACAAACCCAGGCCCCGGCCGCCGGCTCAAAGCCGGGATTCTCCTTAAAATCGCTGTGGCCTTGGAAAGCGCGGCAACCGACGCAACCTGGGGCGAGATCTGCCGTGCAAATGCCCACGCACGTCAGCGGCGAGACAAGAACGTCGGGGAAAAAAAGCCTGAGCCAATGGATGGGGCCTGAGGTGGATTGGAAGACCTTGGCGCAGGACCCGCAATACAACGTCGACGTCCAAGCGCTCAACGCCTCCCGCGGGAGTTCCCTTCCCAAGAACGGCGTCCGACTGGAAAAAGATTTCGCTGCCGCAAAGAAAAGCGCCCGGACCAAGCCGTTTCAGGCCATGGATTTCCAGGGGGAAAAAGAAAACTGGTTCACCAAGTTCAACTTTCTCTCCAAACCCGCTGCCACCCAGGGGAAATACCAGGTGCCGAACCTCAACAAAACGATCGAAAACAAGGACGCCGAGGTGCTGGAATCGCGCGATGCGCAGAAGCGGGTGGAAACCCGGGACATGCCGGGGAACCGGCCGTTTCTGGGAAAGGAATACGACCGGATGAAAAGGCCGCTCGACCCGCAGAACCTGCCCATGGGAGCTTCTGCCTCCGTGGAACCGGGCAGCCTGGGAGGTCCCTCGCGTTCCCCAGACACCGGCCGGTATGATGTGCCTGAGCGGAACATCAACAGCAGCTTGAAGGAGATCAAGACCGTCGAAGACGTGCGCGAATTGCTGAACAAGAACCGATAAAACCCGGGCGATCAGCGCTCGACTCGGCGCAGGAATCGCGTTTATCCAAAACGCGACATTTTATGGAATCACCGGAAACCCAGTTGGCCCTGCTCAAGCGCGGGGCGGCTCAGATCATCCACGAGGCCGAGCTTCTAGCGAAGCTCAAGCTGGGCAGGCCACTCAATGTGAAGCTCGGCGTGGACCCCACCGCACCCGACATCCACCTCGGGTTCACCGTGGCGCTCCAAAAACTGCGCCAGTTCCAGGATCTCGGACATCAGGCCATTCTCATCATCGGGGATTTCACCGCGATGATCGGCGATCCGTCGGGCCGTTCCAAAACCCGGCCCCAGCTCTCGCACGACCAGGTGATGAGCAACGCGAAGAGTTTCCAGCAACAGGCCTTCAAAATCCTCGACCCGAACCGGACCCGGACGGTGTTCAACGGGGAATGGTTTGAGATGATGACCTTTGAACAGGTCATGAAACTCAACGGCCGGGTCACCCTCCAGCAGATGCTCCAGCGGGAGGACTTCAAGAACCGCTTTGACCGGGGCGAACCCGTGCATCTCCACGAGATCCAATATCCCATCATGCAGGGGTGGGACTCAGTCATGATCAAGGCCGACGTCGAGATCGGGGGCACCGACCAGCTTTTCAACATCCTCGTCGGACGCGATTTGCAGCGGGAAGAAAAACAGCCCGAACAGGTGGTGTTCCTCATGCCGCTGCTCGAAGGCCTCGACGGGGTCCAGAAGATGTCCAAGAGCCTCGGCAATTACGTCGGGGTGAGCGAACCGCCCTCCGAAATGTTCGGCAAACTCATGAGCATCAGCGACACGCTCATGGCCCGGTACTATCTCCTGCTGCTGGGCCAAGAACTGCCCGAGCTGCATCCCATGGAGGCCAAAAAACAGCTCGGGTTCCGCATCGTGGAACGTTACCACTCGCGCGAGGCCGCCGAAATTGCGCTCGCTGATTTCAACACCCGGTTCAGCAAACGCGACCTCGATCAGGCCGATTTGCCAGCAGTCCAACTCCAGGGCATCGAACCCGATCTGCTCTCCCTCATCGTCGCGGCTTTTGCCGAGGGATTCCAAATCGCCAAGTCCCGCGGCGACGCCCGGCGTCTCATCGAACAGGGAAGCGTTCAGGTGCGCGGCGAAAAAGTCGTCGATCCCAAGGCAAATCCCGCCCTGCAGCCCGGCGACGTGCTGCGCCTGGACAAAAAACACGCCGTCCGCGTCGGGTGAAAAAAGTGGTGATCCACACCGACGGCGGCTGCCAGGGCAACCCGGGTCCGGGCGGTTGGGCGGCGGTGCTGCAATACGGCCCGCAATCCAAGGAAATCAGCGGGGGCGAACCCGCGACGACCAACAACCGCATGGAGTTGCTGGCCGCCATCCGCGCCCTGGAAGCCCTCAACGCGCCCTGCGAAGTCGAGTTTTTCACCGACTCGGTATATGTGCGCGACGGCATCACCAAATGGCTCAAAGCCTGGAAAGCGCGCGGCTGGATGACGGTGCAGAAAAAGCCCGTGAAAAACGAGGACCTGTGGCGGGCTCTGGACACGGCGGCGAACCGGCATCGGGTGCAATGGAAGTGGCTCAAGGGCCATGCCGGGCACGCCGGAAACGAGCGCTGCGATGAATTGGCCACGGCGGCCATCGCCCAGGTGCGCCGGAGTTATCGTCCCGAACAACTCCTCGAAGAAGTGACCCGGTTTAAAGCCGCTCAGGAGGACTCGCCCAAAAACAGCCTCCCGGGCCTCGCCTAAGATGCGCGACACGGGCGTATGGGGCGTATGGGGCGTATGGGGCGCGCGCGTGCGAAGGGCGTGCGAAGGGGGACAGACAAGAATGGCACTTAGATAAGGGGCTTCTTCGCGCGATGGCGGTGCTGCACTTCTTTGAATGAAGAGCGTGGCGAGGTGAGGCGCTGGTAGTTCTTTGGACGACGCTGGACCGCGCGTGGTTCGCGCCGGTTGGGACGATCCGGCAACAGATCATCGGCAGCCATTTCCAACACGATCTCCCAGCGGCCGGGCGTCTTTCTCTCCGGACCTTGTGCTCCGTGGATGGCCGTGAGC
>JBEIUI010000133.1:0-8712 GCA_040374425.1 Verrucomicrobiia bacterium | reverse complement strand
CAAAAGGGAGCATCTCCCTAGCATTTCACAAAAACAGAGCAAGGCCAGTTTTCGGGAGGACCTTGAAAGGCCCACTGCCTTCCCAGGAGCCCTTCCCGTGGCGGAAGAGTCGCCCGCTGGAGGAATCCCCTCTCAGCGCCAACGCCCTGGACGTCATGGGCGGGTTCACACCTGGTCCACACGCAAAGCATCCTGCTCCACCGCCCATTTCCCCTCCACAAACGCCAAACCGGCCTCCAGCGTGGGCGTCTTGCCGCTGCCGTAAAAATCTCCGGGCCCCACCCGGAACTCAAACGCCCCCTTGAGCCCGTCCAACACCCGCCCCCCTCGGCCCTCGCTCACCACCCGGCATTCCACCCGGTAAACCGATTCCGGCAACGGCAGCCGCGGCAGATGACACACAAACACCCCCGATTCCTCGGAAACCCCCAGCTGCTCCCCCGTAAACCAGTTGGACTGACAAAACACCGGCACCCCCAGCTGCGTGGTCACCTGGAGGGACACCACCAGATGCGGGAACACCTCGGTCGTGCGCCGGTTGTAGCCGAGCCGGATCGTCACCGCACCGCCGCTGGGCACGGAATCGGTGGCAAACCCCGAGCCGTTGAGAATCTCCACCCCCGTCAGACGCACCTCGCCGCTGCCCTCGCGGTCCGCGCGCTCTGACAGGGGCAGCGGCGCCACCTGCTCACTCGCGTAATAATGGGAGAGGGCCTCGGTCTGCGTCCCGTCAAACTCCAGGCGGCCTTTGTTGAGCACCATTCCCCGGGTGCACAACGCCTCCACCGTGGCGGCCTGGTGCGCCACGAAAAAGATCGTGCGGCCCGAACGCGCCAGCGCCCCGACCTTGTCCAAGCACTTGCGCTGAAACCCGGCGTCGCCCACCGCCAGCACCTCATCCAAAATCACAATCTCCGAATCCAGATGCGCCGCCACGGCGAACGCCAGCCGCATCCGCATCCCGGAGGAGTACCTCTTCACCGGGGTATCGATGAACTGTTCCACCCCGGAAAACGCCACGATTTCATCAAACCGCCCGGCCACCTGCCGACGGTTCATCCCGAGAATCGCCCCGTTGAGGAACACGTTTTCGCGTCCGGTGAGCTCCATGTGGAACCCGGTGCCGACCTCCAAAAGCGAGGCCACCCGGCCTTTGATCCGGATCCGGCCGGTGGTGGGCGCCATGATGGCCGAGAGCAGCTTGAGCAGGGTGGACTTGCCGGCGCCGTTGCGTCCGAGCAACCCGACAACATCGCCCTCGCGCACGTCAAAACTCAGGTCCCGCAGGGCCCAGATCCCTTCCGCCTCGTTCCGGGCGGGTTTCCCGGAGAGCCGGGCGCGCCATTCGGCAAGGAACGAGCGGCCGTCGAGCTGGCCGAGCCGGTAGGCCTTGGAGATGTTTTCTGCGTGGATGACGATGCTCACGGCAAGGCAATGAAAAGGCGTCTCATCAAACGGCGTCCATGGCGGTTTGTTCGGTGCGGTTGAACATCACCACGCCGAGCAGGAAAACTCCCACACTCAAAAAGCAGCTCACCAGCCACTGGCCCTGGGTCACCGAACCCTGGCCCAGGAAAGCGAACCGGACCGACTCGATGATGGGCACCATCGGGTTGAGGGCGAGCAACTCGCGCAGCCGGGGATCGGTCACCCGGGAAAGCGGGAACACGATGGAGCTGCCGTACATCCAGATCTGCACGGCAAACCCGATGCCCAGGGCGAGATCGCGGTACCGGGTGGCCAGCGAGGAAACAATCAGCCCAACGCCCACCCCGAGGAACGCCATCTGCACCACCAGCACCGGGAAAACCAGGATCCGCCAGTTGGGTTCCAGGAAAATCTGGGGATCGGTCCGGGCTTTCCAGAGGTAAAAGCCGAGACCGACGCCGAAGATGGCCATCTGGACCAGGAACGTCGCCAGGTTGGAGAGCGCGGCGGCGAACGGAACGGCCAGGCGCGGGAAATACACCTTGCCGAAGATGTGCGAGTTGCGGGTGAACGTGTGGGCGGTGCGGTTGATGCACTCGGAGAAATAGGTCCAGGGCACCAGGCCCGCCATATAGAAGAGGAAATGCGGCACGTTGTCGGTGCCCAGCCCCGCCATGCGCCCGAAGAGAAAGCTGAACGCCACGGTGGCGATCAGCGGCTGGAGCAGGAACCAGAGCGGGCCCAGAATGGTCTGTTTGTACTGGGCCGAGATGTCCCGCCAAGCCAAGAGCAGCATCAGATCCCGGTACGCCCAGAGTTCCCTCCAGGGCACCTCGAAAAGACCGCGCATCGGGGTGATGACTTTGGTCCAGCCTTGGACGGGATCGGTGGCAGGCTTTTCCATGAACTTTGTGCGGGGCGGTCGGTTGAGCCCGCGGACGCTCGCGTTCGCCCCCCCGAAATGCAAGCCGAATCCCCCTTCCGCTCGGCGCTCCGAGCAGGGACGGTAAGCGCGCTCGCAGGTGCGTGCAGGGAACATCCCAAAGGTGGGAAAAACGCATTCAAGAAACATGCTGCTGCCGGGTTAGCTGATCAGGAGCAACCGCGGGGGGCGCCCGGGACGGGTGATCGGCGCGCGATGGATACACGGCGGCACAGGGCTCCCGGGATAATCCACAGCGATGCGCCACAAGTTGCCCAGCCCAAGGGAGAAAGGCCGCGCGTTCGGGACTGGGGCGTAATGCAGGTCGTAACAGTTTTCGGCGAGATACTCGCAAAACGCCTCGTTGTCTTCCCCACCGAAACACCGGAGCAACGCGGCGCGGGTTTCGGGGATGTCGATCCGGCGCAGGGCTTCCTCGTTGCGCAATCCCTCGGAGGCGGCCTCGGTGTAACTGCAAAGATAGGTGTCGGCGGGAGCCGTGGCACTGTCGGCGTGGAAGGAGTAAACATCGGTGGACACAACGCCCGGGGCCTCATCACGGGGATAACCCCGGATACAGTCGAGGCTGGGCGCAAGCCCCGCCCCGCGGAGGAGCTCCAGGTCCGCGATCAGGACGTCTCTTGCCGCGCAGCCCGCTGCACTCAACCCAAGGGACCGCAGATCGGGAACGTCCACGGGGTGAATGTCTTCCCCGTGGGCGAGGCGTTCCACAACCTCCTCGAAATCACCAGCCAACGTGCGCTCCCAACAAAGCGCGTTAAGCCCGTCCGCGAAAGGGGTGGCGAGCAGCTCCTCAAAACTGCTGACCGACTTGATCCGAGTGTATCCGGCGGGTGGGAAAAAGGGATGCGGGGTCACAGGCGGTACGAGAATGGGGAGTGCGTAAAATGCTCGGGGGCGGTGCCGGCTCCTACAGGATGCGGGGCTCGACGGCCAGAGGTTCTGTCCTCCGCCCTGCGGCGGACGCGTTCAAGACCCTCCGTCGCATTCCTAGGAGGGGGCGACGCAATGAGCGGCATCGCTTCGGTGCGTGAAGAGACAGGCACCGGCGTTCTCCAGCCCCAGATGCACCCCGGCGCCGAGCGAAACGAGCAAGAGAAACGCTGCGAGGAGTTTGCGGCAGGAATTCGCGCGCAACAGAGGGGGTTGGCAAACTTCCGGAGGGTCAAGGCATTCGCCAGCCCCGGGACCGGCTCGGATTCACCGCGCGAAAGCCATCCGCGCGTTCAAGGCCGGGCTTTATTCCACCACCGGCTGGTTCGCAGAGGTCCAAGCGCGGAGCCCGCCCTCGAGATGGTAAACCTTCGTGAATCCCAGCTTCTTGAAAACCTCAAGGGACCGCGTGCTGCGCCCTCCCGAGGCGCAATGCACCAGATAGGCCTTGTTCTTATCGAGCCCGCTCAGGCCGGACTCAAAACCGTCGTCCAAAAGATCCACGTTTTTGGCGCCTTGGATGTGGCCCTTGGCGAATTCCTCCGGCGTGCGCACATCGAGCACGGTGACCTTTTTTTCCGTGATCAACGCAGCCGCCGCAGCGGCGTCCACGGGGGTGACAGAGAGGTCCGCGGCGAAAACACCGGCAACAAAAACCAGGAGGCTGGCGGCGACAAGAAAGAGACGCGTTTTCATGATGGACGAATGTGGAGCAGGATGTCCGCAGATTCCAGAGCCAAGCTCGCCTGGGGGGATTTAGCGGGGATCGATGATCCGGCCCAGAAAGAGGCAGGTGCCAGTGGTCCGGTGTTGCACCGCGAAAAGGAAAGGCCGGTCCACACGGACTTCCACGGGCGGTTTTTCGGGCACGGGCATCGCAGTAGCCCTCATCATGGCCACGGCCGTGGCTGCGGCGGCTTCCGTGCCGTTCTCGTCCAAGTCCAGAAAAGTCTTATGCAGCACCTTGCCGATGAAGAGGTATTCGTCCGGTTTACGCTCGGCCATCCGCTCAAAATTGGCGCTGCCCCGGGGCTCGTCGAATGCGGTGCGTAGCCCGAGTTTTTTCAAGGCTTCCGACAGGTCAACGGTAGGCGGCTGGATCCGGAACTTGGGGAGAAAGAGCGCCAGTTGTTCCCGATCCACGGCTGCCAGGCCGGCCAGCAGCTCAGGCGTTAGACGCGCCTCCAATTGGGCCAGTTTCATGCCGGGATCCGGCAACAGGATCAGAAACTGGAACCCGCCGCCTTCGTAGGGGAGTGTCACCGCTTGGAACCCGTCCCGGCGGGCGTATCCGAGGTGGCTGGTCAGCGCCATTGTAGGCACCTCCACCAGGGTGCCCGGCTCCAAGGAAAACGGAGCCGGCTGCGTGGCGCCCTTTCGAAAGGGCTCGCTCCATGCCGCCCGGAAATAGAGGGCGTTGACCAGCAAAAGCCGGGTCGAGCGGTCTAAGTCCGTCGGCCCGATCAGGTCGCGGATCTTGGAGCGGGTTTGCTCCTCCACCCAGGCATTGATCTGGATGCGTGATTTCTCCAGGGCACCTTGGAAGTCCACCGGTTCGAGCGGCGCTGCGTAGTGTTCCCTTACCAGGTCCAAGAAAGGGCGTTTGAAAGTGAAATCTTCCTGCCCAAAGAGGCGGTTGGCCACCCGGAGTTCCAACGGGGATGACGGCCCGCCGGATTCCTTACTGCGTTTCACACGAGCCGCCGAATCGGCCACGAGCTGGCCAAACTCGGCCGAGAGACTCTTGACCGCGCCGTGGAGGGCGGCCTCATCCCCCGCAACACGCAGCACCGAGCGCATTTCATCCAGCGTGCGGCCGTCGGCCCCGGCGGACGTCATGGCCAGAGCGCTTTGGATCGAAAACGGAGAGAGCAAAAGATTGCCACGTGGAGCGAGCTTGTAGAGGTCGAGCCCGAGCGCGTTGATACTTTGAGCCGGAGACCCGGCCCCAGCCGCCGTCTCAGCCGGGGCTGAGTGCCCAAGCAAAGCCGCTGCGGCGGCGAGAAGAAAGGGGAACTTCATCGGCGCAGGTTAGGAGGCCCGTGGGTTCTTTTACCATCGGGAAGATCTCTGGCGATGCATTCTCTTCCCCAATGGAACTTTGAACTCCGCGGCACGTCCCGGACTAAGGCTCTCGGTGGACCGCTTCATTCAACGCGGGTTGCTGGAGGAGACCTTGGTGGTTTGGTGCACGGAGTTCGGTCGGATACCCTTCTTCCAAAAAGGCGCCCAGGACCGGGAGCACAACCCCAACGGGTTCACCTGCTGGATGACGGGAGCCGGGGTGACCCACGGCGAAACTGACCCGTTTGGAAGCAAAGCCATCAAAGACGTCCATCCGCTCTACGACTTCAACGCGACGATTTTGCATTTGCTCGGGCTCGACCACGAGAAGCTCACGTTCGAGCACAACGGCTTCAGCCGTCGGCGCACCAATGTGGAAGGGCATGTGATCCGCGAGATTCTCGCCTGAGCCCGCCGAAGACGTCGGAGCCTGCTCAAAGCGCTCCAGACGCCGTGGATGAAGGGATCGAGGTTTTCGGTATGAGATATGGATGCGGGTGGGGGTTTGCGGCATCGGTTAGAACGCCCCTTCAGCGGAGCTCACCGGCAGGCCGGACTCTGTGGGCGGGAACTTGGCAAAAAAGCGCGTCCCGTTGCAGCATGCTTGCGATGCCCGGCGGACAGTCAAAAACCCGTTCGCCCAGTGGTAATGCATCAAGCATCCCGTCCTTCAGCGTGGGGACTGGAGCTTGCGCCCTCTGTATGGGTGCCGCGCCTGCCCTGGCAAGTGAGCCCGTCGATGAGAATGAGCCTCAATCAAACGCACTCCGGGCCGCCAGCGCATCACGATGTGCCCTCGTGAAACCTGCCCAACCCCCGGACGGATGTCGCCGGGGTGGATATTGGGGCCAGTAAGATTGCTTGTTGTATGCCCGCTGGGAGGGCTCCCCAGCAGGTGCGGACCTTTGCGACTTTTACGGCGGACTTGAACGCTGCCGTGCAATGGTTTGTGCAGTGTCGGCTACGCAGTGTCGCCATGAAGAGCACGGGCCTCTAGCACGGGCCGCTATTGGCTGGGTCTGGCCCCATTGCTCTCTGAGGCGGGCATCGAGGTGATCCTGGTCAATGCGCGGCATGTGCGCCACCTCCCAAGGCGCAAGAGCCATGTGCTTGACTGCCAATCGCTGCATTCCCTTCACAGCGTGGGGCTGCTGCGTGGCAGCTTCCGCTTGGGCGGGCCTTGTGCCCCGGGACCAAAATCAGCGGAGGCCGCGCTCTGAGCACACGCAGTCGCCCAGGAAAGCCGCGCATCGCAAAAATGCTCCGACAAAGCGCGCTCGGACTGCATCGCAGTACCCGCGCACTGGGCGAACGCTACCGCCGGCTCCGCACCCGACTCGGGGCGCCCAAAGCGCTCACCGGCAATGGCGCACATGATCCTGCGGACCATCCACAAACGGGTGCGCGAGGGCTTGGAATGCGACGACCCGATCTACGCAAAGATCGAAGCTGAGAACCGCAAAAATCGCTTTCACCGACTGGACGCAAACGCCAAAAAGCTCGGCTATCGCCTCCTCCCGCTCGATCCGACTTGTGTTCAAAATGAGGCACTTGCGACTTAACTTCCCGATGAGGGCTTGGATGTTTTTTTGGGGGGGACGTTCCCAGGGCGTTGCCGAGGCTGCACTTGGGACGCGCCATTGGCGCTGGGGAATTGTCAGAGCTCAAGCGAGACGCGTGTCAGAGCTCGAGAACCGCTTGAGCGCTTAAGACTCGTGTTCGTCACTCCCAGGCGGGTGCCCTCGCAGAATCGTGTTCGTCCTTCCGGGAAGCGCAAAGCCCCAGCGCCCCAAACCACTTTTCCCCCCAACACTAGGAACATCAAAACCGGCTCCGGTCGGCCCCTCAAGCCCCCCCTGCGTCTGACTTCACCCAACCCGGTAAAGCCGCTTCGCGTTGGACGCCCAGAGCTTTGCACGGTCGGCTTCCGGCCGGTGTGCCACAATCTCCGAAAGTGCCTCCACCCAGCTCCGAAGGGAGCCGCTAATCAGGCACACCGGCCAGTTGCCGCCGAACATCACGCGGTCCGGGCCGAAAACGTCCAAGCAATGGTTTACAGCCGGAGCGAGTTGCTCAGGAGTCCAACCGTCCGGCAGACTTTCGATCACCCCGGAGATCTTGCAGGCCACATTGGGCAGCTTGGCCATCCGTTCCACGGCCCGCTGCCAATCAGCCGCACTGTGCGCGGGGGCCTTTGGCGGGGCCTTCATAAACGCTTTCAAGTCCACGTTCCCGCAATGATCCAGAATGAATTGGGTCTCGGGACATTGCGCCGCCAACTGCTCCGCGTCGCCCAGTTCCTTCGCACGCATGCACAGATCAAACGTGAGCCCCAGCCTGCCCAGCACACGGATCCCGCGGACAAAGGGTTCCTCCAGACAGAACCCGCGGGGCCGAGCGCGACTATGCAACACCTCGCGCACCCCTTTGATGACGCCGCCCTCCTCATGCCGCTTGAGATAGTCCTCAAATTTTTCTGACGCCGGACGCCCGCCCACAATCGCGGCCAAGGTCTGGGAGTTGCCCTCCAGGCAAATGCGGCGGACTTCAGCCGTTTCCGTGTCGAGATCCGCCTCGTCCACGTCCACCTCCATGTAAAGCGCCCGGACAGGCAAACCCTCGGTGGCCTCGGCGTACTCCTTTAACCCGTAGGATTTGCGGAGAACCTCGGAAGCTCCCGACAACCAGGACATCCGGAGCTTGTTCAAATCCCAGAGATGCTGATGCGGATCAAGAATCTCACCCGGGAGAGCGGCTGCGGCGCGGGAAAGCGTCCAAGCGGACGGCAAGGCGGCGGCAGCAACGGTTTGGAGAAAGTGGCGGCGATGGAGAGTCATTTCCAGGCGGGGGCTGGCTGGGCGAAGGCCGTTCCAGCGGAACCACGGAACCTTCAACGGATCGGCATCCCCCGGCAAGCCCTAAACCGCCAGCGCCAGAGCGGGCCTGTTGACTCAGCGGGCGCTGGGGACAGACAAGAATGTCGCTACGCTCGTTAACAAACAACCCAATCAAACCGATTGCCTTGCCGCACCTGTTGACTGACACCTCGCACCTTTCTTCAAAGCCTTTCCTGACACCAGTGCGTTTGAACATTTCGATCAAAAATGCGCCACGTCTCCGACGATTATTGGCCGTGTCCTTCTTTGATCGCGGGTTTCAGAATGGCTCCTGACCTGTCCGGACCGTCCTTGGTTCGAAAGAGTTCCAAGTATTTTGCGCCCTCACCATAGGGGAGCGAAATATTCCTAAGATCCTCCCCCTCAGGGACAAGGAGGTCTACTGCCCTCAAAAAATGGAACCCGCTTCATTTTTTTTCTAAGGAACGAGCTCATCCGCAGGTTTCT
>JBEIUI010000170.1:0-3900 GCA_040374425.1 Verrucomicrobiia bacterium | reverse complement strand
GGTCCAACAAAGCCTCGGGTGGAAGTGAGTCCTCTGAAAGTTCGAAGCCCCAGGCCGCAACGCCATTTGAGATGCGGAGCAACTCCCAATGTGAACACAAGTCATCGCTGCTTTCGAGCATTTGGCTGACAGCAGCCCTGTCGGAGGCGCGAACTCGCAGGTCCCAGCCAGCAACACCCAAACGCAGAGATTGGATGGGCGCGGAGTGGACGATTGATGATGGCAATGAAGGTTTGTCCAAGCAATGAAACAACGTGTGGGTGCAGGTCTGGTCTTCAACGGAAACATCGTCAGCCACGATATAACGTTCAAGCCGCGCCAGCAGAGTCTCGGCGACAGCGGGGTGAGCATCCACAAGCAGCGAGGTTCCCAAATCCGAAATCCAAACGTCCGCTTGAAGGCGACCCTTGGCGCTGGTGACGCAGGCTGGAAGAGCGCGCTCGGTCGAAAGTTTCCTGAGATCTTGCGTGACCTGCCCGTTTAGATAGCGGAGGCGGTCCGGTCCGGAGAACAGCAACTGGGAGCGATTTTTGAGCTCGAAAGAACGGGGATGAGGTGTGGACATTGCAAAAAGGGAGTGTTGGGAGACAGAAACAGGTGGAAAAGGGCATTTGATCCGCTGTGGCCACCCTGGTGGTGAGGGTTGGGGGTGCTGGCGGGGCGTTTAAAGAGTTTTAGGGGTAAACAAGGGTTCAGCAACGGCCGACAAAGCAGGTGAAGGGACTCTGGACAGAGATTTTATGAAATCACTGCTCATGCCACTGGCTGCGGGGTTTTTCAATCAAAAGCGAAAGCAGCGCAATATCCGATGGGGTGATCCCGCTGATCCGGCCGGCTTGTCCGAGAGTAGCGGGGCGGACTTTGGAAAGCTTCTGTCGTGTTTCAGCGCGAAGTCCGCGGACGCGGGAGAAGTCGAGGTCAGCGGGAAAGGGTTTGGCATCCTGCGACCGGAGCTTTTCGACCGCGGCATTTTGACGGGTGATATATCCGGCGTAGCGGAGTTCAATTTCCAGCTCCTCCCAGGCTTCCGAGGGAAACGCCGAGTGGATCTCAGCGGGCAGATCCGTCCAGGAAGTTTCGGGTCGGCGTAACCACTGGGAGAGGCGCCCGTCGTTAAAGCGAGTGTCCTGCGCGAAAAGGCGGAGCTGGGCTAGCTGACCAAGCCGGGTTTCGAAACGGTCCCAGCGCGGGCCTGAAACAAGTCCGAGGTCATGGGCAAGGGGAGTGAGTCGTAAGTCCGCATTATCGTTGCGAAGCAGAAGGCGGTGTTCGGCACGACTAGTAAACATCCGGTAGGGCTCCTCCGTGCCGCGGGTAATGAGGTCATCCACCAGGACGCCAAGGTACGCGTCTGCCCGGCTTAAAATGAGGGGAGGTTTGCCTAGGACTTTGAGTGCGGCGTTTGCTCCGGCGAGCAGGCCCTGTCCGGCGGCCTCTTCGTATCCGGAGGTGCCGTTGATCTGGCCCGCGAAATAAAGGTGAGGCACGAGACGGGTTTCGAGAGTGGGGTGGAGCTGGGTGGGAGGGCAATAATCGTACTCGACGGCGTACCCTGGGCGGAGGATCTCGGCCCTTTCAAGTCCCGGAATCGTGGCGATAAAGGCGGCCTGAACCTCAAGGGGCAGCGAGGTGGAGACGCCGTTGATATAAATCTCTTGGGTGTGCCTGCCTTCCGGTTCAAGGAAGACCTGATGCCGGTCCTTCTCTTCAAACTTCACAACCTTATCTTCAATGGACGGGCAGTAGCGGGGTCCGACCCCCTGGATGCGGCCCGCGTAAAGGGGTGATAGATGGAGGTTCTCCCTGATGAGTTCGTGGGTGCTCGGGTTGGTGTAGCTGCTCCAACAGGACATTTGTTCCACGTGGAACACGCCATCCCGCCATTCATTCAAGGTAAAGATCTCATCACGGCCCCGCCGGATTTCTTCGGGCAGATGGGTGAAGGGGCGAGGCGGAAGGTCGCCGTCCTGGCGCTCACACTTTGTAAAGTCAATGGTGCGGCCGTTGAGCCGGCAGGGGGTCCCGGTCTTGAAGCGGCCCACCTCGAACCCAAGCTCCTTCAGGTTGTCGCTTAACGTGGAGAAGCCATCCCCGAGGCGGCCGCCGGCGATATTCTGTAGCCCCACATGCAGAAGTCCGCGCATGAAGGTGCCGGTGGTGATCACCACGGACTTCCCGTGGATGCGCATGCCGAGATTGGTTTCGATTCCGCAGATGCCCTCCTCGCCCCTGATCAGCGTGGTGGCGTTCCCCTGCCTTAGGGTGATCCCTGGGGTTTGTTCAAGCACCGCCTTGGCGCGGAACTGGTACGCCTTCTTATCGCATTGCGCCCTAGGAGAGCGGACGCTGGGGCCCTTTTTGGCATTCAGCATCCGGAACTGGATCCCGGTGGCGTCGGTATTCAACCCCATAAACCCGCCGAGGGCGTCGATCTCGCGGACGATCTGTCCCTTGGCTTGTCCGCCGATGGCGGGGTTGCAGGACATTTGCCCGATGGAGTCGAGGTTTTGAGTGAGCATCAGAGTGGACGCTCCAAGCCGCGCGGCGGCTAGGGAGGCCTCGATTCCGGCATGGCCGGCGCCGAGAACAATCACATCGTAAACAATAGGGTCGGTGTACATTGGGGTGAAAGTGTACCAGTTCCTAGGCGGAAGGCGTAAGCAAAATTGGGGCCGGAGTTGCAGGAGGCATTGCTCGCACCTCAGGGGGGAGCGCATTGTGGGGTCCCCTGGCTGCCTCCAAGTTCCACGTGGAACATTCGGGTTGCCTGTTGTCCTGTTTCCTGCAAGGTTTCAAGGGTGGCCTCCTCCCCCCCAGAACCCAGACGCCTTCCCTCCGGCGCTCCCGACTACGCCGGAAGGCTCATCGCCGTCGAGGGGCTGGATGGCTCCGGAAAATCCACCCAAATCCGCCTGGTCAAGAGCTGGCTGGAGCAGGAGGGGTACCGGGTTTTTTTCACCGAGTGGAACTCCTCCACGCTGGTCAAGCAGGCCACCACCAAAGGCAAGCAGAGGCAGCTACTCACCCCGACCACCTTTTCCCTCATCCACGCTACAGATTTCGCCGACCGCTACCAGCGCCAGATCCTGCCCCTGCTCCGGGCGGGCTTCATTGTTCTGGCGGACCGGTACGTTTATACGGCCTACGCCCGGGACGCCGTCCGGGGCGTGGACCAGTCCTGGGTGGAGAAGGTCTATGAGTTCGCCCGCAAGCCCGACATTACCTTCTACTTCCGGGTGGAACTGGAGGTGTCGCTCAGGCGGATCCTTGAAACCCGGGCGGTGCTCAAATACCACGAGGCGGGCATGGATATGCGCTGGAGCGCGGATCCGGTGGAAAGCTTCCGGATGTTCCAAAGCAAAATCTCGATGGAGTACGAGCGCATGCGGGAGAAGTTCGATTTCCTCGTGATTGAGGCCGGGCGCCCCATCCCCGAGCAGCAGGAGGAGGTCCGCCGGATCATCCGCCAGAATATCGATCTGCGCCCCTTCAAGCATCAGCAGGGGCCCCAGTCATGAATATCCGCTGGTTCAAACAAGCGCTTCCCGAGGTTAAGGACGAGAGGCTACCCGGCCGCCTGTTTGTGCTCGAGGGACCGGATGGCTCGGGGCGCACCACCCAGATTAATCAACTGGTGCAGTGGCTGGAACGCCGGGGTTTCGCGGTCCGCACCTGCGGCCTCGGCCGCTCAGAGCTCGTGGGGGAGGAACTGGAGCAGGCGACGCACGGCACCATTTTGACGCCCCTGACCCGGAGCCTTTTTTATGCAACCGATTTTTACGACCAGCTTTTGCACACCATCCTCCCGGCCTTAAGGGCGGGCTTCATTGTGCTGACGGACCGCTATATTTACACCCTCATCGCCCGCGATCTGGTCAGGAACGCCGACCCAGAGTGGGC
>JBEIUI010000016.1:0-42209 GCA_040374425.1 Verrucomicrobiia bacterium | reverse complement strand
GGGCTCAACACCTCAGGGCATTCCGAAATTCTGGCGTGACGCGCCGCGCTGCCCTCGTTCAAAAACAAAGCGCGCCGATGCGCACCTTGCAAACCTACCCTGAACCCATGAAACACATCTCCTCAATCCTCACCCTCCTCACCCTCGGCGCCTCCGTTGCGTTGGCCGCCGATCCCGAAAAAGCCTTCAAAAAGCTCGATACCGACGGAGACGGCTCCATCAGCCTTGAAGAGTTCAAGGCCGGGCCCGCTGGAAAAAAAGACGCCGCAAAAATTGAGGCCCTCTTCAAAAAGAAGGACAAGGACGGCGACGGAAAACTCTCCCCCGAGGAACTACACAAGGCCAAGGGCGACGCCAAAAAGGCCGAAAAATAGCGCCACACGCATCCGCTGATTCCCACGCGTGAGTGGGGATTTTCGCATCCCCAATCCAACGATCCAAACGCCGCGCCGGGCATTCCCCAGCGCGGCGTTTCTTTTTGCGTCGGCGGCGAATCCGCACGGATGCACCGACGCGGAAAACAATTCATGGGAGACCAAAAAAAGGCCCAACTCTTTTGAATAGACCGAGCCGGGTGCCGTCTATCTCCAGCGTTCACCGCAACCGCTTTTCAACGAAGAACGGCCGCGCGGAAACAAAAACCAATAACGCAAAAAACTCCCCTATGAATACCCTCCCCACCCTCCTTGCCACCCTCGTTTTGACCACGGTCGCCGCCATGGCAGTCGACCCCGTCAAAGCGCCTGAAAAAGCAGCAGCCGCCCCCGAGGCCCCGACCGAGAACAAAACGGCCGTCCTCCCGCTCACCAAACCCAACCCCGCTGAGGCCTTCAAAAAACTCGACGCGAACCACGATGGCACCCTGAGCATCGACGAGTTCAAGGCGAGCCCCATGGCGATGAAGGATCCGGTGAAGACGGAGGAACTCTTCAAAAAGAAAGACAAGGACGGCAACGGCAAGCTCACCCTTGAGGAAGTCAGCCACGAGACACAGCCCGAAGAAAAAGGCATCAAACCCGCAGACAAAACGCCCGCGGTGAAATAACACCCTCGGAAACGGCAGAAGCCCGGGGGCGCGCGCACCTCCGGCTCCCCTCCTCCGGATATTCCCCAACAAAAATGCCGCACTCGCTCACGGGCGGGTGCGGCATTTTGTTTTTGGGAAACGCCTTTTTTGAGGGTCCGGGGGGCGCAACATTCCGCGCCGGGGCGGCGTTACTTCTCCTCGTCGAGTTTGGCCTTCACCGCCGCATACAACTCTTCGTAGAGCGCCTGGTCAGTCTTGAGCACTTCCTTGCCCGCATCGCGTCCCTGGGCAAGCTGCGACCCCTTGTAAGAAAGCCAGGAACCACGTTTCTCGATCAGCCCCTTTTCAATCGCAAGATCCAGCAGCGCGCCGGTCGAGCTGATGCCTTCGTTATACATGATGTCGAACTCCGCTTCCGTGAACGGTGGAGCCACCTTGTTTTTGACCACCTTAAGCTTGGTGCGGTTGCCGGTAACCGTGCCGTCGGCCTGCTTAATGGCGCCGATGCGCCGGATGTCACAACGCACGCTGGAATAAAACTTGAGGGCTTTGCCGCCGGGGGTGGTCTCGGGGTTGCCAAACATCACCCCGATCTTTTCACGGATCTGGTTGGTGAAAATGCAGATGGTGCGAGCCTTGGAGATGAGGGAGGTGAGCTTCCGCAGAGCCGCGCTCATCAACCGGGCTTGAGCACCCACGGTGGTGTCGCCAATTTCGCCCTCCAACTCCGCCTTGGTGACCAGCGCCGCCACGGAGTCGAGCACGATCACGTCCAGCGCATTGGAACGAACCAGGGTTTCGCAGATCCGCAGGGCTTCCTCTCCGGAGCTCGGTTGCGAGACCAGCAGTTCATCCAGGTTCACCCCCAGTTTCTTCGCATACTGCGGATCCAGCGCATGCTCCACGTCGATGAAAGCCGCCAGCCCTCCCAATTTTTGAGCTTGGGCAATGACCGTGAGGGTCAGCGTAGTTTTACCCGAGGATTCCGGCCCGAACACCTCACAGATCCGACCCCTGGGAAATCCCCCCACGCCCAAGGCCCGATCAATCACGATGTTGCCGGTGGGAATCGCCTCCACGTCCATCTGTTGGCTCGCCCCAAGGCGCATAATCGCCCCGTCCCCAAAGTCCTTGGCGATCTGCTGGATGGCAAGATCGAGATTTTTGTTCCGAGCCGCGGTGACACGGCTCTCTTCCTGGGTTGAAGCATCGACTTTCGTGGCCATAGGCCCGCCACCGTATCCGCGGACCGGGTTCGTGCAAAATGAAATCAATGGAAGCCGCGTTCCTGATCCCGGCTCCCGATATTTTCCTCCCCGGACAGGGCCCCGGACCGAGCCCACCCAAGTTCTCCCGGGATTTCCCAAAGAGTTCCTCCGGAGTCGTCCCGCAGGGCCGCAGCGTCGGGTTTTTGCTCGCGTTTTGCTTCCTCCCCGCCTTTGTGTAGCCGTGATTTTTCATGGAAACCCATTCAACAACGGACTCTTACCCGTCCGAGACCCCATCCCAGCCCTCCGCGGACAGTCCCGGGGCAGCAGGTCTCGATTCTTCGACGGACGTCAACACGCAAACACAGCTCCCCCTCTCCGACTCGGCTCCGGAGTCCCAACCCATTCAGCCTCCTGCCGAACCCGAGCCTCAAACCGGCAGCGCGCCGGCGGCCGAGGCCGCTGAGGAATCCGCCGAGCCCGACGCGGAAACGCCGACAACCGGAGTCGCCGCCACGGGAGAAGAAAACGATCCGCTTGCGGACTTGGCCCTCCGCGCGCAGGCGGCACGGCTTTCCGCGCCCGAGGAGGAACGCATGGGCGCCCTTCTCAAGGAAGCGCTGCTGGCCGGAAAAGCCGGCTGGACCCGGGCGGCAACCTACCTTCCCAAACTGCCCTGGATCGTCGGGGTCCGCGCCGTGGAATCCACCTGGCCGGAGATGAAAACCACGGCGCGCAATGGGCTGCTTAAAGCGCTTGCGGACATGGACTCGGACGCCGCACGACGGATCCGGCTCAGCCTGGCCCGCGCGCTGTATAAACTCGATCCGGCCACCTCGATGAAGTTGGCGCTGGGCGTCTGCAAAGAGCTCAAGGACAAAGAGACCGGGCTGCTTTCCCAGAAACACGCTCAGATCTTCGCCAACGTGTTCATTGGCAAAGTCAAACCTTGGCTGGCTCAGATCCCCCTGGCCGACCTCAAAACACCGGACGCGGAGCTACTGGTCCATTGCGCCGTGCTCGCAGTTTTCTCACTGCCGCACCCGCCGATCACCCAGTTGAGCGTGCTTAAATGGGCCTCCGAAGCCTCCAAACTCGGCAAGCTCCATGAGGCCGCCCAAGCCGCTGCCCTGCGCACCCTCTCCCGTTGGAGTGCGAAATGGCAGATCGCCCTCCAAAAAGAGGTCCCAGCCCTTCCCGAAGAATTACGAGCGGTCCTCAAAGCTGCTCCCGAACCTGTCGCCGCAGCCCCGCAGGAAACCGCTCCCGAGTCAGGCCCGGTCGCCATTGTGGAACCCGGCGATTCTGGCAACGCTCCAGAGGAAACCCCAGCCGCAGAGGCATCCACCGAGCCGGAGCAGGAACCCGACAAACACCCGACACCCGAAGCCGCCCCAAAACAACGTCCTGTTTACGAGCCGCGTCCGCAGAAAACGCCCCCCTTGGAACTCCCCGCTCGCGGCCGCGAAAACGGCCAACGCAGAGAAACCGAGCAGCGCGGCGAAGGAGAGCAGCGCAAAGAGCGTCCTGTCTACCAGGGACGCAACGCCATAGCAGGCTCCGGATTCAACCTTTCGGAAACCCTGCGCCAGATCGAGACGCACGTCCAATCACTCCGGGCAGAGCTCCAAACCGCGCAGAGCAAACTGCGTCAACGCGAGGAAGAACCCCGTCCATCGCGTCGTCCCCAGGAACGCCCCTCGGTGATTATTCCCGGCGAACCCACTCTGGAAGAACTCGCCCGGCTCAACCAGCAACTCGAGGCCCGTATTGCCGAACTCCAGCAGCGCATCGCAGATCTGGGCACCGACGCCGAGGACAGGGCAACCAGCATGGGCGCCCACGGGGATCAACCCGTCTCCGACGTCAACCAGCAATTGAAGACCTTCCTAGGCCTCAAACTCCAGGAGGACTTCGCCGATTTCGAAGCGCTCGAACAGGAGTCCACGAGCGTGGTTGTTCAACAGCATTACCGCTCCCTGCTGCGCCATATCTTCACCGTTTTAAGCGAGGAAGGCGTTCAACTTAAGCCGCAGCCCTAGCAAACCTCTCGCATCTCGAGGGGATGCCGCGGAGGAAGAACTGCAAGGCGTTTTCCGGGAGAGGCAACACCGGGGCCTCGATCGCGCGTTCACTCCCAGTTCTCCGGAGGGTCCACGGTTCGGCTGAAGACGGAGCGCGGATCAAAGGCGCTCCCCTTTCGCTTTGCCCCCTCCTGTCCGATCCGTTTTTCTCTACTCCACCGGACCCACCCCCGCGGGGCAGAAAAATGGTCTCTTCCCTAAGGGGCCCGAGGCCAAAACCAAAAGCCCCCCCCCGGCCTTCATGGAGACCAAGGGGGGGAGAATGGAATGAATAATTACGGAGCTTTGGGGGCCTCTGGAGCCTCCGGAGCTTTGGGGGCCTCCGGGGTTTCAGGAGCTTTCTCGGCCGCTTTCTCTGCGGTTTCGGCGACTTTTTCTGGCGCCGTTTCAGGCGCTTTCTCAGCGGCTTCAGGCGCTTTCTCGGCAGCTTCAGGCGCTTTCTCGGCGGCTTTTTCAACCGCATTGGGCGTTTCAGCTTTGGATTCCGCAGCCGACTCCGGAGCGGGGGCTGCGGGCTTCTGTTCGCACGCGGTCAAACCGAATGCGGCAGCAGTAAGGAGGGCAATCAGGGGACGGGGTTTCATCGTGTTGTGTGGTTTCTATCAGTGGGGTTGAGTGACAATCGCTCCGCGATTGCCGCGTGTTAACCCTCAACACCCACAATTATTTGGCGAGTAACTTTTCCAATAATACGTTCAGCCGCCCAAGCATCGCCCGGGGATCCTCCAACAACCCGGCAGCGACCATCGAGTTATCGAAGATTTGCTCCGCCACCTGTCTCGCCAAAGCCGCATCCGTCTGCCGGATCTGGTCGAGCCGGGCGATCATGGCGTTTTTCGGATTAAGCTCCAAGTCGGGCTTGGATTCCATCGACGGCCCACCCTCCCGGTTCATGGCTTTGAGCACCCGGCGCATGCTCGACGTGAGGTGCTCGTCGCTATCCACCACCACCGCAGGGCTGCCCACCAACCGCTTGGAACTGCGTACGCTACCCACCCGGTCCCCAAGGGTTTCTTTTACAAACTGCGCAAGCGCCTCAGCCGCCTCCGTGCTCAGCGCCCCGGGCGCATCTTCCACGCTCAAGCTGGCTTTCTCAGCCGCCACCACTTTTTTCCCCTCAAACTCCCGGAGATGCTCCATCACAAACTCGTCCCGGGGGTCCGAGAGAAAGAGCACCTCGTATTTTTTCTCCGAGAACACCTCGTAATACGGGCTCGCCTCCGCGCTCTGCCGGCTCGGCGCCAGCAGCCAGTAAATCTCTTCCTGCCCCTCCGGCATCCGGCTCACGTAATCCGCCAGCGACGTGAATTTGCCCGCCTCCGTGTGCGAGGACTCAAAGCGCAGCAGCTTGCTGAGTGCCTCCCGATGGCTCCAATCCGTGGCTACGCCTTCCTTGAGACAATGCCCGTGTTCCTTGAAGAAACCCGCGTATTTCTCGGGATCCGCCTTGGCCTCCTCCTCCAGCCAGCGCAACACCCGTTTGCTGAGCACCTCGTTGAGTTTCCGCATCAGCGCGCTGTCCTGCATGGTCTCCCGGGAGATGTTGAGCGGCAGATCCTCGCTGTCCACCACTCCGCGCAGGAACCGCAGCCATTCCGGAAGCAACTGGGTGGCCTTGGACTGGATCAACACCTTGCGGCAGTAGAGGTGCACCTCGCTTTCCGCACGGGTCATGGTCACCAGCTCGTAGTTTTTCTGCGGCACAAACACCAGAGCCCGGATGGACAACGGCGCGTCGGCCGCAAAATGCAGCCGGAACTGCGGAGCCTCACTGTCGTGTCCGAGATATTTGTAAAACTCCTCGTACTCCGCCTCGCTGATCTCCGAACGGTTCTTGGTCCAGAGCGCCTGCACCGTGTTCACCGCCTTGCCGTTGAGCTCGATGGGGAACTGTACGAAATTGGAGTAATGCTTGATGATCTGCTCGATCCGGCCGGCCCGGGCAAACTCGTCGTCCCGGAGCTGGAGCACGATCTTGGTGCCCCGCGGCAGGTCCGCCCCCGGCTCCATCTCATAACCCGTCTGCCCGTCGCTACTCCAAATCCAACCCGAATCCCCGGGCCGGTAGGACCGGGTAAACACCGTGACTTTCTCCGCCACCATAAACGCCGAATAAAAACCCACACCGAACTGGCCGATGAGGTTCGCGTCGTTCTTGCTCGCCTTGAGCTGCTCCAGGAACGCTTTCGAGCCCGAATGCGCAATCGTTCCCAAGTTCTCGATTAACTCCCCCTGGCTCATCCCCAAACCCGCGTCCACAAACGTGATCGTCTTGGCGGTTTCATCCGTGTTGACGGAAATCTTGAGCGGTTCCTCGGGCTCAAACACCGCCTCCCCCGACGTCTGTAGGAACTTGAGTTTTTCGGACGCGTCAGCCGCGTTAGAGATAAGCTCCCGAACGAAAATCTCTTTGTCGGTGTAAAGGGAATGAATGACGATCTCGAGCAACTGGGCGATCTCTGCTTGGAAAGCATGTTTTTCAACCGTGGTAGACATAGGGCGACGGATTGTAAGGAAGTTGGGCTTCGGGGCAAGCGGCGCGATGATCCTGATGTCTTCCCGCTGGCGCAGGTCCGCCCCTCCCAGCGGGCGCCCTCCCCGCCTTGACCCGGCCGGCATCCCGCGCGGGCCCGATTTGTTTTTTGGGAAGAGGAGGCCAATGCAAATCCATCGAGAAACCCACAGCGGAACCGTTCACCACAGCGGCCACGGCATCCCCGGCGGCCAATACAGCAGCCATGGGAGACACAGGCAGGAGTGGCGGCCGGCAAAGGCGACCCCTCCCGGCGCACCATGCGGGTCGGGCAAACCGCCGGAGCCTGCGACGCGGCCCGGGCGGATCCTGCTCCTTCTGGGAGTTTGGGCCGGGCTTTTTCTGGCGGGACTGGCTCAGGCCCACGCTCAACTGCCCATGACCACGGGGACCTTGGATTTTGTTTCCCCGGAAAGCGGCGCACTGCGGATCCGGTCGGATCAACGTGGGGGACGGCCCGTGCTTTTTTACGGAATGAACTCGGCCAACATCATGACCGAGGGCGGCACATTGCTGACTCTGGCGGACTTGGAACCCGGGATGCCGGTGAGCATTTTTTTCGTCAACCAAGGGCGTCGGGGCTGGGCCGTGCTGAAAGTCGTGATCCACGAGCCCCTGGCCCGACCCGAACCGGCCGCCCGGCAGTGGGACGAACTGGGGCCCCCGCGGGTGACGGGCCAGATTGGGAATTGGCGGCATGCCCCTTGAAGCTCTGGGAGAGCTGCCGCGGGCGGGAAAGAAGCAGCCAAGGCAGGGGAATCGGACCGCTGGAACGCGCCGCAGCGCAGGGAGACGCAGCAGGGCGATCAAGGAGGGCTTGAGCAAAGCAGCTTGAGCATCGCGCGGGAGGCTGCTACCACGCCCAGCCTTATGGGTCGCCAATGGCTACAAGCAAAACGGGAAGTCGCTAACCTTCGCAAAGGTCAGGTCGTCGGAAAACTCGTCAAAGAAATGATGGTGGCCGCCAAATTGGGCGGCGCGGACGTGGAAGGGAACCCGCGCCTGGCTGCTGCGGTCGAAAAAGCCCGCAAAGCTTCCGTCACCCGGGACGTGATCGAACGGGCCATCAAAAAAGGGGCGGGGATCGGCGCGGATAAACTCACGCTCGAACACGTGGTTTTCGAAGGCTACGCCCCGCACAAGGTGCCCCTCATCATCGAGGTGCTCACCGACAACAACAACCGGACCGCCCCCGAAATCCGGGTGATTTTCAAGGACGCCGGCCAACTCGGCGCTCCGGGCAGCAATAAGTTTCTTTTCGATCACGTCGGCTTGGTGGAAGCCCATCACGCCGATCTTTCCCTCGATCCCGAAGGAGCCGCCATCGAAGCGGGCGCCCAGAACGTGGAACCGCTCACCCACGCCGAAAACGACGACATCCCGGAGGACCGGCTCGGAGCGCGTTTTTTCACCGAGCGCGCCGATCTGCACGCGGTCTCCCAATGGCTCAGCACAAACGGCTGGACCATCGTCACCAGTGAACTGGGGTATGTGGCGAAGAACTTCCCCAAACTCAGCGAAGAACAACGCTCCGAAGTCGGCGAGTTCCTGCAGTCCCTTGAAGACCATGACGACGTGCACCGCGTCTGGGCGGCTCTGAAATAAATGGAGGCACTTGGAGACAGTGCGGAGGGCTAGGATCCTCGAGCCAAGCGCTTCGGGAACTTTCTCCGCGAACTCCCCGGCTTCTCGGGTATTCATTTTTCCGGAACGGCCAACGGCCTCCATAGCTCCGTTCGCTAAGGGAGCCATTTTGGATGTCTCCTCCCCCGGAAAAACAGCGACCCCCAGGGGGTGGCGTGCGGCAGCTAGATAAACCTTCCAGATCTTCACGTCGTCCACCCAGGCAGTGCCGGGAGTCAGAAAACTAAACCGCCGTTTCATCGGATGCGCGAACCCCTCGGACCGATGTCTGACGACCAGCTTGCCATCTGCGAAAAGACGCATCTTGTCGCCTTCCTTCACTAGAGTGAGCTCGCGACATTCCGTATTCCCCGGCCGATGCAAGGCGATTTGTTTGCGCTCGAGCAGCGCATCCAAATCGGCCAGACACAGCCGACGCACCTATGGCAGGCGGCGCATCAGGATCGCTCTTCAAGCCAGCGCGATTGAAATCGGTCGCCGGAGGCTCGCCGGGACCATGCGCCAGCAGAACATCGTTGGGCGCTGCCGCAATCGCCGCAGCCACAGCACCACCAACGGTCATCACGCTCATCCCATCGCACGCTGTGCCTGCATCTTTCGCGGGCTTGTCCATCGCGCAGGCGCGGGAGAAAAATCTCGCGCGGAACCGCGGACGGCGCGGAGAGGAGTCATAAAGCGAAACAGATTGTGTATCCGCTGGGTTTTTCCTCGCCTAGACTAAACCAACAGCTGCAGGGGGGACTGCGGTTGACTGCTTAATCAAGCTTCAGAATGTAATCCACCATGGCCTCCGCCTGTTGCGGAGTGAGCCCGAGGGGGGGCATAGCCACATCCTTAAAGGGCAGGCTCTTTTCCGCATCGGGATTCAGAACTGCGTTCACGAGGTATGCGCGATCTACCGTCACATCGACTTCCATCCCGCCGCGAATCACCTTTTGTTTACGTCCTAAAATTCCGACCAGATTGGGTGCCCCCCACCCGTTGTCGCGTTGCACGTGGCAGGACAAACAGAGGCTCTGGTAATTCTGGTGTGCGCGTTCCTCGGTGGCGAGTTCGATGAGATCATTCGCATTCGCATCCCGACCTCCAAGCTTCTTGTGCAGGGTGTACCAAAACTCGTTGGCACGGAGCTGGGACGGGGCGCCCGGTTTCGGGTTGATTTTGACGTATGCCACCCACCCGGTGTTGTGATTGGATTTTTTCCCGGTGGCATCGACGAGAAGATATTGGGCGCCGTCGTCTTTGAGTCCGTTGATGATGAGCTTTGCCTTTTTGCCGGTGGAGTCGAAGGCGAGCCCAGCGGGTTTGATCTTCATTTTACCCTCGTCCGTGCCTCCGTACGCCTCGGTTGGAAAGTAGGTCCATTGCGCCACTTCAATATCTTCGAGACGAATGGTGTTTTCAGGCATTGGTTTGAGAAACTCGATTTCGAAGCCGCCCTCGATGACACGGGCGGCCAGGATTTCATTGAAGTCTGCGGGGGCTTCGCTGGGAGATTTAATGCGGAGCCGTTGGAGGCCCTGCACGTTGTTGTTGAACATCCAAAGCCCTCCGTGGCCGATTTCGCCGACGTAGAAATTGCCGTCGGGACCTCGCACAATTCGATTAGGCCCCGCCACAAATCCATTGTTTCCCTGAGCGTCGGCTGGCCCTCCCGAATGCTGAAAGACGGCGCCCTGCCAGACACCGCCTACCTCTTCCGTGAAAATGCGTAGCAGCCTTCCCGTTGTGAATTCGCCTAGGAGAATTTGTCCGTTGTAAGGCTTAAGAAGACCTGTCTCACCGCTAATGACGACAGGTTGCGAGGGAGACCTGGAAACGCTGCCTTGCGGGAGATGGACTGTGGCCGCGGTTTGGAACGCTGGATTCCCGGTGACGGAGTCAACATCAACGGGCTGAAACGCTGAAACTCGCCCGCTTTCCTGCAGGAGATAGTGACCGTAAAACGCGCCCTTTTTAACGCGGATCAACTCATTGGACGGATTAAAAACCCCTTGGTTGTCGGATACCCAAACGGTGTTATCCGGCCCGACACAGAGCCCGTTTGGGGTTCGAAGGCCGCCTGCCAGGAATTCGAGTTTAACGGAGGTCGCGGTTTCGTTGCCGTTGATCGGACCAAGTGTAAACGTGGAGCCACGATGAACGTTTGGATTGGGCGGAGCCATGACGCCACGTTTTCCTCCGAGGAGAACCGCCGTTGTCAGATTCCCGCAGAGATAGGTCTCACCGTCCTTTTTGAGGTGCTCGAACCCGATGGTGAAAGTGTGGAAGTTTGGGCTGGAGAGCCCGTCTAATAGAACCGTTTCCGCGCCCTTCTTAAACTGAGTTTTTTTGGTTCCCTGATCGAATCGGATAACTCGGTCCTTTTCCCCGACGTAGATACTGTCTCCCACGACAGTGATGGCACCGGGTTCATACAGCCAGTCACAGAGAGTCGTGACTTTGGGTTTTTCGCCGTTCTTTGATGCGTTTGTCGCATTTTCAATCCGCAGAACTTTGCCTGTTTTGCAAGGCTCCTTGTCCAAACGATCGGGCGTAAAGGTGGTGACATACAGGTCCGATCCATGAAAACACATCCCCATGATACGAAACGCTTCCCCGCCTTCAGTATCGATGTTTTCCAAAGAGAAGTAGGGGTGAATTCCGAGATATGATTCGGGAGTGGTCGGTGGCGGCTTGACCTGTGGTGTGGCAGCGAAAGTCACAGAAACGCCGATAGCAAGTGCCATGGGAATCATCCCAAAAAGGGGCTTTGTTTTCATACCTGTTGATTCGATTGCGAAGATATCTGACGGGAGGGGCTACGCGTGTTTCGCTGAAACCCGAAGCGCGGAACGGCCAAGCCCCGGCGGCTAAAGGGATCGCCCGCTGCCTATCAGCTTTAACGCGTCTTATCCCGCAAAGTTTCGCGCAACGGTGTTCCGTCACAAAAAAGGGAGATGACATGAGGTCGTTGCGCCAAGCGAGATCCCTCGTCTCAAAGGCTACGGCAAGCTCCACCACGTCCCAATCCAGCTCCTCGCGGCAACGCATAATTACCCGTCCATCGAAGACATCTCAGAATCCCCGAAGAGCGCGGAATCCCGAAGGGCGCAGCACCTGTTGATCCTGCCGCTCTCCGCAGACTTCCAAATAAGCAACGGAACGCTTCCTGAGTATGAAATAGTCAAATCCCAATGAGTTGATGGAGCCTTCCCCCGTCACTTCTGCGGCCGGCAATTCGGTGAAATCTGCACAACAGGAAATTTGAAAAATGAAAATTCATGTTCTCGATCGAAATGTCGGTATCAATTCTGATCAGCTAGGGAAGGCAGAGCGGTCTCTGCAGTTCGCGCTCGACCGTTTCTCGTCGCACGTCCGCGCCGTTGACGTCTTGTTCAGCGATGTGAATGGACCGAAGGGCGGCGACGATCTTCATTACCGGATGAAAATCTCGCTTCACGGGAAGGGAGATCTGGTGATCGAAGGCAAGGGTTTCGCGGTGGATGCGGTTGCGGCCGAGACGGCGGATCGAGCAGCTCTTGCTGTCTCCCGGCGCCTCGAAAAACTCCGCGATGTGCAGGGCACTTCGATGTCGGGACTGTAATTCAGAAACGCCACCGTTGAGTGGATTGCGATCCCGTCTATGAGCACCAAAAAAATTGGGGTACTGGGCTGCGGCATGATTGCGGAGCTTGGCCATCTCCCGGCACTGAAGCATGTCGCCGGTCTGAGCTTACATGCGGTATACGACGTCAATTGGAACAGAGCTCTGTCCATGCAGAGCCGATTCGGGATTCCGCACGCGTTTCCATCCGAGAAGGCATTTTGGGAATCTGACATTGATGCGGTCGTCATCTGCACACCCGCCCCATTGCACCTGGCGAACGTGCAGCAGGCCGCGCTTCACGGGAAACATGTGTTGTGTGAGAAGCCTCTCGCAATGAACGAGGCGGACATCCATCGAATGATCCAGGTCATGAACGGAGCCGGGCTGATGCTGTTTACTGGTTTCACATACAGGTTCAGCCCTTCAGCCAGAGAGATCCATCGTCTGATTCGCAGTGGTGCCATCGGAGAGGTGCGAGCACTGCGGCTCAACTACCTCTGGAATCTGCACGGAAAATGGACCTGGAATGCTCAGGGCGAACGGGTCGCGAGTCCGCTGCGTGTGGGCCGAATGCTGGAAGGAGGACCGATGGTGGACTGCGGAGTTCACCAGATTGATCTCGCCCGCTGGTGGCTGGGCTCCGAGGTCGAATGGCAGCATGGCATCGGCGTTTGGGTCGAAGACTATCAGGCTCCCGACCATCTCTATCTGCACATGGGACATGCCTGCGGGGCGCACACGATGGTGGAGATGAGTTTTTCCTACAACGCCACGTCTCGCGAACCGCGCACCCACTTCCAATATGAGCTGATCGGCTCCGATGGCGTGATTCGCTACAACCGCGAGGAGCATTCCTTTGAGCTCAGAAACTCTCATGGAACTCAATGGCTCCAGTGGCATCCGGAGAAAAACTTCGCCGGCATGCACTGGGAATTCGCTCACGCTCTTTCGACGGGCGACTTTCGCGACATGCCCACGGCGATGGACGGTCTGCGTGCCACTCGCATCGCGCGGTTGGCGACGGAGGAGGCGATGCACTCCCGGGAACCCACAAGTCTGGACCATCCCTCCACAATGGTTCGCGCCGTGAACATCGGGCCGTCGGAAGTCATCAGCCCGCTCGACCTCGAGGAACTGGACGACATTCCGGCTTCCACTCTTTTTGAAACACCCCAGCAATAATGGACTTCTTTTCAACGGAAGCACTCGCCGCATTACTCACCCTCGCCTCCCTGGAGGTCGTGTTGGGAATCGACAACGTCATCTTCATCGCGATCCTCGCCGGCAAGCTACCCGAGGCTCAGCGCGACTCCGCGAGAAAAATGGGGCTGACTCTTGCGGTCGTCTCCCGCGCCATTCTGGTTCTGGGGATCGGTCTGGTCATGCAGCTCAATCAACCCCTGTTTTCCGTCTGGGGAACGGGCGTCTCCGGGAAGGACATCATTCTGATCCTGGGTGGGCTCTTTCTGCTGGGGAAAGCGACCTACGAGATCCGTCGTAAGATCGAACATGCTCACGAACCGGAATCTTCAGCAGCGGGGGTGACCAGCCTCAAGGCCGTGCTGACTCAGGTGCTCATTGTGGATGTTGTCTTCTCGCTGGACTCGGTGATCACTGCGGTCGGCATGACGGAGGGACTGCGGCAGCCGATTCCCGTCATGATCGCAGCCATCGCGATCTCGGTGGTCGTGATGCTGATCTTCTCAAAAGCCATCGTCAGCTTTATCGAACGTCATCCGGCTCTGAAAATTCTGGCGTTATCTTTCCTGCTCCTGATCGGCACCCTGCTTGTGGCCGAGGGGTTTCATCAAAAAATCCCGAAGGGTTACGTCTACTTCGCAATGGCATTCTGTCTGGGCGTCGAGCTGCTGCAAATCCGGGCCTTAAAGCCGGCTGCGCGCGACACCTCCCCGTCGTTATGACTTGAGCGTCCGGCCGGGTGCCTCCGGGAGTGAGGAGTTCGGATCCGGCGTTGGGCGGGTCCGCTCACCCCGTTGGCGCCGGCGAGCTCCCGGGGTCGTCGCGCCCACCACAAGCCAAGCCCTGAACGGGCGCCCCAACCTCTGCGCGCCGCTCCAAGTGAGCTCAAGGCAAGAATGCTGCCATCCCTCCAGGATGGACCATTTATGGAGGGCACGGCACCGGGGGTGCCGCTGCGCTCGACCACCGGTGCCCAACCCCTCCGGGGTTCGATTCACGCACTAAAGCGCGCGAGGAGGGACAGCCTTTGTTGCCCCTCACCCCTCACCCCTCACCCCTCACCCCTCACCTCCGAAGCCGCAAGGATGTGGTCGAGAGTTTGCCTCACGTTTTCCTCGATGGAAAACGTCGTCCCGCGCTCCCGGAGCCGGGCACGGACCCCTTCACGCCGGGCCGGCGCCGCCCAGCGTTCGATAGCTTCGGCCAGAGCCGCGATGTCCGTGGGCTCCTGGATCACCTCCCCTTCCACCCCGGACTCGATCACCTCGGCAAATCCGTTGGAACGGGTGGTGATCACCGGCAACCCGGCGGCCAATGCCTCCAGGCAAGCATTCGAGAAAGGCTCGTAAAGCGTGGGCAAGACAAACGCATCCGCTGCGGCGAGCAAACGCGGGACATCGCCGCGGGGCCCAAGATAACGCACCCGCTCGCAATCCGGCAGGGCCCGGGAATCCCCGCGCCCGGCGACCAACAACACCGGTGCGCAACCGGACACCCGACCGAGCGCCTCGACGGCAAACCGCAATCCTTTGCGTTCCCAGCCCGAACCGACAAAGAGCAAGACGTAATGCTCGGGTCCCAACCCCAGCTCCGCGCGGACTTCCTGGCGCGCCGTCGGAGAAGGGTTCAGCGAGGGCAACCCGTTGTAAATGACCCGGATTCGTTCCACTGGATAACCGTAAAACTGCTGGATCTGGGTTTTAATCAGGGACGAGTTGGCGATCACCGTGCCGGCGCCTCCCTCAAAGAGGCTTTTCTCCAGTGCCAGCAGGGCCCGGTGTTTGGGGTTCCAACCGCGCAAAACACTTTTCCAGCGCGGCTCGAACTGCGCCCGGCGTTGCAACCACGCGGCATGCACCCCGTCTCCGGCCCGATAGGCGTCGCAGCGCCAAACCCGTTCCAAGCTGAGCAGAAAATCGCAGCAGTCCCGGGGCCGACGAGCCTCCAATGCATCGGCGAACCGGGCTGGAGTCCGGCCCCGGACCCTGACCAATTCGGCAGTGGCTGGTTTGGCCGCCTCGGGCCAATCCTCCGTCACAAACAGCACGCAACTGTGTCCGGCGGCGCCCGCGGCCTCGGCAAAACGCCGCAAATACGCTTCCGCTCCGCCGGTGGCGGAAAACCCCCGGCGCACGAGTCCAATTTTCATGGAGTCAATTCCTAGCGTCCTTGGGAAACGGGCGAAAGACTGAAGGCGCGGGGGTCACGGCCCAATACTTACGAGCGTGCCGACCGGCACGTCCCGGTAAAACCGGCGGGCGACCTCCGGCGGCAACCGGATACAGCCGTGCGAGGCAAACGGCTCCTCGGCGTATCCCTCATGCATCCCGAACTCCTGGCAACTCAGCCGCATAAAAAAAGGCATCGGCACCTTATAGATCGTGGACACATGCGCGGGATCTTTATCCGTCACCACAAAGCGGCCCTGCGCCGTGGGATACCCCGGACGCCCCGTTGAAATCCGGGTTTCATCCACCCGCACCCCGTTTTTGATCAAAACCGCCCGCTGTGCCCCGAGCGAAATCTCGATCCGGAGCTGCTCCGGCGTCGGCGCACCCTCAAGAAGCGCTTGGATACATTCCGGGCTCTGGGCCCAGGCCGCAAACCGCAACGCCACCAGCCGGTATTTGCTCTGCGTGGCCGTTCCCCGGCGTGCCCCGTTTTCGAGCAGCAACCGCAACGCATCGATTCGCCCCAGGCCCGCCGCCAGCATCAGCGGCGTCATCCCGGGTTCTTTGGCCAGATACCCCCGGACCGTGCCGGGGGCGACGCGTTCAAGGAAATCCCGTTCGGCCGGGGTTTGAAGCCGGCACTGGGGGTTGGCGCCGCACTCCAGCAGGAGACGAAAATCCCCACCGGCCCCGTCAAGAAGCGCATGGGCCAGCCACGGCTGTTTGGAGCCTTCGGGCGTGGGCACCGCGCGATGTTTACCGAGCAAAAGCCGGATCCGATCTTTTTCCTGGCGCCGCAAAGCCTCCGCCAACCAACGCCTCGATTGCCGGGTCCACTCGTCCCGGGGCGGGCTTTGCCGGAGAATAGGCTCCGCCACCGCCCAATCCCCCGTGTCGAGTGCGTGTTCGATGAGATCGTGGCCTTCGCAACATGGCCCGCCTGGCAACGCGGCCAAGGCCAGCAAACGCCCGACCAGACTGGGGCTGCGGGTCGCCAGCGCGAAATGCAGGGCGGCATGGCCCTGCGCATCCCGTGCGGCGACATCCGCTCCGGCCGCAATGAGTTTTTCCACCAGCCCGGGGTTCGCCCGGCTCACCGCCGCCATCAGCGCCGTGCGCCCCTCCGGATCCGCCCGGTTGGGATCTGCGCCGGCCCGAAGCAATCGCACCGCCACGGCCTCCCGACCTTGAACCACGGCGGCAAACAAAGCCGTGCGCCCTCGGGCGTCGGGTTGATCCACTGCGATACCCGCCCCGAGATACCACTCCAGCACCGTTTCATGTCCTTGAGAGGCGACCTGCACAAAAACCCCTGGCTCCAGAGCGTAACCCATCATCGCCAACTGCCTGCCACCCGTTTCCCAGGGCCCGGCAAAAATCCTGGGTACCCCACAAAAACCCCAAAACAGCCACACCCATAAAAGCCACATGATCCCTCCCCGAGCCGTTTGCCTTATTTTCAGCCGTTTCCCAGTCATCCCTCGCTCTCCTTTCTCCGGATTCTCCGCCTCATTACCGCTTCTCCTTCATGCCCCTTAGCTCGCCCGTGACCCGCGTTCCCCCGTTTCAACCATGGTTCCTCTCTTTGGGAACGGATTCCGCAGAATTTCAGCCGTTTTTTCCCCTCTTTTTAACCGTTTCTGCGGCGGATCGCCCCCCAAGGAACCGTGGCAGTTGGTTGAACCGCAAAGATCTCAGAGACCGCAAAGAGGAGGGCAGCTCAGGGAATTTTTGTGTTCTCTGCGTTCTTTGCGGTAAATCCTCACGATGGGAGGTCGCGCCGTTGCCTGATGAAAACCGCGTTGCCGGGTTGCGCCAACCCGGTTGGCGCCTTGGTTACGCCTTGGGAAAAGGAGGCAGCGGCGCCACCAGGTTTCCGGGCAACGGCCAGACTCGCTCTTGGATCCGCGGGGCGAGCCGCTTGGCGTTGGCGTATCCGGCCTGAAGCATCTCCCACTTGGCATCGAGGTTGTCCACGAAATGGAGCATCCAAGCTTCCGGGGTTTTGGGCGGAACCGGAGACCCGAACTGGAGCTCCCCGTGGTGAGCGGCCACGAGATGCAACAAATGGAGGCGCACATCTTCGCTGGAAGGGAGTAACCCGGCCCAGAGTTTGGCCTCCTCGCGGCCCATCAGTTTGCGCCAGAGAGCGTTGAGCAGTTCGATGCCGATGGTGATGTGGCCGAGCAATTCGCCCCGTTCATCGTAGGGCATCTGGAAGCCTTCGGCCGGCAACCCGTTCTCCCAGAGCTTGCCTGCGTCGTGAAAAAGCACCCCGGCCACCAGCAAATCGCGATTGACCGGATAAACCTCCGCCAGAGCCAAGGCCGCACGAAGCATCTGCGCCACGTGCTCCACCAAGCCGCCCCGCCGGGCATGATGATTGGATCGGGCCGCCGCCGCCCGCCGGTAGCGGTCCCCGTGATCCTGCAAAAACAACTCCGCTAAACCGCGCAGCCGGGGATCGGAAAGATTGCTCGCGGTCTGGGCAATGAACTCAAAATCGCGCCTCTGTTTTTCGCGCAACTCTGGAGCCCCCCCCAGAAGCGCCTCGCGATCCTCCGCAGCCAATGACCGACAGATCCAGCGCCGAGATTCCAGACCGAACGCGGCCCCTTGGGAGAACTCACCTTCAACCGCCAGAAACGTCCCGGGCACCAGTCCCTCGCAGGAGCCAAAAGCGGGACCGTCGCTCCAAGCGCGCAGGGTGAACCGCGCCTCCGCATCGGCCAGGGTGACTTCGAAGAACGGTTTACCCTCCCGGGTTTCTTTCCGCGAAACAGCCTCCACTTGGGCGTGGACAATCGCCGGGAGAGGTCCCTGGAGAGCGGCACGTTTGAGGCTGGAAATGGTGTGGAGTTCCAAGAGCCGGGAGTATCGGGAACCGCCCCGGGCTGCTGTCGAGGAGAAAGCTGCGCCCCGGGGAAAACCACCACTTGAAACGCGGCGCGCCTAAGGGAATCAGACCGGACAAAATTTTCGATGCCGAACGGGACCGCTTGCGCTAGGGTGTGATGGAATCGGGGGCGTCCAACGGCGGCTGCAACCCCGAATTTTCCCCCATGAAAAACGCCCTCAAAAAATCCAAAAGTGGCTTTTCGCTCATCGAACTTCTCGTGGTCTGCGCCATCCTAGCCGTCGTGGCGGGATTCACGATCCCGGCGGCCAGCACCGCGATGCGTGGCTCCCAGATCACCCAGGGCTCTCAAATGCTCTCGGATCAAATCGCCTTGGCCCGCCAGACCGCGCTGACCAAAAACGTCCCCATCGAATTCCGGATCTACAAATTCGGGGACCCGGAGATCCCCGGGGAAAACCCTACCGTCCCCGCCACGGGCAAATACCGGGCGTTCCAAACCTTCGAGATCCTCGACTCCGGTGTGGCGTTGCCTTTGGATAAAATCCAGCGTCTGCCGAACACCGTTGTTTTTAACGAGACAACCCTCTCCTCGCTGATCGCCGGGGCGACAACGACTTCTGCGGGAACCGACCCCACGGCTCCGTCTCTGGCGGGAGGCGTGAGTAAGGACTACCTGTGGACATCCTTCCGTTTCCTTCCCAATGGCGGCACCAACCTCGACCCGAACAGACCTTGGTTTCTGACCTTGCACGGGATCACCGTGAACCCCACCACGACCACCAGCGTTACGGGCATCAACTTTTTCACGATCCAAGTCGATCCGGTGAGCGGCAACACCAAGTCCTACCGCCCCACAACCATCTAAGCTCCGTAAAAAACCACTCTCCGGCGGACGAACCTGCCCCCACCTTGGCGATCCCCTGCGGAACATGTTATTGACCGCAACGTGACCCTCTCCTTCCTCAACACAGAGCCCGCAGACGAGGCTTTTTACGCCGAAAACCTCCCGGGCCACACGCTGGAATTTGTTTCCCGACTCGAGGCGGTGTCGGCGGAAGCCGAGCTGGTCTGCGTGTTCCTCGAAACCCGGATCGACGCGGCTTTTCTGGAAGCGCATCCCCGGCTGCGCTGTGTGGCCACCCGGTCCCGCTCGGTGGATCACATCGACCTTGCGGCTTGTGAAGCCCGGTCCGTCACCGTGGCCGCCGTACCGGCTTACGGCACCGAGACCGTGGCCGAACATACCTTCGCGCTCATGCTTGCCTTGGCCCGGCGGTTGCGGGAAATCATGACCCTGCCCAAAGCCGGCCGGTTTTCATACGAAGCCACGCGCGGCATGGAGTTGCGGGGCAAAACCCTCGGGATCCTGGGCCTGGGCCGGATTGGCCGCGGCGTAGCTCGTCTGGCGCGGGGATTTGGGATGCGGGTGCTGGCCTGCGACCCGGTGCAAATCCCCGGGGTAGCAGAAGAACTCGGGTTAACCTACGCGTCCTTTGAGAACCTGCTGCGGGAATCCCAGATACTCACCCTGCATATGGCGCTCACAGCGGAAACCTACCATCTCCTGGACCGGGCGGCTTTCGCTCAGTGCCCGCCCGGGGTCCTGGTGATTAACACCGCCCGGGGCGCGCTTATCGATACCGAGGCGCTCCGCGAGGGGCTTGAAAGCGGGCACATCGCCGGGGCAGGCTTGGACGTCTTGGAAGACGAACGCGTCCTGCGGGACAGCGCCTCTCACATCATCAGCGCGGAGATCGTCAAAAAACTGCGCGGCGACGATTACGCCAGCGAAGCCCGGGACGCCGACCGGCTGAGGGAAATGCAGGACCTCATGCTGGGCGACGCCGTGCTCTCGAAACGCAACGTGGTTTTCACTCCGCATGTCGCTTTCAACACCGTTGAGAGCCTCGCACATTTGAGACAGGGCACCCTCCAAAACATCCGGGCGTTCCTAGCAGGCCCCCATTCCTCCCGGACTCCGAGATGACAGAGAAAAGCGATTCTCACGCGGAGGCGCGGAGGGCGCGGCTTTCCGGGGTCTGTCCGTAGACAGGAGCCTCGGCGTCCTCAAAGTGGCACAGCCATCCTGGCTGTGACTGTCACAGATCACAGGCTGGAAGCCTGTGCCACCTTCCCGGGAGCCTGCTTTGCTGATCACTGACCCTCAGAACTTTACGCGCCTTCCGAACTTCCAAACGAGCGTCAGCCGTCAGCCCGAAGCCTGACACCGCACTTCAGGCGCAGTGACAACGAGGCCGGGAGTAAAAGGCTGTGGCGTTCAGTGATTCACAAAAGACCCTCCGCGCTCTCCGCGTGAAACTGGCTCCGGAAAGAGAACGCGGCCCTCTCAACAGCCGGCTCCGCCCCGCGTTCAAGACCTTCGTGGCCGGTCTTCTGTCGCATTGGCCCGCCTGATGCTCCTTTGAGGGCCATGTTTGGGTGGCCAAATTTTTGGGCGCCGGAAGAAAAGAAGGCGGCGAGCCTTTCGGGCGGCGGTTCCATGGCTAGGGACGGGGTTTTTTCAGCGCCAATTCCCGAACTCCCCCTCGCCCCGGAGATCCTCAAACAACATCCGCTGCTTTCCTTAATTCCCCCCCGTGCCCTTGGGCGTATTTTGAGCGGCAACCCGCTTGCCGAATACCCCAAGGGGACGGTTGTTTTCACAGAAGACGCTCCCTGCGACGCCATTTACGTGATCCTCAGCGGCCGCTGCGAATCGTGGGTGCGCGGGGAAAACGGCACCAACGTGTTGGAGGAGACCTTCGGCCCGGGAGACATGCTCGGAGAACGCGCATTGCTCACTGACGAACCCCATCGCAGCACCGTCACGGTGATTACCCACAGCGTGCTTCTGCGGGTGCCCAGCCCGGAAATGCACGCGTTGTTCGCAGCTGACCCGAGTATTGCCGGGCGGTTCGCCCAGGCCGTCACCAACCGGTTCACCCACAAGACCCCGGGCAGGGTCCGGCGCCAGCGCGAACAAGCCCGGAGCCGCAGCGCCACGGTGCGCCGAGTGGTCTCTCTGGTGCCCCTGTCGCCCAGAGCCGACTCCCTGGCCGTGGTCCGCAAACTGGCCACCGCCCTGCGGACCCTCACCGCCCAAAGCGTCCTGGTCCTCCAGATCACCGCCCAGAACGCTCCGCAAAGTTCCCCACAGAGTTCCCCCCGGAACTCCTCACAGCGCGGGTCCGCAAATTTCCTGCCGTCCTTGGAGGAATGGCCGCGGCGGGAGCGCAATCTCCATGGGGAGTTCTCATTCCGGCAATGCCTCCAGGAAAACGAGGCCGGTTTCTATGAGCTGCGGCTTTCGGGCGGAACCGAACCCCGCAACGCCGCGTTCGTGGCCCCGCTCCTGAGCCATTGCGCGCGGCACTTCGACTTTGTCCTGATCCATGTCGGCAGCGACATCCCCGTGCCGGTCACCATTGAGACGATGATCCAAAGCGATCTCGCCTATGTGTTGCTCCAGCCCAGCGTCCAAAACCTCTACGATTTCCAGCTCCTGATCCGGGAGCTCTGCGACCATTCCCGGGGCGACTGTTTACACGTCAAACCCATCCTCTTCGCCGAGGAACACGAGGCCGCAGCCGACACCCACGCCGCACTGCAAAAAATCGGGCACCCGGTGCATTCCTTTGCACGCGGGTTCCCGCTCCTAAGCGACCGGAACGCGGGCGATCGCCGGTTTGATTTACACATCAACCGGCTGGCCCGAGAGATTGCCCGGTGCCGCCTGGGGATCGCCCTGTCCTCCGGGGGCGCCAAAGGCCTTGCGCACATCGGCGTGATCCAAGTGCTGGAGGAAAACGGGATTGAAGTGGACTGCATCGCCGGTTCGAGCATGGGGGCGTATGTCGGCTCCATGTGGGCCTACGGACTCGACGGCGAAATGCTCTCCCGGGTCGCCCACGAACATGAAGGCCGCTGGGGGTTGTTGTCCCTGCTTGATCCCGTGCTGCCTCCGCGCCAGGGATTCCTCAAGACCCGCCGGATCGTTCACCGGCTCCGGCGTTCCATTGGCGATGCGCATTTTTCCGACATGATCCGTCCCCTGCGCGTGGTGGGGACGCACCTCGACACCCTCGAACGAATCGTGTTTTCAACCGGGGACGTTGCCGACACCGTGGCCGCGAGCATTGCCATCCCCGGGGTGTGCGTGCCGGTAACCATCGGGGGCGAGACGTATATCGACGGCGGGATCGCGGATCCGTTGCCGGTGGATGTGCTCGAGGAAATGGGCATCGAAAAGATCCTGGCTGTGAACGTGATTCCGCCTCCGGAAAAACTCCGGCACTGGCTGGACATGGAACGCGAGCAGGCCCACCACAGGGCGCGCGCTACGAAACTGGGGCGCACCCTGCTCCAGCACATCAACTACTTCGCCCACGGCAACATCCTCGACACCATGTTCCAGGCGGTCAACGGCGCCCAGACCCGGGTAGCCGAGTTTTCCTCGCAACACGCCGACGTCTTGATCCGGCCCCTTGCATGTGACGGCGTTTGGCACGACTTCACCAAGCCGGGCAAATACATCGCCCTGGGGCGCCAGGCGGCCCTGGAGCAGCTGGACCGGATCAAAGCATTAACCCACCCCCATGAACCCAAACCCTCCGCGCCCCCACTGGCCGTCGCATCCGACATCTGCGCTGCGTAGCTGGCAGATGGCCCGTTTGCGCCGATATCTCAGCGACACGGTTCTGCCTTTTTCCTCCCATTACGGAGCCCTCTTTCGCAAGCATCACATCGATCCCGCCCGGCTGCGCAGCCCGGAGGACCTCAGCCAAATCCCGTTCACCACCAAACTCGATTTCGCCCCGAACGAGGACAAGTCGGATCCCGTCCGCGATTTCGTGCTGATCCCCGATCGGGCGATCCTTTCCAAGCGGCTCTCGACGCTGGGCCGGGTCCTGCTCCAGGGACGCAAGGCGGTTGCCGACGGGTTCGAACGCGAGTTCCGGCCCCTGCTCATGACCAGCACCACCGGGCGTTCGGCCGAACCCGTCCCGTTTTTTTACACCGCACACGACATCGAGAACCTCAAACTCGGCGGCACCCGCGTCATGGAGGTCTGCGGCAGCCACCGCGAGATGCGGATGCTCAACATGTTCCCGTTCGCCCCGCATCTGGCGTTCTGGATCACCCACTACGCCGGGACCCAGTTCGGGGTGTTTGTCGTCAGCACAGGCGGCGGCAAGGTGCTCGGCACGGAAGGCAACCTGCGGCTGAGCAAAAAGATCAAACCCGAGGTGCTCATCGGCATGCCCACGTTCCTCTACCACGTGCTCACCGAAGCCGTGCGCGATGGACTCGAACTGCCCAGCCTTCAGAAAATCGTGCTCGGCGGCGAAAAAGCCCCCACCGGGATCCGCCGCAAACTGCGCGCGCTGGCCGCCCAACTCGGCGCCCCCAAAATCGATGTGCTCCGCACCTACGGGTTCACCGAGGCCAAACTCGCCTGGGCCGAGTGCCCCTTTAACGAAGACGCCGGGTCCGCCGGATACCACGTCCACCCGGATCTCGCGCTGCTGGAGGTTGTCGATCCCGCGACGGGCGCCCCGCGCGGGGAAGGCGAGCCGGGCGAGATCGTGTTCACCCCGCTCAACGCCCGGGGCAGCGTGGTGCTGCGGTACCGCACCGGGGACTGCATCGACGGCGGGCTTTTCCATGAACCCTGCCCGTTCTGCGGCCGGATCGTGCCCCGGCTGGTAGGCGAGATTTCCCGGCGCTCCGACGTGCGCGAACTGCGGATCGACAAACTCAAAGGCACCCTGGTGGATTTCAACCACCTCGAGCACGTGCTCGACAACGTGGAACACATCGGCACCTGGCAGGTGGAACTGCGCAAACGCCACGACGACCCGCTCGAATGCGACGAACTCATCCTGCACGTCGAAAAAATTGACGGGTTCGATCCGGCCCGCCTCGCCGCGATGCTCGGCGACCGGTTCGTGCGGGAACTGGAGATTCACCCGAACCGGGTCGAGTTTCATTCCGTGGAAGAGCTCCGCAGCAAACAGGGCGTCGGTTCCCAACTCAAAGAACAGCGTGTGGTCGATCACCGCCCCGGAGCGCCCAGCCCGGCGTCGCCCGCGCAATCCTCCCACCCTCACGGCAACCCCGTTTCCGGCAACACGCTATGAACCCACGTCTGGCCATCATCGACGGCGTCCGCACGCCCTTCACCAAAGCAGGCTCCGATCTCGCCGGCCTCGCCGCCGACGAACTCGGCCGGATCGCCGTCAACGCCCTGCTCACCCGATCCGGACTCGATCCCGCCCTCATCGACGAGGTGATCTTCGGTTGCGTCGCGCAACCCATGGATTCCGCGAATCTCGCCCGGGTCATCGCGCTGCGAGCCGGCATCCCGGCCTCCGTGCCCGCAGCCACCGTCCATCGCAACTGCGCCTCCGGTTTCGAGTCGCTCACCGCCGCTGTGGAACGCCTTGCCGCCGGCAACGGCTCGCTTTTTGTCGTGGGCGGCGCCGAAAGCATGTCCCAGGTGCCCATGCTCTTTGAGGAGGCCACCGCCAAGAAATTCGCCGCCCTGGCCCGATGCAAAACGCTCGCCGCCAAACTCGCCGTGCTGGCCTCGTTCCGCCCGGCCGATTTCACCCCGAGAATCGGGTTGAAAATGGGACTCACCGATCCCGTGTGCGGATTGAACATGGGCGAAACCGCCGAGCTGCTGGCACGCGAGAACGGGATCTCCCGGGAAGCGCAGGACGTGTTTGCCGTGGAAAGCCACCGCAAAGCCTTGGCGGCGCCGGAGGTTTTCGCGGAAGAAATCTGCCCTGTCTACGTCAACGGCAAGGCGGTCACCCGGGACAACGGCCCGCGGGCCGGCCAGACCGTGCAGGTGCTGGCGGGGTTGCGCCCGATCTTTGAGAAACACGGCACCGTCACCGCCGGCAACTCCTCCCAAGTCACCGACGGCGCCGCCGCGCTGCTGGTCATGGGCGAGGACCGGGCGAAAGATCTCGGCCTGGAACCCCTGGGTTATCTCACCGGCTACGCCTATGCCGGATGCGATCCCGCCCGGATGGGGCTCGGCCCCGTGTTCGCCCTCGAGAAGCTCGAGAAACGCGTCGGCAAAAAGCTCGAGGACGCTGATGTGGTGGAAATCAACGAGGCGTTCGCCGCCCAGGTGCTGGCCGTCCAGAAACGGCTGCGGACGCCTGTGCCGGAGGAAAAACTCAACATCCACGGGGGCGCGATCGCCCTGGGCCATCCGGTGGGCACCACCGGGGCGCGTCTGGTTCTCACGGCCCTCAAAGAATTGCGCCGACGCAACGCCCGGCACGCAGTGGTTTCCCTGTGCATCGGCGGCGGCCAAGGCGGCGCACTCTGGCTCGAACGGCCTTAACCCCTCTTTCCCGAAGCCTTGACCATGAAAAACATCCGACGCGAGCTGACAGCGGAAGGCATCTGCATCCTCACCTTCGACCGGGCCGAATCCTCGGCCAACATCTTCGACCGGGCCACCCTGGAGGAACTCGACGCTGAACTCGACGCGCTCGATGGGAGCCGGGGCCTCATTTTCACCAGCGCCAAAGACGCCATTTTTGTGGCCGGCGCCGACCTGCACTCGATCAAAGGCATGAGCATGGAGGATCTGCGCGGGTTCATCGAGCTGGGCCAGAGGGTTTTCAACAAGATCGTCGCCCTGCGGATCCCCACCGTGGCCGCCATCCACGGGGTGGCTTTGGGCGGCGGTTACGAGTTGTGCCTGGCGTGCGATTACCGGGTCGCCTCCAACGACCGGGCCACCCGGGTGGGCCTGCCCGAGACGCAGCTCGGCATCCTGCCCGCCTGGGGCGGCTGCACCCGGCTGCCCAAGCTCATCGGTGTGCCCAAGGCACTGGACATCATCCTCGGCGGCAAAACCGCCCCCGCGCGCCAGGGCCTCAAGCTGGGCTTGGTGGATGAACTCGTTTCCCGCGAGTATCTCCTGCGCGTCGCCAAACGCTGGCTGGCCAAAGGCAAACGTAAAACCGCCTGGCTGCATTCCCTGCCCGTCAACGCCGTGCTCAGCGGGTTCGCCGCCCCCAAGGCGCGCGCCGACATCGAGAAACGCACCCACGGCCATTACCCGGCCATCACAAAAGCCCTCGAAGTGGTCACCCTGGGCGCGTCCGAATCCCTCGAAGCCGCCTCCCTCGCCCGGGAACGCGACGCCATCCTCGAACTCGTCCCGCTGGAGACGACCAAAAACCTGCTCCGCCTTTTCTCCCTGCAGGAACGCGCCAAAAAACTCACCTACGGCCCCGCCTCAACGGGAAAGGAGCTCCCGTTCAAAAACGCCGCCGTCATCGGGGCCGGCATCATGGGCGCCGGCATCGCCCAATGGCTCAGCGCCCGCGGCATCCGCACCGTGCTCCGCGACGTCGATCCGGACCGCGTGGCGGCCGGCATGGGCGCCATCTCCAAACTCTACGCCGACGGCGTCCGCCGCCGCACGTTCACCGCAGTGGAAGCCCGGTCCGGCCTGGAACGGATCGCCCCGGCATCGACCGAGGTGCCGTTGCACCGGGTGGACGTGGTAATCGAGGCGGCTGTGGAAAAGATGGAGATCAAAAAAACGATCTTCCAACGCCTGGACGATCTCACCCGACCCGACGCCGTGTTGGCCACCAACAGCTCCGCACTCTCCATCACCGAACTGGCCCGTGCCACCCGGCATCCCGGCCGCGTGGTGGGCATCCATTTCTTCAACCCCGTCCATAAGATGCAACTGGTGGAAGTGGTCCGAGGCGAGGACACCGCGCCCGAGACCGTGCAGGGCGCCGTGCGGTTCGTGCAGAAAATCGGCAAACTGCCCGTGGTCGTCAAAGACAGCCCCGGGTTCCTCGTCAACCGGATCCTCCTCCCCTACATGATCGAGGCCGGCGCGTTGTTTGAGGCCGGCGCGGCCGTGGAAGACATCGACGCGGCGATGCTCGCGTTCGGTATGCCCATGGGACCGCTCCGGCTCATCGACGAAGTCGGCGTGGACATCTCCGAACACGTGGCCGCCACCCTCAGCCGGGCGTTCCCGGATCGGATGCGGATCCCGGCCATCCTGCCCCGGATGATCCAAGCCGGCCTGTTGGGCCGCAAAAACGGCAAAGGGTTCTACGTCCATCCCAAGGGCCGGGGCGAGGAACCGCACGTCAACCCGGCCGTGCTCGCCCTGCGCCAGGGCGGTGGGACGTGGACCCGCGAGGAACTCCAGCGCCGGATGGTCCTGCTCATGGTGAACGAGGCCGCCCGCTGTCTGGAGGAAGGCCTTGTGGACACCCCGGGCGACGTCGATTTCGCCATGGTCATGGGCACCGGATTCGCCCCGTTCCGCGGCGGCCCACTCCGGTATGCCGACCACGCCGGGTTGGACAACATCCGCACCCAGCTCGCCGCCCTGGCCGGGACCGCCGGCCCCGCATTCACCCCCTGTTCCCTGCTCGAAACCCGCCCATCATTTTATGAAGACTGAAACCCCCGCCACGCACGAGCCGCCCACCAGTGCCACGCCCAAAAACGGCGGCACACGCAACACCGCCACCGCGCCGGATGACCCGCAGGTGGCCATCGACACCTCCAAGATGTCGCCCGAGCAACGGGCCGCCCTGGAGCTCACCGAAGCCGCCCGCGACGTCACCGACGCCGAGCCCGGGTTCTGCGGGGGACTTTTCATGGGCAAGTTCCACCTCGACGCGCTCCATCCCTTTCCCCAGCAGGACGCGGCCGCCAAAGCCGAGGGCGAAGTGTTTCTTGAGAAACTCAACGCCTATCTCAAGGCCCACGTGGACCCGGACGAAATCGACCGAACCGGCGAGGTGCCCCAGGAGGTGTTCGACGGCCTGGCAAAACTCGGCACGTTCGGGATCAAGGTCAGCAAGGAATACGGCGGGCTGGGGCTGTCCCAAACCACCTACTGCCGGGCGGCCACGATCCTGGGCAGTTACTGCGGCAACCTCACGGCGCTGGTGTCCGCCCATCAATCCATCGGCGTCCCGCAGCCGCTGATTCTCTTCGGCACCGAGGAGCAGAAACGCCGGTTCCTCCCGCGCGTCGCCGGCGGCGAGATCTCCGCGTTCGCACTGACCGAACCCAAGGTGGGCAGCGACCCGGCGAAGATGGAGACCCGGGCCGAGCCGACGCCGGACGGCAAACATTTCATCATCAACGGCGAGAAACTCTGGTGCACCAACGGGGTCAAAGCCGGAGTGATCGCCGTGATGGCGAAAACGCCCTCCAAGAACGGGCGCAACCAGATCACAGCGTTCATCGTGGACATGGACATGCCCGGGGTGGAGGTGGTGCGGCGGTGCCGGTTCATGGGGCTCAAAGCCCTTTACAACGCCGTGGTGCGGTTCACGGACGTGAAGGTGCCCGTGGAAAACATTATTCTCGCCGAGGGCAAAGGCCTGCGCGTGGCGTTGAGCACGCTCAACACCGGCCGGCTCACCCTGCCCGCCGCCTGCGTGGGCATGTCCAAACGCTGTCTCGCCATCGTCCGCAAATGGTCTGCGGAACGCGTGCAATGGGGCGCGCCCGTGGGCAAACACGCGGCGATCGCCGAAAAGATCGCCCGGATCGCCGCGGAAACGTTCGCCATGGAATCCATGACCCTCTACGCCGCGAGCCTGGTGGACCGGGACAAACACGCCGACGTGCGGCTGGAGGCGGCCATGTGCAAGCTCTGGGGCACGGAACGGTCCTGGGAACACATCCACGAAACCATGCAGATCCGCGGCGGGCGCGGGTACGAAACCGCGCAGTCCCTCCAGGCGCGCGGGGAGGAACCCGTGGCGGTGGAACGGTTCTTCCGGGATTCGCGGATCAACACGATCTTTGAGGGGTCGAGCGAGATCATGCGGCTGTTCCTGGCCCGGGAAGCGCTCGATCCGCATCTCAAGATCGGCGCGCCGGTGCTCAACACGCAGCTCCCCCCCAATGTCCGGCTCCAGGCGGTGGTGCGGTCGGCTGTGTTCTATTCCACATGGTATCCCCGGCAATGGATCCCGATCGTCAAAGGCGGCCGGTTCCATCGCCAGCTCGGACGCCACGTGCGGTATGCCGAACGCACCGCGCATCGGCTCGCCCGGACGTTGTTCCACGCCATGGCGCGGTTCGGCCCGAAACTCGAACGCGAGCAGGTGCTCCTGGGCCGGTTTGTGGACATCGGCACGGAGCTCTTCGCCATCACCGCCACGTGCGCCCGGGCAGAGAGCCTCGGCAACACCGAGGCAACGGCCCTGGCGGATTACTTCTGCAAACGCGCCCGGTTCAAGATCAAGGGGCTCTTTGACGGGATCGCCGACAACGCCGACAAAGCCGGGTATCAACTTGCCCAGGAGGTGCTCGCCGGGCACTGCGACTGGCTGGAGAACGGCGTGCTCAAGTAACCCCGCGGCCGCCGCAGGCCAAAGGGGGCGTCCCGCCTGCCTTCTGCGCTGCAATCCAAAAGGCGCGGCGGCGCGGGCAGGATGCCCGCCGCGCCCGTGACAGCGCGCGCCTGCGCAGGGTTTTCGGTTGAGGGACAAGCACGCCCCGGGTTCAACTCAATGGCATGACTGTCTCCAAGAGCTTTCTCAAAACCCTGGTCATCTTGACGGCGGGAGCCCTTCTCACCGGCTGTATTGTGCGGCGGACGGTCACCGAGGGCGATCGCACGGTCGAATCGGGTTACGTGCTCAAGCGGCCGATCAAAGAGGCGCTCCAGAGGCGCGAGTAGAAGGGGAGCTCAGTGGGCTGTCCCCAGACGGTGCCCCCAGGGTGGGCGCTCCTGCGTCGCGCCAACCCTGGGATGGAACGCCGTTGGCGTTCACAGATGGGCCCCCTCATCTCGCCACCGCTTCGGGTGCGTCGGCGACGAGCTCGAACTTCTCGAAAAACATTTCCAGGTTCATGGGGCCTTGGTTGCCGACTTTTACGCGGCGGCGGACTGATCGGACGCGGCGGGCGGTGCGTTGGCGGTTTCCCGAATCCCAACAGGATTCTGTCGCTCAGCCCAGGGTCGCGAGGCACGAGCCAACCCGGGGACACGGTCCCCACGCAGCCAACCCTGGAAGGGTTGCCGTCCACCGCGGGCCTGATGCCGCAACCCCGTCGGGGTTTGATCGTTTCGCGGGACGTGGTCCCAGGGTAGCGGTCTAACGACCGCAACCTTGTGCTGGAGCACAGGAACGCCGTTAGCGTAGGGGGGGAAGGGGGCGTTCGATGGGGACCGACAAACTGTTCCGCTGGCGGTAAGAGAAGCTCTGCCTCCTATACCTATTCGGTTTGCCGGCGAAGAGCTTCCCGGAAGATTTTTTGCTCCTGTCTGCCTTGTGTCTGGTATCACCAAACCGGGGCGGAGTGCCGCCCCCCACGCCGCCGGCGCCACTGGTCCGCCTTCTCTTGAATTCCTCATGCCCACAGCCCCTAGACATCCGAGCGAAGCCAAGCCCATCGTCGTCCTCCTGGGAGGGCCTGGCTCAGGGAAAGGCACGCATGGGCAAGCGCTGGCGGCGGCGCTGGGGTATCAGCATCTTTCCTCCGGCGAACATTTCCGCGATCACATCCGCCGGGAGACACCCGTGGGTCGCCACGCCCAGACCTTCATCGAGCGGGGAGAGCTCGTCCCGGACAACGTGGCCGGGGATTTGGCGCTGGCGATGCTTAGCGGCTACCCGGATGCCAACGGCTTCGTTCTGGATGGCTATCCGCGCTCGCTCGCGCAAGCCAAGGACCTGGAGACCATGGTCTTGGCACTGGGGTGCACTGTCACACAGACCCTCTACCTGGCCGTGAGCGACGATGAAATTGTGCGCCGGCTTTCGGGACGGCTGACGTGCCGGGCTTGCGGTCGGACCTGCCACGAAGCCTTCGCCCCCCCGAGCCGGCCCGGTGTGTGCGATGCGTGCGGCGGCGAATTGTTTCGGCGAACAGATGACGCGCCCGACACCATTCGGCAACGGCTCGCTGTGTTTGCTCGGATGATCGGCCCGCTCTTGGATTTCTATCGCAAGACAGGCCGCCTCGTTGAAATTGCCGCGGAAGGCCCGTCACACGAGGTGACCGCCCGGGTCATCGAAAAGTCGCTCCAGACGCAAAAGGGACAGACGCAACTCCGGTGAACCTCGAATCCATCTGGAAGGCACTGCGCTCGCGCTGGGCTCGCTCCCTCTGATGAGTGCAGAAAGACGGCTCCCGCACGCCACCCTTCATTCCAGCGCATGATCAAAGTCTCTTTCTACGACACGAAGCCTTATGACCGCGACTACATGCTCGCCGCCCCGGGCGCAGACGAGGTGGCCTGGCTGTTTCACGAATTCCGTCTCACTGCTGAAACAGCCGCCACTGCGGCCGGGAGCGAGGCCGTCTGCGTCTTCGTGAACGACACACTTGACCGCGATTGCCTCCAGCAGCTCGCCCAGGCCGGCGTGTGTCATGTGGCGCTTCGTTGCGCTGGGTTCAATCAGGTGGACCTTTGTGCGGCGCGCGAATTGGGCATCGCCGTCACGCGCGTGCCCGCGTATTCGCCCCATGCCGTCGCCGAGCACACCGTCGCGCTGACGCTCACGCTCAACCGCAAGATTCACCGTGCCTACAACCGCGTGCGCGAGTTCAATTTCTCCCTCGCCGGGCTGGTGGGCTTCGATTTGCACGGCAAAACCGTCGGCATCCTCGGCACGGGCAAAATCGGCCGTTGCACAGCGCAGATCTTCCGCGGGTTCGGCTGCAAAGTCATCGCCTCCGATCCTTTCCCCAACGAGCCATGGGCCGCCGAAAATCAGGTGTATTACGCCGCATTCGATGACGTGCTAGCGCAGTCACACATCCTCAGCCTGCATCTGCCGCTCACCAAGGACACGCATCATCTCCTCAACGAGCGGACCCTCGCTCAGATGAAGCCCGGCGCGTATCTCGTGAACACCAGCCGCGGCAAACTGGTGAACACCACCGCGCTCATCAAGGCACTCAAGGCGGGTCGGCTCGGCGGCGTGGCGCTCGATGTGTACGAGGAGGAGGAGGGCATCTTTTTCGAGGATCATTCGGGTCACGGCCTGCTCGATGACGATCTGAGCCGGCTGATTTCGTTTCCCAACGTCCTCGTCACCTCGCACCAGGCTTTTTTGACTCAGGAAGCTCTTTCTGAGATCGCGCGGGTCACCCTTGCCAATTTGAGGGCCGGCCCCTCCAAAGCCTGGCAGGAAGGCACCCTGCTGGATTGAGAGCCGGCTCTGAACCCGACCCTTACCGCAAATGGCCTCCTGACTGCAGGTGAACCGCAGATGACCCAGATTTCCGCAGATGATTCACTCAATGGTAGGAGCCGACGGGGGGCTGACGCTTGCAAGAGAAGCGCTGTCCCTATCCCGCCCACGCTTCGCTTCGATTGCTGTTAGCACGGAGGGCCGGTTTGTATTCCCGCCACACAAACAAAGCTCCATTCATCCGGCTCGGTTCAAACGTTTCTCCAAGTTTTCCCACTCCCCAAGATGCGCCCGCATGAGCATCTTCCACAGCTTGCCGTGGTTCGGCACGGAGAAGTGGAGCAGTTCGTGAACAATGACATAGTCGCCGAGCTTCGTGTCCATGCAGAGCAACTCATCGTTGAAGCTCAGGGTGCCGGCGGTCGAACAGGACGCCCACTTGCGACGCATGGGCCGGATGTAAATGGCATGCGCCCGGACCTCAAGCTTCCGGGCCCATTCCAGAACCCGCGACCTGAACTCCTCCCGGTTCTTCCAAGGCATCATCGTCCACTCCTTTCCAGAACCCGAAACAGCTCCTCCACCAGTCGGGGCACTTCGGCAAGATCCTCGCACTTGGCGAGGATGGCAAAGGTCACCTTCTTGCGCAGCTCGCGCAGGCTCTTTTCACTGTGCTGCCAGTTGGGATCATCGATGAAGGCCTCCTTGATGTTCCGGCTTACGGTCTCGGCATCGGCCACACCGAATGCCTGCAGTCTTTCAAAAACGAAGTGGGTCAATCCGTCAAAGCCGCGCTCCGCCTGCTCCTTCTTGCGCGCCTCGTTGCGGCGCACTTCCCCAAGCAGTTCCTCCAAGGCCTCAGCCGTTCCGGTCTGCCGCTGCTCAAACTGTTCCTGAACCGCCCGGGCCCGATCCGCCATGGCGACCAGAAATGGGTCGTCGCTGCTGTCTTCGGCCACCCTCTCGATGCTCTTGATCAGGTTGATCACCTTGACCGAATCGCCGGATTTCCGGCGCTTCATGATGTCCAGGGTCTCGCCGTTGATCGGCACGATGTCATCCGGCGCATACAGCGGGCCGCTGCCAACACTCTCCTGCACCAGGGCGTTGGTCTTGGCCTGGAAATCGCGATCGACCATGACCCGCCTCGTGTAGGCCTTGCGCACCACGTCGTAGATGGCGCTCAGGGTCGTGTAGCCCTCGATAAAGGGCCGCAGGAAGGCATCCGGGGAGATGATCTCATAGAGCATCTCGATCTCCTTGTATTCCTTGAAGAACTCCTTCCGCCGCTCGGGGTCGCGGAAATGCTCAATGAGGGTGTCCACATCCTTGTCGTTGAACTGGCGTTCGATGAGCCCGAGGTAGGCCGGCACCTTGCTCTCCATCTTGTTTTGGAAGAGCACCTTCAGGAGTTTGAGGTCCTTCACGATCGCGTTGACCTCGTCGCTGTCAAACGCCAGGGCTTTCTCCAGCTTGTCGAAGATCCCCACGAAATCCAAAACGAAGCCATGGGGTTTCACCATCTCCCGGGCCTCGTTCTCGTAGGGGCGGTTTACCCGGGCGATGGCCTGCAGCAGGGTGTGGTCGCGCATCGGCTTGTCCAGATACATGGCGTAGAGCACGGGCGCGTCGAAGCCGGTGAGCAGTTTCTCGGTGACGATGAGGATCTTCGGAAACTGCTCGAGTTTGCCGAAGCTCTTGCGGATCTGGCGCTCCTTCTTCGGGTCGAGGTGGAATTCCTTGAGCAAGGCCGAGTCGTTGGTGTTGCCGGTGTAAACCACCTCCGAATACTCGGGCGGCAGGAACTCATCGAGCGCGCGTTTGTAGTGGGCGCAGGCTTCGCGGTCGACGCCGACGAGGAAGGCCTTGTAGCCGAGCGGCTCGACGTTCTCCCGGTAGTGCTCGGCGACGAACTTCGCCGCCTTCTGGATGCGCTCCTTGCCCTTGAGGAAGTTCTTCAGGTTCACCGCCCGCTCGAGGATCTTGTTCAACTCCTCAATGTCGGCCACGCCCTCGGCTTCGGCCAGGGAAAGGAACTCCTTTTCCAGCGTCTCGTGCGGGACGAGCATTTCATTCGGTGCGAGCTGATAATAGAGCGGCAACGTGGTGCCGTCCTCGATGCTTTCGGCGATGGAATACTTGTGCAGATACCCTTGGTCGTCCTCGCAGCCGAAGGTCTTGAACGTGCCTTTGCCGTAAGCGGTTTTGTCCACGGGGGTGCCCGTGTAGCCGAGGAAAGTCGCGTTGGGCAGGCCGGCCATGAGGAAATTGCCGAGGTCGCCGCCGGTGGTGCGATGGGCTTCGTCAATGAGCACGTAGATGTTCTTCCGCAGGTTCAAGTTCGCCGGCAGGTCGCGGAACTTGTGGATCATCGTCACAATGATGCCGCGGTAGTCGTCCTTCAGCAGTTGGTTGAGCCGGGCGATGCTGCTGGCGTGCTCCAGGTTGCCCAGGCCGAGCGCGGCGAGGTTCTTGAGCATCTGATCTTCCAACTCGTTGCGGTCGATCATCAGCAGGACGGTCGGTTTGTCCGCCTCCGGCGCGCGGAACAGCCGTTCTGCCGCCTTGATCATGGTAAAGGTTTTGCCGCTGCCCTGGGTGTGCCAAACAAGGCCCCGGGTGCGCCGGGGATCGAGGGCGCGGCTCACTGTCGCCTCCACCGCGCCGGTCTGGTGTTGGCGCAGGATGTATTTGTTCAGCTCCTCGTCCTTCTCCGCAAAGACGATGGAGTCCTTCAGGAAGGCGAGCACCTGCGGGATGGCGCAGAACGTTTTGACCTTAAGTTCCAGGCGACCGGGAACGGAGGGGGGACATTCCTCTCCCCCAAATTTACCCGATTCCGGGGGATTGGAAAATCCCCCCTCCAGTATAAACTGCCCTTCGCGCAGTTTCGCCTTCACCGGATTCTCCCGGACATACTCCGCCACCTTGAAAAAGTGCCGTTCATTCCGGATCAATCGATCCCAATACTCATCCTGCCAAAGCTCCCCTGTCTTTCCGATCCGCTTGTTGATCTCCCGCGCGGTGAACCCCTTCCATGTCTTCACGATCTCCGGTAACGCATGCTCGCCCAGCGGACGGAACAACACATGCACGTGATTCGGCATCACAACGAAGGAGGCCAGGTCATACCGCTCCCCGTCAAAGTGCCGCAGCGCATCCGCCACGATCCTCGCGTTGGCGGGATCCTTCAGCACACACGATCCGCTTCCCTGATCCAGCCACACATCAATCTGCCACGAAAAGCGCTCGTGATACTCGTCCTCTGTCTTTTCGTCCCACGGCTCGGGATGATGCGTCATCCAAGCCTCCCGCTCGTGCTTCCACTGATCCAGCTTCGCTTTCGGCAGCGAATCGCCGAGCCGCCAGGTGACGAAAACCCACGCCTCGCCCTGCTGCCAGTGAGGGAGGTGGTTTTGCGTGACGTCAACTTCGCCATGCGGATTGAAAAAGGAGTGGGGGTTTTCCAACCCCCATTTTCCTGAATTTGGGGGACAGGAATGTCCCCCCTCCGTTAGCTTCCAATGAAAAATGTTTCGACGCACCGTGTTCCAGCTCACCCCGTAGGAAAAGCCGATGGCGTCCGTGGCGGTGAAAAGCTGCTGCGACACGAACAGCTCGGGCGTCTCGCGGTGGTAACGACGGATCTGATCCACCCCGAGCGCGATCGCCTCGTCCTTGTTGGCGTTCTTGCACTCGATCACCAGCACCGGGATGCCATTGATGAGGAAGACGACATCCTCCCGCGTGCCGTAGTGGCCGTTGTGAAAGGCCCATTCCTCGGTGACTTCGTAAACGTTGCGCGCCGGATCCTCGTAATCGACCAGGATCAGGTCGCGCTCGCGCCTCTCCTCGTGGTCGAAGAATTTGCCCCGGTTGCGCAGGTGCTCGACGAATTCCCGGTTGCCGTAGATGTCGGTGTGGAGATGGCGGAACTGCCCGAGCAACGCCCCTCCGGCCTCGGCATAGCGCGGGTTGAATTCCCGCACCTTGGCGTCGAGCAGGTCGTCGAAAAAGAGCGACAACGGAGCGGGGACATTCCTGTCCCCGTCCTTCTTCCGCAAGGGGGCAGGAATGCCCCCTCTCCTTTCCTCGGCCACCTGCCGGGGCACAATCGTCCACCCGATGGCGTCGGCGTATTCAAGGATCCGGGCTTGGACGGTTTTGTGTTCGGTTGGCTTGTTCATCGGCGCTTGGGTTTGGCTGACGCTTTTGGCGTGGGCAAAAACTCCCTGGCCACATCGGCGAGCTGCTCGGCCGTGGGCAACCTGCCCTTAAACTCCGCCGGCAGGGTCTCTTGCAGCTGGTATTCCGCCACGCCAATCGGGTTCGCCTTGGTTCTCAGCGCGAATTCCACCTCCACCTCATCCTTCTCCGCACAGAGGATGATGCCGATGGAGGGCCTGTCCTCCGGACCGCGCTCCTTCTCGTTCAGGAGGTTCAGATAAGAATCCATCTTGCCCGCGTGTTCCGGCTCGAACTCGCCGATCTTGAGATCAAACGCCACCAGCGCCTTGACGAAACGGTGATAAAACAGGAGGTCCACGAAATACTCCTTCTTTCCCAGTGCCAGCCGGTATTGCCGGCCCACGAAACAGAATCCGTATCCCAGTTCCAAGATGAACTGCTGGAGCCTGGAAATCAGCCGCGCCTCCAGTTCCCGCTCCTTCATGGGCTTGGCGATCCCGAGAAATTCGAGGTTGTAGCGGCTCTTGAGCATCTCGTTTGCCTGCTCCGCAAAATGCTCCGGCAGGGCTTGGGCGAAGTTGTGCGTCTTTTTCTCCCGCACCGCGCGTTCGTACGCCTGCGCTTTGATCTGGTTCAAGAGCACGCTCCGGTTCCAGCCGCATTGCGCCGTGGCGCGGAGGTAAAAGAGCCGCGCGGCGGGGTCCTTGACCTTCTTCATCAACTCCACGTGATGGCCCCAGGGAACCTGCGACATCAGTTCTCGCACCGCCTGTGAGAGAGTTTCTGGAACAGCTTGTTCCAGAAACTGGTGAGCAGTCTTTCTGCCACTTTCTTGAACAGGCTGTTCAAGAGATGGCTTTCCGGCATGGCGCTTCAATTCTGGAACAGCTTGTTCCAGAAACTCCGGGGTCGAGTGTTCGGCGTAGAACTGCCGCATTCGCCAGACATTGTCCGCCGAAAACCCCCGCATATCCGGGAACTCCGCCCGCAAATCCGCCGCCAACCGTTCCACCACCGCCTCGCCCCAGCCCGCTGTCTGCTGCTTCTCCACAATCCCGCGTCCGATGTCCCAGTAAAGCATCACCAGCTCCCGGTTCACCGCCCGCCCGGCCTGCAAACGCGCGGTCTGGATCCGGCCCTTCACCTCGGTGAGGAAGCTGGTGTAGTCAGGGATTGTCGGGCTCGGTTTCATGAGCGTTCAGTCGAAATGCCCGTGTGGAAATGGCGGAACTGCCCGAGCAACGTGCCCCCGACCTCGGCGTAGCGCCGGTTGAACTCCCGCACCTTGGCGTCGAGCAGGTCGTCGAAGAAGAGCGACAACGGAGCGGGGACATTCCTGTCCCCGTCTTTCTCCCGTCCGTCTTTCTTCCGCAAGGGGGCAGGAATGCCCCCTCTCCTTTCCTTGGCTTCCGCGCGGGGCACAAGCGTCCATCCAATGGCCTCGGAGCAGGCGAGAATCCAGGCTTGGACCGTTTTGTGTTCTCCGCGAGTCACAAGGGACAGGCAAACTCCAGAGCGCAGAGCGCAGGAGAGCGAAGGGAGGAGAGGGTTCAGCAGCCCTGAAACCGCCACTCACCGCAACGGGTTCCGCCATTTGAGGCCGGGGAATCGGCTGAAGTCCGCGTCGGTGGTGTGAAGGATCAACCCGCGCTCCATGGCCAGAGCAGCCAGATGGGCGTCCGTGCTGAGGTTTCCAGCGGTTCCCAACTTTCTCAAAAGAGCGGCCCACGTTTGAAAATGCCCCCGAGGCGGCTCCACGAGGTGCACGTGAGGCAGCGTCATCCACTCTTCCACCCGGCTCAGGGATTCCTCCACGGTCAAGGGCCGTTCAAACACCCTGGGATGGGTTGTGACCCGCACAAAACCGTGGATCACCGCCCACGCCAGCGCCACCCCTTCCTGCCCAGAAAGACATTCGGACCACCAGGCCAAAGCCTTTGGATGTCGTGGATCGCGCACATTATGGGCGTAAACGAGAAGATTAACGTCCGGCAGAATCATCCCGGGCCGCCTTTCTCAAGTAATCCTCCACCTCCAGATCGTCGATGAGTTGGTTGATGCGATCCCCGTCCAGACCGGGCCGCATTGCGCCGAAATCGTGGGGTCGCACCACGACGTCGAACGTTTTCGGAATGTCCGTGGCTGAGAGTCCCTTCCGCAAGGTGGCGTTGACGATTTCCTTGAAGGGCTTGCCCAGTTCGTGGGAGCGGCGCTTCAAAATGCCAGCCAGATCATCATCGATCGTGAGGGTAGTGCGCATGCAAGCATCTTACCATCTCCTTTTATGATGCCAAGGCATCACCAAATTGACTCAAATGAAAAGACACCGAGCAGGTGTCTTGGATGGGGAGCGAAAGAAGGACACGGTGAACCGGCTGCTGAATGGGTACCTGGACAAGCTCCGCGCCCGGCTCGAACACCTCGAGCACGTGAGCGCGACGAGCACGAACACGTGCGAGAAGACGGCCGCCCGCAAAGAAGGCGACGCCTTAAAGAAGGCGCTCCGCGAATGCGAAGACTACGAACGCGACACCCTGCTCCCCCTGGCCCAAGCCCGCCTCGACCTCGATGACGGCGTGAAGTGGGGCTAACTCAAACTTGGCGAAGCCCTCGCCCCCATCCCCGGCCTCGCAGCCAAGGAGGAGGAATAACCCATGCGCTCCGCAAGAGGAAGGCGCCGGATCGCGTGAACTCAGCGTAGGGCGCAGGCAGATTGAGATTCCACGGACGGTCCTCTCTGATGGGGGGGACACGCGTTGCGGGGAAGACTGAGAAAATCGTCGCAGAGGGGGCGAGGGACGGTTGTTCAACTCCGCTCCGGCTCAATCAGTTGCAGCTGGAGACCGTGGGGTTGGAATCGGATGAAATCTTTGTCCAAGCTCACCAACGGGATACCGCTGCAAACCGCAAATGCGGCGAGATAAGCGTCCATCCAGATTTTTGGGGAGGCGCTGTCCAGTGTCGCGCACCTGCTCCACTCCGATTCGATTTCGGAGGGTTCCGCCAACCAAGTGACTTGGGGCAGTTGGAGCAACTCCGCGCACTTTGCCCACGCTTTGGAGTTGGGAACGGGATCGCATCCGTAGGCATGGCAAATGGATTTTGTGGTCAATAGGCGCAGAAAGCTGGTCTGAGTTGCCCGGCAGAGCGCAGCGGGTTGGCTGGAATCCGCCTGCTCGAAAACGGCACGCGCCTGTGGGTGGAAGGGGTGACTTGCGAAGGCGAGGGCGAGCACGACTCCCTTGCCGCTCTCCAAAGCGTGGATGGCTTCGAGCAAACGTGTCGCGTTGCGCGGACTGCGCAGCAGGTGCGCAGTCTCCTCGAGGGCCTCGTAATCATCGAGAGAAAGCATGACAACAGCCTGGTCGCGGTTCCGCGTGATGATGACGGGCGAATGATCCATGCAGACCCGGTCCATGGTGGAGGTTCTCCCGGGCCGCAGTGTAAGTGATGGCATCCATACGGACAGGAGAACGCCCAGCTCCGGCGCGGTCAATCCGCAGGGCGGAACACGCGCTCCCAACGGCCCGACGTCCCAGAAAAGCAGCCCCGTATCCAAGACTTGGTTCAGCGTGTTCTCCGCCACCCTCGGGTTGATCGGCCGCGACAACGCCCGCTCGCCACTCCGGAGCCCCCTCCCCCTGCCAATGTCCATCCCCTCCCGATAGTCTCACACCCGCAATGAACCCACTTCTCTCTGTTTCCGGACGCGCCGGGGCTTTCGGGGCCCTTCCAAAGACGACCGGTTTTCACCGAGCGCAGTTCGGCCAAACGCGTCCGTCGCCGAGTCTCCTGCCCGGGCAACGCCTATTTCGTGGAAGGAGAAAGCGGAGTTCGAATAAGATTGGGCGTTCCACGCGACCGTTTACCCGCATGCCTCGCTCCACACACCGCTTCAGCCTTGGATTCACCTCGCTCGCGCTCCGGCCGGAATTGGCCCGGATCATGGCTGCCGCATTTTTGGGGACGGCAAATTCGAAGGCAGCAAAAGCACAGATCCTTGGTGGCAATGCGCTCCAGACTCGCACCGGAGCCAGCGCGATCCGGATCGAACGCGAGTTGCGCAGACGCATTTCCTCGCTCACACCCCCGCAACTCGAGCTTCTCGCAACGTCGTCCCTGGACATCTGCACAAGCCTCTCATGGCTCTCTCTCCTAAAAACCACGCCCTTCATCATGGCCTTCGCGGCTGACATCCTCCGGCACAAACTGCAAACGTTGGATTACACCTTAAGACGGTCCGACTACGAAAACTTCTTCTCCAGCCAATCCAGCCTGCATCCCTCCCTAGCCGAACTCACCCCCTCCACCAAAGCCAAGGTCCGGTCGGTCCTTTTAAACATGCTCAGAGAGAGCGGCATTCTGGTTGCCTGCGGGGGGGAAGATTCCATCCAGCGCCCGCTGATTCCCCCGGAAGTTTCCAGGGTCATCCTAGCCGACAATCCGCGCTGGCTGGCGGGCTTCCTCGTTCCAGATCCCGAGATAGCCAATCTGGCGTCCTCAAGACAGAATTCCCCCTCCCATGCCTGACGCGACCGAACACCTCTACGGCATCTTCAGCCACCCCAACTTCCTGGCCATGAAAGGTTTGGCCAATGAGGTGCCCATTTTCATCCATCCCTACAATCCCGCAGACGAGGACTCGGTGCGGCGCATGGTCGATTCCCTCAAATCACGCCTGCTCTCCCGCGGAATCCAGGTCGCCGTCGTCGACCTCTTCGACACCGTCCTCCGCATTCTGGAAGACAACAACCTCCTCTCTGGCCTTCTTGAAGACGAGGCCTCGTTTGAAAAAGTCGACCTGCTCGAAACCCTCGGGAACTACGCGGACCCCAAGGCCCACCTCATCCCGCGGATTCTCGATGTCATCGGGAACGACGAGACCCGGCTCACCCTCATTACTTCCGTGGGACGCGTCTTTCCCTTCCTGCGGACCCACACCGTTCTCGAAGCCCTCCAGCCCGCCATGATGCGCCATCCCATCGTGATGTTTTTCCCCGGCGAATACGTCCAGGAGGAAGGCAGCGGCTCCCAGCTCCGGCTCTTCGGCTCCGTGCCGACCCCCTCTCTGTACCGCCCCTACTACCGGGCCATCAACCTCGCCACCTACCACCCCTAACGGTCTGCCCACATGCTCATCCGCGACCTTTTTAAAAAGGACATCCACCGCCACATCGAGGGCGTCATCAAGGCCGATGACGAACGCGATCTCCTCACCGAGGTCGAGGAATACGTCATCACCAGCGATGTCGCGGACGGTCTCGACAAGTTTCTCGAAAACTATCTCGAGCATCCTCTCAAGAACGGCGTCTGGATCTCCGGCTACTTCGGCTCAGGGAAATCGCATTTGCTCAAAATCCTCTCCCTCGTCCTCAACGGACGATCCCTCGGCCAAGGCGCGTCCGCGTCGGACATTTTCCTCACCAAGCTCGACGACGAGATCCGGCGCGCCGACATGCGCAAGGCCGTCAAAATCCCCTCCCGCAGCATCCTCTTCAACATCGACCAAAAGTTCGACGGCATCGGCG
>JBEIUI010000167.1:0-4249 GCA_040374425.1 Verrucomicrobiia bacterium | reverse complement strand
GCTGGTTTGACAACCAGCTCCAGCGGCGGGCTGATAAGCGAGCCGAAAGAAGGATACTCGGAAAGCCGTGTGCGGGAAAACCGCCTGCACGGTTTGATGAGAGGGGGCGCCGATGGTAATCCACGGCGCTCCCTACTCTACCTGAATGGCGCTAAGATAAGGGCTGTTTGGGACGTTTTGAGATCCGACGGGGACAGACAATCTGTGCGGGTCCCCGGCGCAATGGCCTGCCCGAGTGTCTTCCGGTTCAAACTCGTTAACATCGTCCACCGGACCTAATTCGCCCCCAGTTCCCACATCCGCGTCACGCCCTCCCGCGCAGAGGCTTCCCGAGAGATCAAGCGGCGCCCGGACGGGCTAAACGCCAAACTCTTAACCACATTCGTCGGTCCGCGGAACTCCCTCCATTGCTTGGGTTCCTCGCCGCTGACATCCCAGAGTCGCACGGTGAGATCCGCCGAGCCGCTGGCGAGCAGGCCCGTAGTGGGATCCCAAGCGAGCGCCGTGATATCTTGGTCGTGCGCGCGGAACTCCTGCAGCACATTCATCGTGGCCGTGTCGCGGATCCGGATCTTTAGATCAGAACCGCCCTCCGCGAGCCGTCGGCCGTCGCTTGAAACGGCAAGCGCTTTGAGCGTCACGTCCGCGGGCATGGGCACATAGCCCAGCAAATTGCCTGTATCTGTGTCCCACACGTTCAGCAAACACGATGCCCCCTCCGCCCCATAAACCTCGATCGCCTCCGCCAGCCGCTTCTCGTCGATCCAGACCGAGGGAAAGAAGCGATCCGCCACGCCTCGCCGCTCAATTTTGCACAGGGTCCGGCCTTGCTGGGTTTCCACCACCTCTTTGCCGGTCCAAAGGCGTTGCCCGGAAGGACTCAGTTCCAAAATGTTTTTTACAAACGCCTGCACCCTGAAAGATGCGGCCACGGCCACCCCGAGCCCCTCCCGGCGGAGCATCAACGCCTGGTGTGGACTATCATGGGCGAGCACCACCGCTCGCTCCCCATTTGGGCTCACGCTCAGCCCGAGATAACGCCCTTTGGGATTGCTCCAGATCTCCCGCGGATGCAGCCCGCCCACATCCCAGACCCCCAAGTCGTAAAGCAGCGGATTGCGTTCGTCTGGGTCCCGTTGCGACTGGGTGAGCACGCGGTCATCCGACCCGAAGAAAAAAGCCCGGGAAACACCGGTCGTGCGCACCTGCCTCCAGATTTCGCAATTCCGAGGAACCCTCCAAAACTTCGCCGAATCTCCCGCAGCCGCCAGCAATTCCCCCGAGAGGGGATGCACGAACAAAGCGCCCCTGTAACGGTCCTGACCACCCAATCCAAGGAGCGGATGCAGCAGGTAACCGCTGGCGGCATCCCACAACCGAAGGGATGCGCGGCCGTCTCCCTCGAATCCAAGCGTTGCGAACCGATCGCCCTCTGGCAAGTAGGCGACACCCCGCACCGCATCTGAGTTGGCCCGGTGCTCAAACAGCACCCTGCCCTCCTCAATGTCCAATGCGCGCACAAATCCGTTGGCCTCACCGGCCAACGCCACGCGCCCCTTGGGATGCACCGCCAGGGCGGTCACTCCGGAATGCACCGAAGGAAACCGGCGCAGGGTTGAGCCATCGGCCGCGGACACCAACTCCAGGCGATCCTCAGGTTCCGCCACCAAAATGGAATTGCTTCCATGAACAAAACACGCGGGGAAAACTCTTCCCGAATCGATTGAAACCGGCCGCTCCCAGACCGGTTTTCCATCGGCGACGCTCCAAAGCCTGAGCCGCCCCGCTGCGCCGTTGCTCAATTCCCGATGAAGCAGCCGCGCACCGTCCGCTGAAAACTCCAGGCAGGCCGTTCCAACAGTGTCCAAAGATCCGAGCTTCGATCCGGTCCGAGTGCTGTGGAAACTCACCCCGGGGCGCTCCCGCCACCCGATCGCCAGTCGCCTTCCATCCGGGGAAAAACCTAGGACCGGCAAATCCCCCGGTTTGCGGGAGGACAGCGGCAGATCCAGATGGAATTCAAGAAGCCGTTTACCGGCTACCGAATCAAACAGCCAGACCTCGCCTGATGTGAGAAAAAAAGCGAAAACCCCCGGCCTCGTCGGATGCGGGACGGCGCCCGTCACTTTGCGGAGCCGATCCCAACCCGGCAGGTCCATGGACGTGTCGGTGTTATCAAAGAGGTAGCGCCAGTCTGAGTCCCTGAGGCCCGCAGGCACCCGCTCCAGCACGTTGCGGGCTTTGGCTCCATTCTCATCTTGATAGGCGGCCTCGGCGAGGGCGATTTGAGATTTCGCCAGGGCTTTGCGTGTCTCCCCCTGCTCTTTCATCGCGAGGATCTGGCTTGCCCGCGCCTGCGCTTCGCTTTTTCGCGCCTGGCTCTCGCTCTCGGCCAGACGCACGGTAAACGCCAAGCCCGCCGCAACCAGCAGCGCCAGAAGGCTCGACACCCCCTTGTGGCGGAGCATGAGCAGCACCACTTGGCGGAGTGCTCCGGCCCGCTCCGCTCGCGTCGCGAACCCGCTTTGATACGCCTCGACATCCGCGGAAAGCTCCGCGGCACTGGCATACCGCGCGGCCGGATCCCGCGCCATGGCGCGCCGCACCACTGCCATGAGCGCCTCAGGCGCCGCCCCCCGTTTTACGGTCCTTGCCGACTGCCGCGGCAGCCCCGGGGCGCTCTCCTCGGCCCGACCGGCGCCGACCATCGACGCCACTTCACCCCGTTTTACCCGGTCGAGGACCTCCTCCACGGTCTGCCCTTCGACCGGCGCACGCAGGGTGAGAATAGCAAAAAGCAAAGCGCCCAGGCTGTACACGTCGGAACGGGCATCCAACTCCGAGAGCCGCCCCTCCGCCTGCTCCGGAGACATGTAATGCGGGGTGCCCATCACCTCTCCCTCCATACTCATGAGGGCACCGTCTGAAACAGACGTGCCCGGAGAGGCCTCCCGCTTGGGGGCAGGTGCCACAGCATCCCCTGGCTCGCCCAGAACCTTGGCCAATCCCCAATCCATGACCAGCACCTCGCCATACTCTCCGACCATCACGTTTTCGGGCTTCAGATCCCGATGCAGAACCCCTCGGCTGTGGGCGAACGCCACGGCATCACACACCTTCCTAAACACCGTAAGCAACCGATCCCGGCTATACTCTCTCATCGCATCCCGATCCCCCTCGCGCAACGCCCTCACCACGGCTTGCAGCGTCCTGCCTCGAATCAGTTTCATGCTGTAAAAGGGCCTTCCCAGCTCGTCCACGCCGAGATTGTAGATCGGCACAATGTTCGGATGCGCCAAGCGCGCCAAGATCTCCGCTTCCCGAATGAAACGCGGGTCCTCCCCGTGAAACCCGCCGCGGCTGACTTTGATTGCCACCTCACGCCTCAGACGCGCGTCTTGGCCGCAGAAAATCACCCCCATCCCGCCCCGCGCAATCTCTTCCCCCAGCCGGTAGCTGCCGCTCAGAGGCGCCTCGGGACCAATTTCCAGCCCACCCGCAGCGCTTTTTTCCCGCTCGCTCAAGCCTCTCAACGCATCGAAAACCTCGCCCCCGAGCTCCGGCACCGCCGCGGCGCCCGGAGCGGGTGGTCGGGCAAGAAGGGGAATGGTGGCCGCCAGCGCAGCGCTCCATTGCCGCGCGGCGGGATCCTCCGACTCCTCTTGGAGAAGCAGAAGCGCGTCGCCGAGCCGGATCAGAGCCGTATCGGAAACTGCGGTGATCCCCTCCAGCCGCTGACCGTTCAGCCATACACCCAGAGGCCCGGCCAAATTCTCCAACGAAACGCCACCGGCGGAAATCGCAATCCGCGCGTGCACGGCGGCTACGCCCTCGCCCTCGATCACCACCTCAACCCCCGGGCCTGCTCCCAACCGGTGCACCCCCTCCTCCAAGGTGCGCTCGCACGGCCCGGTGGACTGCATAAAAGTGGCGACCCAACGCTTCATTCCGTCCAAACACCGCAAAAAACATGCGAGGCAAAGCGCGATTCTGAGATTTGAGGAGGTCGCAAAGGGGCAACGGTGTCAAAAAACGTCCGTTATTCAGTTTCCAAACAGCAACCCAAATATCGTTTTTGCAACAGGCCGGTGAAAGCGGAGTGAGGGATTGCGCCATTCCCCCCCCTCCCTCAAATGGAGGAGAAGAAGTAGGCGGAAAGAGGCACAAGAGCCACAAGGGACAGGCGTGCGCCGGCGAATGCGGTGCTCAAGCGGGTGAAAGTCCCGTCTGCCGAGTTGGCTGTATGCGG
>JBEIUI010000162.1:0-4712 GCA_040374425.1 Verrucomicrobiia bacterium | reverse complement strand
CGACGTGTTGAAATCGTTCCCAGTGGTCTCGCGTTTTGAGGTGGAAATGTTCCAGCGTCTTCTCGGAGTGCCTGTGCGAAGGGAACTGAGCACTGCTTCCGGGCTCTTTGAAGCCACGTTTTTTGTCGGATGACAGCGAAAGTTTGGGGCCCCCGTGATTTGACGGCGGGCTCGCGATCCTCCCCGACGAATTACGCGGCGGGATTCGGGAGGATGTTTTTCGTGGAAAAAAAGGTTGCCATTCAGAGGTTGGTGGCTAGTTTGCCCGCCCCATGCCCAAGTCGATCGCACGTCGCAAGACGAAGAAATCAGCAGCCAAACGGTTCAAAGTCACTGGCACGGGCAAGATCCTTCGCCGCAAAGCGGGCTTGCGTCATCTGGCCTCTTCCAAGAGTCCGAAGCGCAAGCGCAACCTCGGCAAGGCCGGCCTGGTCGATGAGACGATGGAGGCGCGCATCAAAGAGTGCCTTCCTTTCGCTTAAAAGATCGTGACTGAATCTGCCCGTCTGTCTGGCTTGACGCCGGATACTAGGGAGCGCGAGGCGGCAGATTTTTGCAAAAAACCACAACTCAACAGCGCGCCCTCAACCCAAAACTTGATCCATGCCAAGAGCCACTAATGCCCCGTCCAGTAGGGAACGCCGGAAGAAAGTTGTCGATGCCGCGAGAGGATTCCGAGGCCGTCGCTCCAAGCTTTTTCGTTACGCCAAAAATGCGGTGATGAAAGCCCAAGTGTGGGCTTACCGGGATCGCAAGACCCGCAAACGCAACTTCCGGATGCTCTGGCAGCAGCGGATCAACGCTGCAGCTCGTGCCAACGGCCTGACCTACAGCCGATTCATGGAAGGCCTCAAGGCGGCTAAGATTGCACTCGATCGCAAGGTGCTTTCTGAAATCGCGATCAGCGACGAAGCCGCCTTCAAAGTTCTTTTCGGGAAAGCCGTTTCCGCTCTCGAAGCCAAGCGCAAGGCTGCAGCTTCCAAGTCCGCCGCGGCTTAATCGGCCCCGCCGACTGCGAGCAACTCTTTAGTCCAGCCTCGAATGCGCCTCCGCGTGTTCGAGGCTGTTTTTTTTACTCACCCTCTTTTTCTCATGATCGAACAGCAACTTGAACAACTCCGATCGGAGTCTTTTGCGGATTTGGCCAAAGTCTCCGATGAACCCGCGCTCGAGGCGGTTCGCATCAAATACTTGGGGCGCAGCGGTGTGCTCACCTCTGTGAGCGAGGCCATGAAGAGTGTGAGCAAGGAGGACAAACCGCGCATCGGGAAGCTCCTCAATGAGGTGCGCAACGCGCTCACGACGGCTTTGGATGAGCGCAAAGCTGCAATTCTTTCCGACGCCGATAGGAAGGCGTTTGCATGCGTGGATGTGACACTTCCAGGGGTGGCTACGCGTTTGGGAACTCTGCACCCGATCACTCAGTTGCAAGACCGGGCCGTCCAGATTTTCCGCAGGATGGGGTTCGCGCTCGCCGACGGCCCCGATATCGAGACTGAGTTCCACTGTTTTGATGCACTGAACACGCCCGCCGATCATCCCGCCCGGAACGAGCATGACACGTTTTATTTCAGTGACGGGCGGCTACTCCGGACCCACACGAGCACGGTGCAGATCCGCACCATGGAGAAAAACACGCCTCCCATCCGCATCATCGCTCCCGGTGCGGCCTATCGGCGGGATGAAATCGACGCAACGCATCTCGCTCAGTTCACTCAGATGGAGGGATTGGCGGTGGACGAGGGCTTGAGCGTTGCGGATCTCAAAGGCACCCTGGAGTTTTTCTTTCGAGAGCTCTTTGGCAAAGACGCCAAATTCCGGTTCCGCCCCCATTTTTTCCCGTTCACCGAGCCCAGCTATGAGGTGGACATCAAGGCTACGGCTTTGGGAAGTGCGGATCGCTGGCTGGAAATCGCGGGCTGCGGCATGGTGGACCCGGCGGTGTTTGATGCGATCAACCTCCGGCGCAAAGACCGCGCTTTTGACCCGGAAAAAGTAACCGGGTTTGCTTTCGGTTTCGGGTTGGATCGGCTGGCGATGATCATGTCCGGGGTTTCGGATATCCGGGCCTTTACCGACAACGATCAGCGGTTTCTCTCCCAGTTTTAAATTCCAGCGCGATCCCGGCGGGAGCCAGGGCGCATGTTTGCGCATCTGTCCGCCTTTTCCTCATTCATATGAAAGTCTCTCTGAATTGGTTGCGGGAACTCGTCGAGCTGCCCTCCTCCGTCGAAGCATTGGTTGATCTGCTCACGCTGGCCGGGGTGGAGGTCGAAGGCATCGAGATCCGCGGGGTCTCCATCCCACAGGTGGTTGTGGCTGAGATCCGCGAAAGTGTTCAGCATCCCAACGCCGACCGCTTGAGCGTTTGCCAGGTGGATGATGGATCCGGCGCGCTCCGTCAGATTGTTTGTGGGGCCAAGAACTTCAAAGTCGGCGATAAAGTGCCGGCTGCCCTGCCCGGGGCCGTTTTGCCGGGCGATTTTCGGATCAAGGTGGGCAAACTCCGGGGCGTTGAGAGCCAAGGCATGCTTTGCAGTGCCGAAGAACTCGGCTTGCCCAAGGGAGAAGACGGGCTTTTGATCCTCTCCGCTGAAGCCGTGCCGGGCACCCGGGTGGCCGCGTTGTATCCGGGTGACACGATTTTGGACCTTGAGATCACGCCAAACCGCCCAGACTTGCTCAGCGTCAATGGGATCGCGCGCGAGATTGGAGCGTTGACGGCTTGCCCGGTCCGCCTAGTTGGACCCAAGGCCGCGGCGGTGGCGCCCGCACAGGGTGTCCTCGTCATTGAGGCGGACGGGCTTTGCCCGTTTTATTCGGCGCGTGTGATTCGCGGTGTGCGGGTGGAGCCGAGTCCCGAGTGGCTGCGTACGAAGCTCGAGTCTGTCGGGCTGCGTTCCATCAATAACATCGTCGATATCACCAATTTGGTCATGTTGGAGCAGGGCCAGCCCTTGCATGCATTCGACTTTGCAAAGGTCCACGGCGGGGTGCGAGTGCGGCTTGCCGGGGCCGGGGAGAGCCTGACTGCGCTGGATGGTAAAACCTACGCGCTCAGTCCCGAGCATCTGGTGATCGCCGATGAGGTTCGCGCATTGGCGATTGCAGGCATCATGGGCGGCTTGGAGAGTGCCGTGACCCCGGACACTACCGACATTATCCTTGAGAGCGCCGCTTTTGAGTCTGCCGGCATCCGGCGCACGTCGCGTCAGCTGGGGCTCTCCAGCGACTCAGGTTATCGATTTGAACGCGGAGTGGACAGGGCAGGGGTTCTCAGCGCCAGCCAACGGGCTTGCGAGCTGGTGATCGAGTTGGCGGGAGGCACCCCGGAGGCCCTTCAGATCGGCGGCGGGGAGGTGCAGGCAGCGCTTCCTGTTGTGCCTCTCCGTATGAAAAGAGTTGAAGATCTCCTCGGAGTTTCCGTCGCCTTTTCGCGCGTCGAGCAGATTCTTACTGGGTTTGGACTCCGTTTAACGGAGGGTGGTTGGTCGATCCCGACATTCCGGGCGGATCTCACCCGGGAGGTGGATCTTATTGAGGAGATCGCGCGGGTGATTGGCATGGAGGCGATCCCGGCGCGCACCCAAGCGCGTTTTTCGCCTGCGAGTGCAGTGGACCGCAGCTACGACCGGTCCATGGCGTTGCGGCGCAGCTGTGCCGGGCTGGGGTTGCATGAGGCGCGGAGTTTGACGTTGGTGCCGGAGCAAGCGCTGGGGATGGATTTCACGCGGGTCGGCGAATCGGACCTGCAGCGCGTTAAAAATCCCATGATCGATGATCAGGTGGTGATGCGTCCCAACCTCCTCCACGGGTTATTGAAAGCGGTGAAGGATAACGGGCGGGCAGGCGTCAAATCCGTGCGTCTTTTCGAGGTGGGCAGGGTGTTCTCAAGGCGGATGCCTGAGGAATTCCTGCACTGGGCCATGGTTCTCAGCGGGCCTGTGACGGAACGTTCTTGGCGCAATGCGCAGGGCGCTGATGCTGATTTGTTTACCCTCAAAGGGCTTGTGTCGGCCGCACTCGGGGGGACTGTCAGTTTCGAGCCGCAGGAAAATCCGGCTCTGGCCCTCGCGTTAACGATCAAAATCTCAGGCAAAGCCGTAGGTTACGCCGGGCAACTCTGGCCGGCGGATGGGCGCTCCCTTGATACGCTGGCTTCCATCGTGTTTGCGGAGGTTGACTTGGGTGCGTGGGAGAAAGCGGCAAAAGAGGGTATTTCAAAGAGGTTCCAAGAAATCCCGCGGTTCCCGGCGGTCACACGTGACATGGCGCTTTTGGCTCCTCTGGAGCTGGCTCATGCGCGGGTCGAAGATGTGCTCGAGGAAGCTCAAGAACCTTTGCTGGCCGGGGCGGAGCTCTTTGACGTGTTCACCGATCCCAGCGGCGCCAAGCTACCTGCGGATCGAAAATCACTGGCTTACTCGTTGACATACCGGGCATCGGATCGGACACTCACAGCGGATGAAGTCAACGTGGCGCATGCCCGCCTAAAAGAGCGTCTGGCGAGCCAATTGGGGGCGTTGTTCCGCGAATAGGTTCTTTGTAAAACGATTTTTAAGGAGGCAAAAAACTGCTTTTTCCGAGGCCATGTAATTGCTTCGGGCTCTTCTGAAAGCCGGTGTTTGTCTCCCAAAATTTGCCCTGTGTTGTTCGACCAAGCGACGGAAATCCCGGACCGATATTAACATCCATCTTGGAGGCCGGGGTGG
>JBEIUI010000146.1:0-6218 GCA_040374425.1 Verrucomicrobiia bacterium | reverse complement strand
GGGGGAAGGGGAAAAGGCCGACACGCAGCTCAACCTGTACGGGTTTTATTACGACTTGGGACTGTTCTCCAATTTCACCTACGCGCTGGAGAACCCGCAGCGCGGCGATCAATTCGAGCAGAGCGAAAGCCGGTTTGTGCTGGGAGGCGACCTTTCGCGGACCTGGAACGCGCTCTCCATTTTGGGGAAAGAAAGCGCGTTCACCCTGGGGTTGCAGAGCCGGACGGACCTGATCGACGGCATCGGGCTTTATAAAACCCAGAACCGCAGCCGGTTCCGCACCGTGCGCGAGGATGACGTGACCGAGAGCAGCGCCGGGGTTTTCGCCGAGGGCACCACCCAATGGACGCCCTGGCTGCGGACCGTCACGGGGCTGCGCGCGGATGCGTTCCTCTTTGATGTTTCCGCAGACAGCCCCGGCAACACGGGCGACGACCTGGCCGCAATCCTCAGTCCGAAGTGGAGCGCCATCCTCGGTCCTTGGAAAAAGACGGAGGTTTATCTCAATTTCGGCTCGGGGTTTCACAGCAACGACGCCCGGGGGGTGAACACCACGCGGGATCCCGAAAGCGGCCTTGCGGTTTCCCCTGTGGATCCCTTGGTGCGGACCCTTGGGGCTGAGGCCGGGGTGCGCACCCAGTGGTTTCCGAAAGTGACTGCGACCCTGGCGGCTTGGTGGCTGCGGAGCGACAGCGAACTGGTTTATGTGGGGGACGCCGGCGCCAACGAGCCCGGGCCCGCTTCCCGCCGATACGGGCTGGAGACGGCGGTTTACTGGGCACCCGCGGCCTGGCTTTTGTGGGATGCCGAGTTGGCGGTCACTCACGCGCGTCTGCTGGAGAGCCCGGGCGCTGACCGGATTCCCAACAGCGTGCCCTGGATGCTGAGCGGCGGGGTGACAGCCGGGGCGCAGGGGCTTGAGCCGGGGTGGTTTTCCGGGATCCGGGTGCGCGCGTTTGGGCAACGGCCTCTGACGGAAGACGGCTCGGTGGACGTGCGGCCGACCCTGAGCGTGAACGCCAGCGTGGGGTATCGAGCCACGCGTTGGGAGGCGGCTTTGGAATGTCTCAACCTGCTCGACCGGAAGGACAACGACATTGCCTACGCCTACACCAGCCGACTCGCCGGGGAACGGGAGGCGGGCTACGACGATGTGCATTTTCATCCCGTGGAACCCCGGATGCTCCGGGCCCGGCTCACCTGCCGCTGGTAAATCGGTGGCCCAAGAGGAGGAGACCATTTTCATGCGGAGCAACGGGAGGGGTTTGTTTGGGAGCTATGGGAGCTATGGGAGCTATGGGAGCTATGGGAGCTATGGGAGCTATGGGAGCTATGGGAGCTATGGGAGCTATGGGAGCTATGGGAGCTATGGGAGCTATGCGGCCTGTCTCCGGACGGGCGCGGTCCTCTTTTTGAGGTCTTTGTGTTCCTTGCGGTTCCTCAAAATCCGGAGCACCCGCCCCTCACACGGAGCGGGGCGCTCGCGCTTCTGAACGCCGGTAACTTTTGCTCTCCGCGCCTCCGCACTTCCGCGTAGAGTCCGGGTGTTCTCGTTTTGTGAAGATCCTCGTCCTCCAACTCAAACGGATTGGTGACCTCGTGCTCACCGCGCCCGCGCTTGCGGAAGTCCGGAGACGGTTTCCCGGGGCTGAAATCACTCTGGTGGTGGCGGACGGGAGCGCCGGGTTGCTACCGGCGCTGGGGCATCTCGCCGAGGGCCGCGTCTTTCGCCGGAAAGGCTGGAACCTGGGTTTGTGGAAAACGCTACTGGGATCGTTTGATGCGTGCCTGGATTTCACGGGGACCGACCGATCGGCTCTGCTCTCTGCGATGTCGCGGGCGAAACGCCGGGCGGGGTTCGGCGCTTTGGACGCCTCTTCCCTGAGGTTCAAGGTTTATACCCACCGAATCCCCGCCCCGGTGCGGGAGTTCCACACGGTGGACCACGCGTTGTTCCTGCTGGAGGGGTTGCCCGAACCCGAGGCGCCCCTGGCGGTTTGTCCGGATGCGCTTCGGCTCCCGGAATCCGCCGTGGCGGCTGCGTTGGCCTTTTTGGGGACAGACCCTTATTTGGTGGTGCATCCCGGCACGGCGCGCCCGGAAAAATACTGGGTGGCGGAGCGTTGGGCGGAAGTCATCACGGAGATCCGGCGACGGCACGGAATCCGGTGTGTGTTGACGGGAGGGACAGACCCTTTTGAGCGGGGGCATATTGCGCGGATCCAGGGGGCGTTGAAGGAGCCCTGCCGGGATTTGTCGGGCCGGATCGATCTGCTGACTTTCGCTGCGGTGTTGTCGGGGGCGCGCGCCTGTCTGAGTTGCGACACGGCGGCGGTGCATCTGGCGGCGGCTTTTGAGCGTCCGCAGCTGGCCCTTTTCGGGGTCACCAACCCCTTCCATTGGCGGCCCCGGCACGAGCGCGCCTTGGTGCTTTCCGCGGCCCAGCCCGAGGAACCTCTCCGGGATTTCCTGCCCCGGATGAAAGGGGCCCCCATGTCAGGCCTATCGACGGAATCGGTTCTCCGTGCTACCGATGCCCTTCTCGCTGGGCCCGGCTTTTCGGGTTGAGGCGGGCCAATCGAGTCCTAATCGAGCGGGTCTTCAGAGCGCGGCGCCTGGTTTTTAACCCAGCCGTCTTGAGCGGGGCCCGTGTTTGAGCGGGCTGTTTTTCATTGCATGGCATCCAAAAAAATCTCCCGCAAAGACATCGCCAAGATGTCCTTTGGCGAATTTCTCAATGCGAGCCGGGAACCTTACCGGCGGCTTTTCTCCTATCTGCGGCCTTACCGGTTCCGGTTCGGGTTGGGGATCCTCTTTGGGGCGCTGTATGGCGGGGTGCAGGCGCTGATGATTTTCGATGTGCGGATCGTGACCAAAGCGGTGTTTTCGGGAGGTTCATTTCAGTTGCCCGACGCGGTGAGCCGGTGGTGGCCCGGGGTGGGTGAGCTGAGCATCGGGGACGGCCCGTGGGTTTTGGCGGCGATCTGCGCGAGTATCCCGGCACTGATGCTGGTCCGGGGACTCTGCAGCTATCTCAACAGCTATTTTATGCTCTGGGTCAGTGTCCGGGTGCTCGACGACATCCGCACCCAAGCGTTTCGGCACGCGCTGAGCCAGAGCCTGGAGTTTTTCAACCAATCCAAGGCGGGGGACCTGGTGCAGACCGTTTTCAACCAGACCCGTATGGCGCAGCAGGCGCTGACGACCATCTCGGGGGACATCGTCAAGCAACCCATCGCCATTCTTACGGCGCTGGCGACTTTGTTTTACCTGGATTGGCGGTTCACGCTCATGTCCTTCGTGATTTTCCCGCTTTGCCTGCTGCCGGTGGTGCTTGTGAGCCGCAAAGTGCGCAAGGCGGGTGCCCGGGAGGAGGAAGAGGCTGGCCAGTTGATGGTGATCATGCACGAGGCGTTTGCCGGGGTGCGCGTGGTTAAGACCCATGCCCGGGAGGATTTCGAGGCGGCTCGGTTTAATGCCGCCAACGGGCAGATCATGGCCTTTATCATGCGCTGGCGCAAAGCCATGGAGATGAGCGGGCCGCTGGTGGAAACCATCGCTTCCTTGGGGGTGGCGGCCGCCCTGCTCTGGGCCTATCGCAACGGGATGGGCTACGAAAACTTCATCGCCCTGACCGGCGGCCTCGTGCTGCTCTATCCGGCGTTTAAATCCCTGAGCCGGATCTATTTGACCATGCAGAAGTGTCTGGCTTCCACCACCAAGGTGTTTGAGCTGCTGGACCGTAAACCGGCCATTCAAGACGCGCCCGATGCCCGGCCGCTAAATTTTGCCCGAGGTGAAATCGTGTTTGAAGGAGTCACTTTCGGTTACCAGAGCGACCGTCTGGCGGTGCGTGGGATCGACCTCAAAATCCCGGCCGGGAGCACGTGCGCTCTGGTGGGGGCGAGCGGATCGGGCAAGAGCACCCTGTTGGCGCTGCTCCAGCGCTTGTACGAACCCCAGGGCGGCAGTATCCGCATCGACGGCCAGGATCTGCGCAGTGTCACCCAAGCATCCCTTCGGGAGCACATTGCCACCGTCAGCCAGGACACCTTTCTTTTCCACGACACCATCGCCAACAACATCCGCTACGGGCGTTTGGAAGCGGACGAGGCGGAGGTGCGGACGGCCGCCCGCCAAGCGCACGCCGAGGGGTTCATCCTGGAGAAATCCCAGGGATACGCCACGGTCATCGGCGACAAAGGCTCGCTTCTGAGCGGTGGCCAGCAGCAGCGGGTTTCCATCGCGCGCGCCCTGCTTAAAAACGCGCCGATCCTGCTCCTGGACGAGGCCACCAGTGCATTGGACAGCGAGAGCGAAAAACAGATCCAGGCGGCGCTGGAAACCCTCTCCAGCGGCCGCACGGTGATCGCCATCGCGCACCGGCTTTCCACCATCCTCAAAGCCGACCAGATCGTGGTGATGGAGGGCGGCGTGATTCAGGAGATCGGTACCCACCAGAATCTTTTCGAAAAAAGCGGCTACTACCGGCGCCTGTACGACCTGCAGTTTCATCAGCATCCCGGGGAAGAGGTCCCGCTGGCCGAACTGCGATCCGCTCGCTAATCTCCTTGCCCTCGATTTCTCTCCCCTGCCCGAGCCATGAGTTACTCTCAAAAACCCCTCTTTTTCCTGTTTCTGAGCCTCTGCTCCTGTCCTCTGGTTTGGGGGCAGGCCGAGGGGGTTCGAGCCCGGACCCAGGTGTATCCCGACGGCAGCACCCGCGCGGTGGTGGTGGATTACGAAAACAAGACATCGGAGGAAGTGATGAAGGACGCTTCGGGCAAGGTCACAAAAAAAACTCTCTACACCATGGACGACCGAGGCCAGGTGGTAGGTGCCACCCACCTCGACGCCAAAGGCAACGTGCGTTACCGGGAGGCTTTTACATTGGACGGCTCCAACCGGGTGATCCAATCGCAGCTGTATTCCTCCACCGACCGGCCTCTCGGACGCCGGGTGCTCACCTACGGTTCCAAAGGGGCGCCCCGGGTGGATGACTACGATGAAAAGGGGAATTTGATTAAGACCACCGGAGGCACCCGGTCGGGGCGCTCCAATACATCCACCCGCAGCGCTGCGACGCCCGCCCGTTGAGAAATTCCGGGTTCAGAGAGCCGGGTTTGATTTGTGCCGGTTTTCTTCCCATGGTTTGAGCATGATAGGTCGCAAGGTGTTTTATGAGGGGCGGGTTCAGGGGGTCGGGTTCCGGTTCACTGTCAAAGCGCTCGCCCGTGGGTATGAGGTATTGGGCTGGGTACGCAATTTGGAGGACGGCCGTGTGGAGCTCCAAGTCACGGGAGAACGCGAGGAAGTCGAGGCCTTCCTCAATGCGGTGGAGGAAAGCGAGCTCAAGAGCCACATCAAAGGCCAGCAATGCCTGCCGATCCCGCCGCTCAGCGGGGTGCGGGGATTCGAGATCGTGCGTTAACAGCGGCGGTTTCGCGTTCGGGCTGTTTGAGTGAAAAGACTGCATTTCTCCAACGGTGTCAAAAAACGTCCGTTCCTTAGTGTCTACGCATAAGAACAAAGGCGTTTTTGCAACAGGCTGGTGAAAGCGGAGTGAGGGATTGCGCCATTCCCCCCCCACTCCCTCAAATGTAGGAGAAGAAGTAGGCGGGGGCGTCGCTGAGGCTGGCTTCGAGCGTGCTGCGGGCGCGTAGATGGTGACGCAGCCAGCGCAGGATCTGCAAAGAGTGTTCGCTGATCCGCCGCACGCTTTGCACAAGGCTGTTGAGCGTGCGCGAAAGTTGCTCGGCGACCGCTTTGCGCCGCTCCATCCAGCGCTCGTATTTTTCCTCCACCTTTGTGTCCTGCAGGTGATGCTGGCTTTCCAGATCGTTGAGCGCCAGTAAGAGCAGGTTGTAGGCAAGCGCCGTGAAGTGGCTTTGAATGGTTTTGGCCGTTTTGCTCGTCGCCCATGCCTTCTTTTCCGCGAGCTTGTGTTCGAACTCATCAAAGCTCTTTTCTATATCCCACCGCAGCCGAAACAGCAGGGCGATGATGCCCGGCGGCAGGGTGTCTTCCGAGGTCAGAAAGGTGTGGATCTCGTGGGTCTCGGGGTCCTGGTAACGCACCCTGCGCAACTGGCCCAGATTGTTGAGGCCGATGATTTCATCGGCGAGCACCCCGGCATTGCGCGGATCGGTTCGATCCCAAACGCGGGGCAGTTCGTGGATGGGGCGCATCGATTCTTTGCAGCGGCTGATCACGCAGAT
>JBEIUI010000135.1:0-8560 GCA_040374425.1 Verrucomicrobiia bacterium | reverse complement strand
GTCGCAAGTGCCTCATTTTGAACACAAGTCGGATCGAGCGGGAGGAGGCGATAGCCGAGCTTTTTGGCGTTTGCGTCCAGTCGGTGAAAGCGATTTTTGCGGTTCTCAGCTTCGATCTTCGCGTAAATCGAGTCGTCGTATTCCAAGCCCTCGCGCACCCGTTTGTAGATGATCCGCAGGATGATGTGCGCCATTGCCGGTGAGCGCTTTGGGCGCCCCGAGTCGGGTGCGGAGCCGGCGGTAGCGTTCGCTCAGTGCGCGGGCACTGCGATGCAGCCCGAGCGCGCTTTGTCGGAGCATTTTTGCGATGCGCGGCTTTCCTGGGCGACTGCGTCTGCTCAGAGCGCGGCCTCCGCTGATTTTGGTCCCGGGGCACAGGCCCGCCCAGGAAGCGAACGCAGAGGCGGTGGGGAATGCGCTTAAATCCGGCTCCACCTCACTCAGGAGCGCTTGGAGGGTGAGGAGATTGATGGAATGCGCGTAAGGTCGCACCCGAAAATGCGCTGGTAGTCGGCGCGCAGCGATTCGCTCAAGATCGGTTGGTTTTTGGGATTTGCTCCCTTTGCGCTTTGTGGGTGCAGGGACCGGTTCCCACTCTGGAGCTGGCGGCTGCTTGCCATCGGCGGTCCTGGCGAGTTTCTGGAGCTGGAGGGTCCGACGGTGGATTTCAGTCTCTTGGGTGGTGATTTGCAGGCGGTAGTGGGTGTGGGTTTCCCAAGCCAGCCGCAGGACCAGAAGGTGTTCCTCCCGCCAGTGGCCGTGAAGGCTTTTGGCGACGGTCTCTGCGCTCGCCTTGATGTTCGGGTTGCGCAGTTTGGCCAGCGCCAGAGGGTCGCGTTCGCCGGCCAGGATTGCCTCGATAATGGCGCTGCCCGTGGTCTCCGTTAGATCGTCGATGACGTGATGCATCTGCAGGTTCATTTGCGTGAGTGCCTTTTGGGCGTGCCGTATCTGGTCGGCGGCTTGCGAGACCAGGCACGATGCCGTGTGAGACTCCGCAGCGCGCACAAGTGGTCGGCCGGGCGGAAGCTGCCACGCAGCAGCCCCCCACGCTGTGAAGCTACTGCAGCCATTGGCAGTCAAGCACATCGCTCTTGCGCCCTGGGAGGTGGCGCACATGCCGCGCATTGACCAGGATCACCTCGATACCCGCCTCAGAGAGCAATGGAGCCAGACCCAGCCAATAGAGGCCCGTGCTAGAGGCCCGTGCTAGAGGCCCGTGCTAGAGGCCCGTGCTAGAGGCCCGTGCTAGAGGCCCGTGCTTTCCATGGCGACACTGCGTAGCCGACACTGCACAAACCATTGGACGGCAGCGTTCAAGTCCGCCGTAAAAGTCGCAAAGGTCCGCACCTGCTGGGGAGCCCTCCCAGCGGGCACACAACAAGTAATCTCCCTGGCCCCAATATCCACCCCGGCGACATGCGTCCGGGGGTTGGGCAGGTTTAACGAGGGCACATCGTGCTTGCGCCGCTTCTTGGCAGACTCCTTGACGCCCGCCCACTCTGGTTTTTTGGTTTTCATCATTTTGAGGAGATGCGCCGGCGGTCCGGAGTGCGTTTGATGGAGGCTCATTCTCATCGACGGGCTCACTTGCCGGGGCAGGCGCGGCACCCATACAGAAGTCGCAAGCTCCAGTCCCCACGCTGAAGGACGGGATGCTTGATGCATCACCACTGGGCGAACGGGTTTTTGACTGTCCGCCGGGCATCGCAACCCTGCTGCAACGGGACGCGCTTTTTTGCCAACTTCCCACTTACAGAGTCCGGCCTGCCGGTGAGCTCCGCTGAAAGGGCGCGCTATCGGTTTTTTGAAGGCCCTAAAAAAACCGCCTCCGGGTGCTCCAAGAGTTGCAGAGCGGAGAAGCAAAAGACACCGGCCTCAGTCACGGGCGTTCAGTGCTTTCAAAAAAACCCTCCGCTGCTCCGCATGCGAACGGTCTTTTAATTCGGAGTCGGGTTTTAGCTGCTGCGGCGTGCCCAACGCAGTTTTGCACTTGTGGAGCGGGGATTGGCTCGCCGCTCCTCGGACGAGGCGCGGAAGACGTCCTCGGCGATCTGGCAATAGCTGCCTTCTCTCAGACCGGCTTTGAAGGCTTGTTTGACCCGGCGATCTTCCCCGGAATGAAAGCTGAGAATCGCTACCCGGCCACCGGGCGCAAGACACCCGGGCAGCTGCCTTAAAAACGTTTCCAAGGCCGTGAACTCCTCGTTGACGGCAATCCGTAGCGCCTGAAACACCCGGCGCACCGCAGCCTCTGCGTCCGCTTCGGGCAGAGTGTTCCTGACCAGAGCCGCCAATTCGGTGGTTGTCTCGATGGGAGTCTGCTCGCGCGCTTGGAGCAGGGCTTTTGCCACGGATTCGGCGCGGGGTTCATCGGCGTTTTCCTCCAGGATCAGCCGCAGCTCTTTCTCGCTGATCTTCGCCAGCAACGCGCTTGCTGGCTGGCCTTTGTACGGGTTCATCCTCAGATCCAGTGGGCCCTCAACCTTGAAGGTAAATCCTCGGGCCGGGTCATCGATCTGCATGGAGGAGAGCCCTAGATCGGCGAGCATCAAGTCAGCGCCCCCCGGCGTTTCCTGGGCAAGCCATTGTGCGACGCCCGCGAAGTTCATCCGGCGGATCTGCAGAGATTCCTGAGGAAAGCCCAAAGCGCGAAGTCGAGCCTCTGTTTTAGGCAGCTCCAAAGGGTCGGCATCCACCGCCAAAAGACGGCCGCCTGGTTGCACCGCCTGCAGCAGTTCCCGGGCATGCCCGCCGTAACCCAGAGTGCAATCCACGGCCACAGCCCCGGGTTGCGGGGCTAGGAACTCGAGAATCTCCCTCACCATAATCGGGCGGTGGGTGCCTGCCGGGGTTTTCCCTCGGGCCAACACCTTCTCCACGTCCTCCGCATACCGGTCGGCTTGGTGTTCCTTGTATTTCTCGTGGAATTGCCGGGGATGGCTCCCCCGATACCGGGGCCGACGCCTGGGTTTTTGAGGACCTGCGGGATCGGGCTCGTTCACGGCTGCGGTGTTCCTTTGGAGGCGAGCGAGCGGATCTGCTCCTCGATTTGTGCCGCCTTGGATTTGGCCTCGGTCAGAGGCATCCCTGGGGTGACTCCGGGGCGGCGATGACCAATCTCTGCGAGCCACGCGTCGCCCAGAGTCCGCACATGCTGATGCACCAGTGTCAGCAGCTCTTTGGAGCCCGGCTCTACCGTGAAATCTTCAGTGGGTTGGTTGAGTCCGCGCAGGATTTCGCGCGTAAAGATCCAATGCCCGGCGGCGTCTGGGTGGATGTGGTCCCGGGAAAAATTAAACTCCTGGTTCTTGGCACGGCGCAGGGCGAGCTCCGCATTCATCGGGCCGTGCAGATCGATCACCTCCCAGCCTTTCTCGCGCTGCGCGAGCAGCCACGCGCTGTAGGCGTCCAGCACATGATTGTAATTAAATGTATCAGGCTGAGCTTGGGGTCCCGGATCAAACGTCGGCGGAGTGATATGGATGATCCGGGCTCCGGCGGCCTCCGCTTTTTGGTGGAGCCGGATCATGCCCTCCCGGAACCTGGCAAAACGCTCCTCGTCCAAAGGCAGATAAATGCCGTCATTCATTCCATAACAGGCGAACACCAAATCGGGCCGTGTTTTCTCCAGGGCGCGATCGAGTCGTTCATGGAGGTCCGGACGCGGAAACTTGCCGCCGGCATGGTTGTCCTCGGAGAGTCCCGACACGGTTTCACTCGAAAGCCCGGCGTTGATGACCTCGAATTTGCGTCCGGCGTGGTGGGTAAACAGGTGGGCTTCGAAATACTCCACGTAGATCCCGCTGTGCGTGATGCTGTCGCCTAAAAAAAGGATCCTGGTGACGCCGGGCAGAAAACTCTCCGCCGCACCGGCCGTAACCGGGCTCAGCAGGAGGAGCGTGCAAAACCAAAAGAGGGCGATGTGCATGAGCCAAACATGCCAAGCCTGGGACTCGAAAAGCAATTTCTAGAGCGGGGGATTCCGCCGCAATGGATGTTTTATCCGGCGGCTCGGTTGTCCCGGGCCGGCACGTTTCCGGATGCCGGAATATCTCTCCCTGAAGCCAGCCCGCTGGGAGCGCCCCGATTCAAATAGACCGTTTTTTTTGGCAGCCTGCTTGGATGAGAAAACGGGTGTGTGGAGGAGGGGTTGCGTGCGGGATGCTGGCAACGGCGGTGGGTACAGTGCAGGCCGTGGAAGCGCTGCTGGTGGGGGATACCCACACCAGTGAAACGAAGGCTGCGACGATTGCCGGAGGAGCAACGGCGATGGTGGTGCAAGGCGGCGTTGCGAACCGGCGGGCGTGGATCCAGCACGATCTCAAGGCTGTTTTGCCCGCCAACACCAAATGGGATCAAGTAGCGCGGGCCACACTCAAGGTTTACACCAGCGCAATGCCCGTGCGTGGGCCCGTTCATGTCTTTGCGGCGGGTGGACCGTGGTCGGAGGCGACTCTGATTCACAGTGCGGCTCCAGCCATACGCACCATGCCGGGAACGGCCAGTCCCTATGCGACTCAAACGCCTGAAGGCGTCTTCAAATACACGGTTTTCGATGTCACAGAGTTGGTCCGCGATTGGTTGGATGGAACCATGCCCAACGAGGGGCTGGTTTTGGTGCCGGGCAACCCAACCGTCCATGTGAGCTTTGACACCAAGGAAGCCACAACCACGAGTCAGCCAGCCGTTTTGGAGGTCGTTTTGATTAGCCCCGAAGGTCGGGTCGGTCCTCAGGGGCCGGCCGGCGTCCAGGGAAAACGAGGCCCACAAGGCGCCCCTGGGCCTCAGGGTAGCCCTGGGCCTCAGGGCGTTTCGGGGCCCATGGGGCCAGCCGGAATCGCAGGACCGCAGGGAGAGCCGGGACAAAAAGGGGATCCCGGTCCGGCCGGCCCCCCTGCCCAGCGGATTGCCCCGCGCGGGGATCTTTCCATGGGCGCCTTCGTGAACGGGCCTCTCCCCTAGCCTTGATGTCGCGCGGCAGGGTGCGTGTTTCCAGTCCCGGTTGAGCGGGCGTTATTGAACCGTGTCTGTGCCAGAACCTCTCTTTGTGAGCCAGCGCACCGAAGGGCGTCTGATTCACTCCGCTGGGGGGCGATAGCCCCTTTTTTCCTCTGCCTAGGGGCGCTGCGGGAGGTGGCCACAGGGCCCGATGGGTACACGCAACGGGGTGTCATCGTGACGGAAGCCGCCGCCGAGGACTGCGCCCTCATCAACCAAGGTCAGCTGAACAAGATGGCGCTTGGCGCTTTTGAATAGATCCAGGCCAAGGTGCCCGGCGGCACGGGCGCCAGCCTGATCGAGGCGGCGGAGGCGTGGAGCTGGGTGGAGCCCCTCAACGTCCGGCGTCCACGGGTTACTTCTTCAACTGAGGATTACGCGCCTGCCAATGTCGGCCAGGTCCGCTGGGTGGCCACGCCGTTTTACGACCGGCTCATCGAGGTCGGCCGGGTAACCGGATATCCGATTGGAAGGAAATTGCTTTTTCGGCCGGTGCAGCGGGAACGGTTGGAGAGCGGACTGGGGCCGGGGGAGTGAGGGGGGCTGATGGTGTCGGCCTTTCTTTCAAAGCCGGCGAAGGCCAGCGCGCCAATCAGCCCGACGGCGAGGAGGCTTGGTTTGTGTGTGTTTGTCATGCCTGCAGTTTGTTTGTTGGCCCGCTAATGCGCGGGCCGCTCCTTGCGAAGCGGCCCGCGGATTTTTCAATGGAAATGAATCGGCGGCTTACTCCCGGGCCGCTTCGACCTTCTTCGCCGCCTCCTCGAGCTTCTTGAGGTCCGCAGTCGAGAGCTTCGGACGGTCCAGTTTGATGGTCAGCTTGTTCAGTTTCGCGGTGAGGGCGAAGGGCACTTGATAGTCCTGATCGTCCACGCCGCTGAGCGTGTCGGAACCGATGTCGAAGGATTCATCGAATTGCAAGAGGAGCGGGATGGTGTGCTCCATCTCTGCGTGGCGACTTCCTTGCCATCCACCTTGAGCACGCCTGTGCCACCCTGGCCGATTCCGCTCACGTTGTTGAAGGCGAGCGTGGCCGCGCCCATCCCCTCATATTTGAAGTCAAACTCGATGGTGTGTTTGCCGGGCGCGAGCGCGTCAGGGCCTTCCCATTTCACGTGCTTGAGGCCAAACAAATTCCAGTTCCAGACCGGCTTGCCCTTGAGCAAATAGAAGCCGTAGCCAGCGAAGCGTCCGCCGCAGGTGACGATCATGCCCTCCGCTCCGCCCTCGGGCACCGTGAGGTCCGCGGTGACGGCGTAGGAGGTATTGAGCAGCGAGGGCGAATCGCCGAGTGGAAGGCCTTTCATCAGCGATGTGTAAACGAACTCGCTGCGACCGGCGGTGATGTTGGGCCGTGGCTGGGCGACACGGGTGGCGACCGAGGTATCGAGCGGGAGGACCTGATACTTCTTCGCTTCCTCCAAGAAGATCGCTTTCAGTTCATTCACTTTCGCCGGGTTCTTCGCCGCGAGGTCTTCGGACTGGGAGTAGTCCTTGGTGAGGTCGTAGAGTTCCCAAGTGGCGTTGTTCAACGGATCGGGATCACCAGCCGAAGCGAGCACCCACGGCGGACGCACGACTTTCGTCGAAGCCATCCAGCCCTCGTGATAGATGGCATGGTCGCCCATCATCTCGAAGTATTGCGTCTTGTGCTTTGAGGGCACGTTGGCGTTCTTCTCGTCGAGGGTGTAGGCGAAGCTGGTGCCTTCGATGGGCGCCTGTTTGATCCCATCCACGGTCTCCGGCGCTTTGATGCCCGTCGCTTCGAGGATCGTCGGCACGATGTCAATGACATGGTGGAACTGCGTGCGCACACCTCCGACGTCCTGGATGTGACCCGGCCACGAAACGGCCATACCCTGCCGGACCCCGCCGAGGTGCGAGGCGATCTGCTTCGTCCAACTGAATGGCGTGCAAAACGCCCACGTCCACGGAATCGCCATGTGGTTGTAAGTGCGGTCGCTGCCCCACGCGGGCGCGAGTTTCTCCGAGAGCTCGAGCGGAATGTTCAAGCCGTTGAGGGACGCGATTTCATTGAAGGTGCCGTGCATCGTGCCCTCGGCGCTCGATCCGTTGTCGCCGCTCACGTAGATGATCAGCGTGTCGTTTAGCTTGCCCATGTCCTCCACAGCCTTGATGACTCGGCCGATCTCATGGTCCGCGTAAGCGAGGTAGGCAGCATAGACTTCCACCTGCGTGATGTAGAGCTTCTGTTCCTCTGGTTTCAGCGAATCCCAGTCCGGCAGCAAGTCCTTCGGCCACGGCGTTAGCTTCGCATCTTGCGGGATGACGCCGAGTTTCTTCTGGTTGGCGAAGATCGTTTCGCGGAGTTTGTTCCACCCGCCGTCGAAAAGATGCATGGCGTGAATCTTGTCGATCCACTCCTTTGTCGGATGATGCGGCGCGTGCGTCGCTCCGGGCGCGAAGTAGCAGAAGAACTTTTTGCTGGGGTCGATCTGGTTGAGGTCATTGAGCCGCCCGATCGCGTCGTCGGCCATCGCCGTCATCAGATTCCACGTTCCCTCGGGCGTGCCCTCAAAGGGATAAATCTGGGTGGTGTTGCGGAAGAGATTGGGCTGCCACTGGCTCGTGTCGCCGCCCATGAAGCCGTAGAAGTATTCGAATCCCATGCCGGTCGGCCACTGTTCGAAAGGTCCAACCTGGCTGCACTGGAAGGTTGGCGTATTGTGATTCTTGCCGAACCACGAGGTCGCATAGCCGTTGTCCTTGAGGATTCGGCCAATGGTGGCCTTGTCCTTCGCGATCACGCTGTTGTAGCCGGGGAAGCCGGTGGCTTGCTCGGAGACAACGCCGAAACCCGCCGAGTGATGATTGCGCCCGGTGATGAAAGCCGCGCGCGTCGGCGAGCAAAGCGCCGTCGAGTGCATCTGGGTGAAGCGGAGGCCAGTCTTGCCCACGCGATCCAGCGTCGGCGTGGGAATCACGCCGCCAAATGTACTCGGGGCCCCATAGCCCACGTCGTCTGTCAGAATGAGCAGCACGTTGGGCGCATCCTTGGGCGGGACGATGCGCGGCGCCCACCACGCTTTGGATTGCAGCGCGCCGTCCTTGGTGACACCACCGAATTTCGGATCGGGGGCGGGGAGCTGTTTGCCGCTGATGGTGGTGGTGGCGGCGGGCGAACCCGGCGCGCCGGTGGTTTGGATTTCAGCGCGTGCGGACGCTGCTAGGCAAGTGCCCAGCGCAAAGCCGAGCGTGGTGAGTTTTTGGTATGTTTTCATTGTTTACCGTTTTGATTTCTCGCTTTTGTTTTCTTTAGCGAATCCGGTTTCCGGAGCAGGAACGCTGCGCACCGCGTTGATGGTTGGGTCGCTCTTGGAATTTCCAAGTGAAGTTGAGGGGAGCTCGTAAGGGACGGGACCTCGGAAGGGACAGAACATCCGCTTCGAGCACATCAAGGCGGTCGTGGGTGACGGCGGGATCCTGCGGAGCAGCTGAAGGGACGCAGCACCCTACAAACGGTTCTGTTCGGCCGTGGTATCGGGACCCGACGGTCGCATCGAGGACATCTCGTTTTCCGACATCGACCTCACCTTCCCCG
>JBEIUI010000189.1:0-2748 GCA_040374425.1 Verrucomicrobiia bacterium | reverse complement strand
GTTCAAAATCTACGGTGACATCACCGAGCATCTCTATCTCTACTCCCAGCTCGACTTCACCGGCTCCGTGTTCGGCAGCGGCGGGAGTTTCGGGTTGCAAGCCCGGGATCTCTACGCGGACATTTCTTTCGACAAGGACAAGGAATACCGGCTGCGGCTGGGGCTTTCCAAGGTGCCCTACGGCTGGGTGAACATGCAGTCCTCCCAGAACCGGGCGCCGATGGAGCGGCCCGATGCATTGAACTTGGCGGTGGAAGGCGAGCGGGACCAGGGGGCCTACTTCATGTACACGCCCAAGGTGGTGCGTGAGCGCCTCCGGGAACTGGTCAAGTCCGGGCTCAAGGGTTCGGGGGATTACGGGATGTTCAATGTGGGTGTGTTTTCCGGTCAGGGCCTCAACCGGGCGGACCTCAACGGCGACCCGCACTTGGTGGCCCGCCTGACTTATCCGTGGAAGTTTCCCAACGGGCAGTTTTTCGAGACGGCAGTCAACGCCTACACGGGCAATTACGTGGTCTCGACCAAGGCCGTCAAAGTGGACGGCAAGAACGTGACGCCCGACGCCTCGAGTAACGGGAGCATCGACCAGCGCATCGGCGTGTCTGCCATCCTTTACCCGCAGCCCTTCGGTTTGGAGGCGGAATGGAATTGGGGGCGCAGCCCGGAGCTCAGCGGCGACTATCGCAGTATCGGCACCGGTAATTTGAACGGTGGTTATGTCCAGGCCAATTACCGGCTCAAGACCGACTTCGGCGAGGTGTTCCCTTTTGCGCGTTGGAACTACTACGACGGCCCGCGCAAGTTCGCCGCCAACGCCCCCGGCACCATGGTCAACGAGCTCGACTTCGGGTTTGAGTGGTCGCCGTTGCCGGAGATTGAGCTGTCGGTGATGTACACCCACACCCTGGAGCGGACCGACTCGAGCACTTTCCCGTATAACCGCACGGAAAACGCCGACCGGCTCGGGCTCCAGGTGCAGTGGAACTATTGATCGCGCCTTCCGCCCGTTCCGCCTGTTCCTCCCGTCGGCGGATCGGTAGCGGGTTTTGATGTAAAAAGCCGCCCGGCTCACACCGGGCGGCTTTCTTTTTTTCGTCCCCGGCTCTCCCAAATCCGGAGCTGTCTCGGGGGTGCTCAGGCCGAGAAGGGGGGAGCGTTTTTGACTGCTTATTTTGCCGGGAAATCCCAGACCCAGTCGCCCACGTAATCGGCATTGGAGAACCGCGTGGCCTCCGGTTTTTTTGGGTCCAGATTTCGTTTCCCGCCGTCGTCCTTGCGGTCGAATCCGACGCTCCAGAGGGTGTACCGGCCGTCGGCTTCTTTGCGGTAGCGCATGGGCTGGCCACTCATGACATCGGGAGGCAGGGGACGTCCGCTGGCGAGTTTCAATGAGTCGAGCGTTTCGGGATACTCGCCCGTTTCGATCCGATGGCGTTCCAAAGCGCAGGCGATGACGGCCTGAGTCGTCAGGGCCTCGGTGTATAGGATACCTCGGACGCCGCTGCTCATGGCGGGAATGGCGAGGTTGGCCAATAAAAACGTGGGGTGCCTCCAGAAGTCGGCCTTTGCGGCAGCAGTCTCTTTCTCCAACTCTGCGCATCCTTGGATCACTGCCAGCCAATCCCGGTCCCGCAAAGGTCTCAGGAGGTGGCGGAGCTGGAGATCGATGAGCACGGAGGCGTTTGCGCCGAAGAGGCCCGCAGAAATGGCGGGCGCGAACCACAGAACCCGACGCGCAAGAGGCTTGTCATCTTCGTCTAAACACGCGAGGAGCATCGGAACCAGGTCCTTTCTTGCGTCAGGGTTGAGCAAGATCTGTTGGGCCGAGTTGAAATTCACGGCCATTTCACTGCGGATTGCCTGAAGGCCCGAGCGGCGGATATCGGCGGCTGCAAGTGTAGTCTCGAGTTTTGCGAAGTCGCCGGCCGTTCCCGCATGGGCATCACACAGTTCCCAAGTCACTCCACAAAGGAAAGACGTTCCATGGGCCGCCACAAGCGATCCGATCATCAGCGGCTCGTTCCAATGGGCCTGATTGATGCGCCCCAAAATAAGGCCTGCTTGGTGGGCTTTGTCTGCATCTCCCACCCGCGCCGCGGCTACGGCGCGCAGGGAGAGCAGGGCGGCAAGTCCTGGGATACTGGCGTAATGCGGCGGGTTAATGCTCGCGAGGAGCTTGGGCAGATCGCGGGTCTTCCACGCCGGGGTCCATTGGCCTTTTGGGCGGTCCATCCCGCCGGCGAGCTCCTGCACAATGGCTTCGTGTTTGTTAAGCGCTGCCAGCACCTCCCTTGCCGCGTCCCCCGACTCGGTAGTCGCTGGGCCGGCAGGCTCTTCGCGCAGCCAGTCGGACCACGCTTTGAGATCGGTGAGTTTTCCGAGACTGGGGCTTGGCCTCTTGGGCCGCGCGGCTGAGGAATCGCTTCGGCTGTGTTCGGTATTCAGAATCTCCGCCAACCGCTTCCGTTTCTGCCCGGGGGCGCCCTTATTCCAGTCCTGATCCACGATCAGGTCGAGATCCTTCAGGAGCGGGATCGCGCAGAAGTTCTCCGCATCGGGAACCGGCTCGGGGAGAATGGCCCGGAAGTCGAGCGATTCGCCCTCGGCTTTGATCATGGCCAGCGTGGCGTTTAACTGGCGGGCGCCGCTCCAGTTCACCCACGCGCAGAGCAGTCCGTAGCCGGTGCCGATCGAGACTGAGGTCCATACAAGGCCGCGGATCCAGCGGCGTTGCCAGCAGTTTTTGAG
>JBEIUI010000144.1:0-6717 GCA_040374425.1 Verrucomicrobiia bacterium | reverse complement strand
TGCATTTTTTAATGCACCTCTGGTCCGTCGTCTGCTTATTTTCGCCGCGATCAAATGGACTGCTTTGCAGCCCTCCGACCAAACACAATAATGAAACAAAGACACACCACCTCCGCACTTACCAAATCCATCCTCGCACTGACTGCCTGCGTGAGCCTCAACGCTTTCGCCGGAACTCAGGTTGCCGCTGAAAAGAACCCCGTCGAAAAGGACGAGACCTTCTACGCCGTAGCTGGACTTCCCATCACGGGTTCCGTCGAGATCGGATATGATTCGCGCTACTACTTCCGCGGCCTTTGGTTTGCTGACCAAACCACTTGGGCGGCAGCCAACTTCAGCATGCCCGTGACGGCGATCAGTGAGAAACTGACCGTCAACTTCGGTGCTCTCTACACGAGCACCGTGGACACGAGGGTGAACGCTGGGACCCCGAACGAAAGCCTCGACTACTCGGAGCTCGATCTGATCGGGTCCGTGAGCTACGACTTCGGTTTCGCGAAAGCTTCGTTGGTTTACACCAGCTACCAGTTCTTCGACACCTTCAGCGGCACAACCAATCCCTCTGGCCCCTTCGGCGCCGGTGAGACTTCCATCCTCGCCACCAACGAATTGGGCTTCACCGTGAGCGCCCCCTTGGGCCCTGTGAATCTCTCAGCGGGTTACTACTACGACTTCAACATCGGCGGTTCCTACGCTGAGCTCGGTCTGGATTACCCCATCAAGGTTCAACCTTGGCTCAGCCTGATCCCCTCTGTGAAGTCCGGCTACGGCTTTGACTACTACAGCTTCGGGACCGAGAACGCCATCATCGGCGGCGTTAAATCCGGCTTCACCCATGTGTTGATGAGCCTCGCTGCTCCCGTGAACCTCACCAAAACGGCGACCTTCACGCCCTACGTTGCATGGAACATCTCTGGTCCAGCTCGTCAGGCGAATAACACTCAGAACAGCGAAGTGTTCGGCGGCGCGAAGTTGGGCGTCTCCTTCTAAGGAGTTCTGTTCAATTAGTTAAATCCGTTAGTCTTAATATCGGGTCGGGTAGCACTGAGATGCTCCCGGCCCGATTTTTTTTCCAACGGCCTTCGCCCGACTGCAAAGGCCTTGAAACAGCGCCCCGCAGCACTGCGAAGTCACGACTCGCGCGATCCCCCCCTGCCTCCTTCAATTCCCCTCCAAACGCCGCTGTGGCAAGCTTAGGTCTAGCGTTTCCCTCGAGCTGGGGCGTCCGCTGCAACAGCGGCTCGGTAATTAGCCTGAGCACGAAAGTATTCAGCCTGGGCCTCCACCTCGAGGACTTTAGCCTCAAAGGTGGCTTGCTCGCGGAGCTGTAGCGCAAGCAGATCTGCGGCACCTTGTTTAACTCGCTCAACCTCTGCCTCCTGCAGCTGCTGCGCAAGATCCACGTTGAGCCGAGTCTGCTTGAGAGCATCGTGCGCCGCGATCAAGGCGCTGTAACTGTCACGAACGTCCGCTGCAATCCTGTCACTTGCAAACACCTGTTCCTGAAGCAGACGCTCCCTCTGGGCTGCGGCAACATCCAGTCTGCCCTTTGCCTCCCGGCGCTGGAACGGCAGCTTGAACTCGAGTTTAGCCTCCAGCTCCGTTGCATCACTCTCCTTGGCGGGATCGTTACCCGGAGTCTGGCGTGCTTCAAAGGAGAGATCTAAATTGGGCAGGAGGTTGTTTTTCGCCAGCCGCCGGTCCAATGCGATTTTGTCCATCGAGAGTTGCAGCCTCACCATTTCCGGGCGACTGGCCAAAGCGTTACGGATATCTTCATTGATGCGCTCCAGCTGAGGCCTGGGATGCGGAGGAAAAGCCTCTGGCAAACGCTCCCGCGAGGCGATGACGGGCTGTGAATTTTCGGTTTGCCGGTAAAAAAGAGAGAGCTCGATTGCGGCGGCTTGGAACCGGCGCTCAGCCTGCACGAGCCCAATTTCTCGGCTAACCACCAGCCGCTGGTTGTCGATCCGGACAATGGGCGGAGAAGCCCCACTTTTGACCTGCTCGGCGATTCCCTCATCGCGGTCTTTGGCGAGACGCAAAAGTTCATTGGCGAGCGCCAAACGATATCCCGCCGCCGTCCAATTGTAGTATGCGATGGAGGAGGCTCGGATGAAGTCGAGATACTGGCGGAGAATCATGGGGTCGGCCAGTTCCCGGTCTATCTGCGACTGCCAGAGGGTCACGCGGCGACGATCGATGTTCCCCTCCCGCAACAGAGGAACCCGGAAGCCCAAGACGGCCTCCCCATCGGAACCGGTGCGATCCTTATTGTAATTAGGCAGCAGACCGCTGCTTAGCCGGTAACCTCCGTAAACACTGCCCCCCCAGAAATTCAGCGGCTGCTCAAGGCCCGCGTAACCGCTACTCCCGCTGTAATAGCCTAGGGGATTCACCGCAGCCCCCGCGTTGAGCTGAAGATCAAACGCCCCGAGCGCCTGACGTATCCGCCCGTTGGCGATATCCTGCTCCACAAGGGCGGCCAGATAGGGCGGGTAGAGCCCGCGCACGCTAGCAAGCACCTCTGGCAGTTGAAGGGCTTTCCCCTTCTCCGCCGCAAACAACGGCGCAGCCTGAACGAGCGCACCCGCGACAGCAAGGAGCAGGGGCTTCCAGCGGACCGCCCTCCAACAAAGGGGGCGTTGGTACGGTTGATTCAGCTTCATCGGGGTAAATCAGACGGAAAAAGGCGCTTACTTGGCCGGAGCAAACTGACCACCCGCACTGAGAGGAGGAAAACCGTTGACCTGACGCCACAACTCAAACCAGAGAGGCACCTCTTCGAGCAAAACCCAGGCATTCGCTCGGGCGCCTTGGCGCAGCCATCGATCTTTGTTCGGCCATCCGGAACTTGCAGCTAGCCCGCCGCGCTCGATGGCCTCTTTCGCAGGGCCGATCACAACCCGAAACTTTCCTTTTCCATCATCGGTCGCGTCGACAAACACTACCTCGCCGGGAAACGTACCTACCGCCAGCTGAGGCCACCCGATAGCCTGGATGGCCGGCCAACCCTCAAACGCGATCCGCACAGAGCTCCCGGGGGAAACCACTCCATTTTCCTCCTTGCGGGGGTGCAGCAAGGGCACGTCGTTGCCGTCAAGCCAGACCTCCACAAAACGGCTGTCCGTTTCCGGAATGATCACACAGATCAGGGAACCCGGGCGGAGATAAGTTCCATCGTTAGCGGCGATCTGGAGAACAATGCCGTCGCGCGGCGACTCCACCTCTTGCTGGGAACTTTGGTTGATCTGAATGTCGATGACCGAGAGGTCTCTCTCGGCCGCGGCCACATCCGCCAATGCCGAGCCTTTCTGAGCGTGGATGGAAGCGGTGATGGCGTCGAAGTCATTGCTGGTGCGTTTGAGCGCCGCCTGCGCCGACTTCAGATCGGCCTCGGTAGCCCCCCTCTGCAAACTTGCCAACTCATGGTCGCGTTTGGACGCCAAACCCTTGCCAAAAAGAGCCTCCGTCCGATTGAAGTTGAGCAGGGCTGTCTCAGCCGCAATCTTGGCCCCAGCGACGCGTTGTTCCGCTCCGTCCAACGCCTGGGTTTTGGCCAGGTCCTGCTGCGTGATCTGGGCAACCAGCGATTCCACACGGCTCAGCGCAAAATCGCGGCGGCTTTCAATGGCTTCACGCTGGGCCCGGAGGTTGTTGAGCAGATTGGGGTCGTTGTCTTGAATCTCGACAAGGAGCTCTCCTTTTTTGACCCGCTGGCCCTCAGAAACATGCAAATGCTTCACCCTGCCGGGGACCTGTGCCTCGATGTTAATCCGACGATCCAATGGATTGAAAGCAATCACGCGGCCCGAGCCAGACACAAACTGCCGCCAAGGCAGAAAAGCGATGCCGAAAAGGAGCACCAAGAAACCTAGCAGCAGCATCCAGCTAAAAAAGCGGGTGAGCCGGGCGGACCCTGCCAAACTCAGTGCAGGCAGGGCCGGAGGCAAGGCGCTGAGCCATTGCGGTCCGTGCGTTGCTTCGGGGGGCGTGTAGACGTTCTCCTCCATGGCCATTTCAGTGGGTTGAACCGGCTTCCGTGCCATCACTCAGGTGACAGGGCGCGATTTCGATGATTTGGTCGCAAAGACGCGTCACGTCATGGTCCCGGGTCGCCACCACCACCGTCCATGGAATCTCCGGAGCGAAAATCGCCTTTGCCAGCGTTTGAAAGGTGTCCGCGTCCAAACCGTCCAGCAGCTCGTCAATCAAGAGCAGCTGCGGCTTCTGCACCAGCGCACGCGCTAAAAGCAGGCGGATTCGTTCACTGCCCGAGAGGGGCGCACCGCCGTTTTTGAGATCCAGCCCGAGTCCCTCCGAACGGTTGAGCAATTCCTCCAGAAGCCCGACTCGCTCCAGAGCGCCCCTAATTTCGTCCATGCCGATGTCCGTGCGATGTAGCCGCAGGTTGTCGACCACATTGCCGTCTACAATCTCGTCCCGGCGGAGCAGCTGAACCCGTTCCCGAAGGGTCTGCAGCTTCCAGCTCCGAAGATCCAGTCCGTCGATGGACACGTGGCCGCTACAAGGAGCGCGCAGACCAAAGAGCAGGTCTAGGATAGAGCTCACACCCGATCCGTGCGGGCCAATGATGGCGACCCGTCCCCCTGGCAGAATGGAGAAACTGCGGCCGGTGAAAACTGGGGAGTGCGGACTGTAACTCAGGCTCAGATTCTCAGCGACAACACCCGCCCCCCCTTGACGGGGAGCCGCCTGCTCGCCGTCCTGCCGCTCGATCTCCAAGTCGAACACGTGCCCTAGTTTGTCCATGGCGGCCATGGCATCATACCAAGCCTCGAGTTTTTTCCCGACCTTCGCGAAAGAACCTGCGATCCCACCCATGACCAGTTCCGAAGCCACCAACTGGCCTACCGTGAGCTGCTGACTGAGCACCAGCCAGCCCCCGAGCACAAGCAGCGCGGCGCTGGCACCCACAGAGAGCGCGAGTAGAGCCGAGACTTGTCGGATCACCACCCGGAAATGGCCGGAACGCCTCAACAAGTAGTCACTGGCAATGCGGTTGGCGCGCTCATAAGCCAGACCATATCCGCCAGGCCCCTTGAACAGGAATGGGAACGCCGCGATTTCTTCAAACCAGTTGACCAGCTCGTACTTGGCTTTCGACTCGGAGATGCTGGTTTGAACTGCCCCACGGCCCAGAGGCCAGAAAACGAGTCCAATGAGCCCAAGGAGCACCCCGACAAAAAGCAGAAGCGCCGGATGATAAAGAGCCAGCAGAACCATCCCAGCCAGGCTCCCGAAAACCAAGTTCACACCATCCAGGAGCAACAAAGCCGTGCTTTTTTGGGCGGTAACGGCATCCAGAAAGCGATTCACCAATTCCGGTGCGTGAATGTCGTCCAGAGCCTCGGCTTTGACTCGAGGCAGGCGGTAAGCGAAATCCGAGGCAATCCGGACAAAAATTCGCCGTTGCAGCACCTCGGCCAGATAATATTGGAAGGCGCCAACGACCGCCCGCAGAGCGAGACACGCGAAAAGGGCAATCCCGAGGATCACCAAAGCTTGAACGTAAGGCTGTGCCTGCCCGCCAAAAGCAAGGTTGGTTACCACTGCGTCAACCGCCAACGGCGCGGCCAGGTTGAGGCCTCCAGTAAAAAATGAAAACACCAGCAGCGTGAAAATGTCCGCCCGCTCCGGCCGGAGCAGCCCCAGAAAGCGCCGGACAGGGCTGATCTGATGGGCATTGTGGTGGCCCTCTTGTGAATGATTCGCGCCGCTTTGCGAGGAGCTCAGATGATGAGCCTGGCTTTCCGAGTGCACCACCCCGGCCTCCACCTCGCTCTCAGCCCCAGCCAACCCCAGCCTGCGCACCAGTTCGGCTCGCGAAATGGTGATTCTCTGGGTCGGGTGGTCGCCCTCAGCTATCCGGATCCGAAACCATCCAGCACAAGTCGCCAGAATCCAACGCCCCTCCAGTTCAGACCATAACACGACAGGCGTGTCGTTTCGGGCAAGCCAAAGAACCTTTGTGAGAGGAAGACGCACCGGGCTGATCCTCACCGACATTGCCGCCGCCGCATGCGTCAGCCGACTCAGAGGATCCCCGTCGTGCGCGTTGGCTTCTACCAAGAAACGCGCCTGCTCATGGTCAAAGGGCGCCCCGGTCATCGCCGCCAACTGAGCCAGCAGATCGGTCGAGAGAGCGGAGCTGCGTTGATCGAGGGAGTTAGAAGGGGTGGATTTCACAACGGGGGTCGATTGCTACGGCGCCCATGCACATTAATGATTTTTAAGCTTTTACAAGCTCAATGTGCATTTCTGGCATCCCCGCTTCTTTCGTATCCAGAAAATGGAAGTCTTGTGACTGTAACCGGCAGCAAAGAACAATCCCAAAGCGGATCGATGTTTGCGCCATCGGCACCGGCTGATTCCCGCCCAATCCCCCACCCGGTTTTTCCTCAAAGCTGCATCTGTCGACCTCACGCAAAAAGAAAAGGCATCCCTTCCCGCGCGGGCATCCCGCGCCTGGGGGTTTGAATTGACAGGCGTCCCGCGAGAAAACCGCGGTGGACCCCAGAAATCGGGCCAGAGGTTAAGCGATAGAAAAGCGGCGGCGGGGCGTATCAACGCAACCCAAGAAGCCACCGTAAATGAAGTCCAAACGCCGCAGACACGATCCAGAATTCAAAGCCCGGGTAGCCCTTGATCCGCTCGAGGGCGTCAAAACGATCCAACAAATCGCCAGGGAATACG
>JBEIUI010000011.1:0-45258 GCA_040374425.1 Verrucomicrobiia bacterium | reverse complement strand
GGGTGGTTCAGACAAACAATCCTGACGGCAGGATCAACCTCCACGGCTCCTCGGCGGTGAGTGGGCAGGTGGCAGACCAGAGCTCAATCCCTGTCTTTTTTGAGGCCGCCTACGATGTGGCGCGGCGCACTGGCGATGTGCGACTGAGGGAAGAGATTTATCTCACCATGAGCCGTTACTTGGACTGGTGGTTATCTCCTGTAAAGCGGGACCCTAAAACGGGGCTGATCACCGGAATTTTCGAAGAGACTTTTGGTGAGCCTTACCTGCGCAGCCTGATGCTCTTAAATGCGGCTGCCGTGCTTCCGCAGACCATCGCTGGGGTCGATCTCAATGTCGCCGTTGCGATCGGTTGCCACCGAACTGCGGAAATAGCGCGTCAACTGGCTGCTGGCTCGAAGCAGGGTGATTACCAGCAGCAAGCCGAGAAGTACAACAAGGCATTCGAAGACCTCAAGCAGTCAATCAACCAACACATGTGGAATGAAAAGGATGGCGCGTATTACAACGTCAACGTGAAGGAGGGCGTCCAAAGGCGCAGGCTGATCTGTTCCACCTTTGAGCCCATGCGCCTAGGAATAGCGCCGCCGGAAAGGATCGCGCGCCTGTCATCGAAGCTCATTGAGCCTGGATTGTTTAACTGGAACAAGTTGCCGGTTACCAGCCTTGCGATGACGGACAAAGACTATGTGGAGGCAACGGGTAAGTATGATGCCAGCGTGTTTTTCGGAGATGTCACCACCTTTCGCAATCTTCCGATAATCGCCGGTCTGGAGGACAGCGGGCGTCACGATCTTGCTTCCGAGTTGGCTTGGATGACCATCAAAGCCTTCAATCACAATTATTGGGAATACCTGGTGTCTAGCACGGGCAAAGGCGAGGGCGAGAATCGCTACGCCTGGTCTGCATCCCAGTACATTCAAGCGATCATTGAGCACTTGTTCGGCGTAGATTATGACCGGATGCGCGGAACGCTGCGAATAGTCCCCCATGTCCCCGTCGAACTAGAAGGTCAGGATCTGTCGCTGGACGCGCTCATCTTGCCGAGTGGTTTGGCTAACCGCCTGTCACTTCACATCCGACGCGAAAAGGGGGGTGAAACCAAGGTTGCCATTGAAATCGAAGGGCCATTGCCGCAAGGCCACCTGGAAATTCTCATACCCCAGAACGGACATAGGCTGCAGGAAGTTGTCGATGACCAAAAGCACACCCTGCCCTTGATTAGGCAGTTCGAAGGATTAGAAGGTGTGGCTGGAATTCGGATTCCAATGCAATCCTCGGTGCGACTGGTTTTCCGCTGAAGTGTCCTGACAGCAGGGACACCGTCGCGAATTTCGTGCAAACCCCCGCACTCCCCGACGCGCATCTGCGTTCCAACCGTTTCCGGTGACCCGGCCCAAAAAGCGAATTCCTTGGAATCCCTGCTCACCGCCCCGCTGCTCGCGCCGCTGGCGGCGCTCGCGGCGTTGCCTTTTAACGCCGTCGACCCACTTTTTAGCCACCCGATTGCTGGCGTAGCCCCTTTTGGTCTTCGGCCTGCCCCCATTTTTTAATCCAATGAGGGCTCATTTTCGTGCTCGGGTCTTTCATCAGCGGTTCCCTAACGTGCCATCCTTTGGAAGTTCATCCTTGAGCCCTCCGAAATCGAACCAGCCTTCCAGCAGTTCAGCCCGGCTGCGGGGCAGATTTGGCATCCACTCGACCGCGCCAGGCCGCCAGTGGCTCACCCCCTCCGCGCCTTCGCTTGAGAATCATCTTTCCCTGTGATTTCGGAGTCTGGGTTGATCCTTTGGCGCGCGCGGCACCTTCCTTGGGAAGAGCCGGTCGACTCAGCCCACTTTTGACAACAGGCATTCATACGCTCCCAGACATCGCTTCGCACGCGCTCGGACGCTGAAACGCCGGGCCCTGACCCGGGCACGTAACCCGAGCTCGCGACGGGCGTTTTCATCGTGGATGAGCAGCTGAAGCAGACCGCACCAAGCCTCCTCATCATGGGTGGGAAGGAAAACCGCAGCCCCCTCCCAATGTTCGCGTAACCCGGGCAGATCCCCGAGCACCAGGGCGCAACCCCGGGATGCGGCCTGAAGAATGCGATCGCCCTGGGGGGCACGCCGCGAGGGGGCCACATAGATGGCGGCGGCATCCAAACGCGCGTGCAGGGCCGCTTGCGGCAACGCGCCCAGACGCTCCACGCATTCCGCCCCGGGCCCCGGCAACGCGGCATCGAACCCGGCAGCCACAGAAACCGGCCAATCCAGATAAGGCGCAATCCGATCCCAGAGGCCCGAATCCAAGTCGCCGCGCTCGGCTACGGAAAAAATCGTCTGGGTTTTCCTCTGGGCCCGGCGGACCTTGGGCGAGCAACCGTTTGGGATCAGGAAAGTCGCCTCAAAAGGCCCGTAACAGCGACTTAACTCCTCCAACCCCGATCGTGTGGAGGCCACCACCAGATCCGCGGCAACTAACCCGGCAGCGACTTGCCGACGATAGGCTAGGTCGATCTCATCCAGCTCGTTTTTCCAGCGGAGGCTCTCGCCCAAACAGGGATCCGCTTCCACGAGAACCGGCGCACCCCAAGGCAAGTTGGCATGGCGCGCATCCGCGAGATGTACCACGTCTGGCCCGAATCCCGCCGACACACTTAAGACCCAATCGCTCAGGCGATCATGATCGGCACAAGACAGCATCGGCGGGGGCAGGAACACCCGGTCGCACTCGGGCCATTGCGGGGATGTGCCCGCCCACGCCATGCCGGAGTGATTCGGATGCCCGGAGAAACAGGCCACGCCTACGGTTGCACCGCCCCCACGGAGAGCCTTTGCGAGGTCCCCTAGCCCACATCCACGGGAATCGTCGTCGCTCACGCCCAGGAGCACGCGGAGACTCTTTGAAGCGCCCCGATTGAGAACCGACCCGGCTGGAGCCGGATGAGAGCGTTCTTCCATGGATCCCCTTCAGCAAACGGCCCCCAACCTACCCGCTCCGGGCGCAGGAGAGCTCTCAGACAGAGTTTTCTCCAAGGACTGCGCCCAATCCTTGAGTCCGTCCTCCAGGGAGACCCGCGGGAAATATCCGAGCACCTGACGCGCGCGGCTCGTGTCGGCAAAACAATGGCGGATATCGCCCGCCTGAAACCGCCCCGTGACTTGGGGCTGGATATGGTTTTTGCCCATCGCCTCAGCCAAGCGCCGGGCCGCCTCCAGCAAGGTGCAACGCGAACCGTGGCCGACATTAAAGACCTTCCCTCCCGCATCGGGCTTTTCCAACACAAGCCGGCACAACCGGACCGCATCGGACACGTGAACAAAGTCGCGCATTTGCAAACCATCCTCATGAATCAGCGGCGGCTGATCCCTCAGATACCGGGTGGCGAACACCCCCAGAGCCCCAGTCAAAGGGCTTTGGAGGGGGAGCCCGGGCCCATAAACGTTAAAAAAGCGCAAGCCGACCGCTGGAATCCCGCAAGCCCGCGCCACAGCCAACGAAAGCCGTTCCTGCTCGTAGCGCCCCATGGAATTGACGGCCGGCGGCTTTGGCCGGTGATGTTCGGGAGTGGGCACGGGCTCCAAAGGCTCAGACGCGGGCCCGCGCAATTCCCAATCCTGAGCATCGAGCTGCGGAGTGGGCCGGATCGAGCCTTCAACCCAACAGCCGTCTGGCCTCCGATAAAGGCCCTCGCCGTAGAGCGATTTACCGGCTCCCACAACAAACCTGCGCAGGCAATGCCCTTGGAAAGCTTCCACCGGCAGGGGCGTTCCCCCGAAATGAAACACCGCATCAACCCCTTTGAACGCCATGCGCAGGTGCGCCGCCTCGCGCAAGTTGCCTTTGAATGTCTCCACCCCAGGATGCGTCGAGACCGGCCCGGTCGCTCCTGAGTTTTCAAACACCCGGACATTGTAACCGTGGGCAAGAAGTTCATCGGCCAAATGCGCCCCCAGAAACTCCGCCCCCCCCGTAAGAAGAACCCTTGTTGCCATGGATAAACTCCAATCCCCTCGTTCTCACCGCTTCCCTTGTTCCGCACCGTGCGGCCTGACACCCGCATTCCCCATACGGCGTGTCCCATCCCTCTCCCATCGCCCCTACCGCAACCCACGGCCCTCAGGCCCACCCTGAAACGGCTCCCGGGCAATACCCACCGCGCCCATCCTAGGAACCCCGGAGCCCAAGAGATCGCCCCTAGGGCCACCCCGCGGAGCCGATTTCTCGCTCTGGCATTTGTGCCGCCTCTTCAGTAGGGAGTCGCCATGCTTAATTGGATCTGGCTGGGTTTCATTCTCGTCGCCGTATTTGTGGGAGGCTGGAACGGAAAGTTCCCACAAATGACCAGCGGCGCGTTTGAAACGGCTGAAAGCGCCGTGATGAAAATCGCACTCCCCCTGGTGGGGCTCATGGCCATCTGGCTGGGGATCATGCGCTTGGCGGAACGCTCCGGCCTGGTCCAGCTCATCGCCCGCGCCCTGCGACCGCTCATGCGGCTTCTCTTCCCCGAGGTGCCCAAAGACCATCCCGCCATGGGCGCCATGGTGATGAATATGGCCGCCAACATGCTCGGACTTGGCAACGCCGCCACCCCGCTGGGGCTCCGCGCCATGTCCCATCTCGAACGGCTCAACCCCGTCCCGGGCACGGCCACCAACGCGATGTGCACGTTCCTAGCCGTCAACACCGCCTCCATCCAGCTCGTCCCCACCACCGCGATCAGCCTGCTGGCAGTCGCAGGCTCTAAAAACCCCACCGCCATCGTCCTCACTGCTTTCCTCGCCACGTGTTGTTCCGCGCTCTCCGGCGTGGCTGCTGTCAAACTCCTCGAAAATCTCCCCTTCTTCCGGATCCCCACAAAACCGGCTCCCGCCACCCCGGAATCCAACCCGGCAAGGGCGGAGGAAACGCTTGCGGTGGAGGAGGTGACGGTGACGTCCTTGGGCATTTTCGGGTTCGGGATGGTCAGCCTTTTCTTCGCGGGCTTTGGCGTTCTGTTTTTGGGCCTGGCGTTTCCCGATGTCCTCAACGCACTGCTGGGGGCGTTGCCGGGGAATTTACGCGCGGCTATTCCGCCCGCGGAGCTTGCCGACAAAGGCCCGTTGCTGAGGAGTCTGCTAACGCTCTCGATTCTGGCCGTGCCGATGATGCTCTCCTTTTTCCCGCTCTACGCGGCGCTGCGGGGTGTGAAGGTCTATGAACAGTTTGTCGAGGGAGCAAAGGAAGCGTTCGGAGTGGCCCAGCGGATTGTCCCGTTCCTGGTCGCGATGCTCGTCGCGATGCGCATGCTGCGCGAGGCGGGGGTGATCGACCTCGTCACGGAAAATCTTACCCCACTCCTGAACGCCCTCCATTTCCCTGCGGATCTGCTGCCCATGGTCCTGATGCGGCCACTGAGCGGAAGCGCCACCCAGGGTATCTTCGTGGAACTCATCCACCGATTAGGCCCTGACACGCTGGTCAGCCGCATGGCCGCCACAGTCTACGGCAGCACGGAAACCACGTTCTATGTGCTCGCTGTGTATTTCGGATCCGTCGGCATCCGAAAAACGCGCCACGCGGTTCTCGCAGGTCTTACGGCCGACACCGTAGCGGTGATCGCTTCGGTTGCACTCTGTCGGGTCTTTTTCGGCTCCTAGGCGGTTTCTCGGTGGACAGCCGAGGGATGCGCCACAAACGCCGACAAAAAAACGCGACCTAGGCGCAGGACCGGTCAAACGGGCGCACCCTTTGCAACGCCGGAGGCCGACTGCTCTGCCCCTCGTCGCCCCATGGAATCGGGGGAATGGGAGGAGAACAGGGCCGGGTGGACCGGAGCGAATCGGAAATCCTCGGATCGGAAAACGTCAACGCGGACAAAAAAAACCCGCGCTGCGCGTAGTTGAGGGACGCGCAGCGCGGGCTTCGAGGAGGAAAGCCTTCTGGGGGCTTCCGCAAAAGATTACCGCTTGGAGAACTGGAAGCGCTTGCGGGCACCGGGCTGACCGGGCTTTTTCCGCTCCTTCATCCGAGGATCGCGGGTCAGCAGGCCTTCGACCTTGAGAGCGCCGCGCAGTTCGGGATTGCTCTCGGTGAGCGCCCGTGCGATCGCCAAACGAACCGCACCGGCCTGGCCGGTGACACCGCCGCCGTGGGTGTTCACGAAAACGTCAAACGTGTTCTGAGCGTTAGCCACTTCGAAAGGCTTGAGAACGGTGTTCTGCAAATCAATCGTCTTGAAATACTCGTCAAAAGCCTTGCCGTTGACCTCGATTTTGCCGCTCCCCGAAGACATCCGGATCCGGGCGATAGCGGTTTTGCGGCGGCCAGTGGTGATAAATTCCTGGGACATGACAAAAAAATTGAGAACTACTTAACGTTGGTAACCAAAACCGGTTGTTGAGCGAAATGCGGATGCTCCGAACCGGCGTAAACCTTGAGCTTGGTGAAGGTGGCCCGGCCCAGACGGTTGTGAGGGATCATGCCTTTGACCGCGTGCTCCACGAGCAGCTCCGGGCGCCGCGCCCGACGGGCTTTGACGGTCTCGGATTTGTGGCCACCCACGAAACCAGAGAAACTCATATAGCTCTTGGCTTCCTCTTTCTTGCCGGTCAACCGCACTTTGTCGGCGTTGATAACAATCACAAAGTCCCCCGTGTCGACGTGGGAGGTGTAGATCGCTTTTTCCTTCCCGCGGAGCAGGTTGGCAGCCTTGACGGCCACCCGGCCCAGGACTTGGTCAGCGGCGTCGATAACCCACCACTGACGTTTTACTTCGTTTGCTTTTGCTGAAAATGTGCTCATGGATCCTGGCTCGGTTGGTAGGAAAAGGGTGCGAAACCTAAGGGGAGCCTTGCTGAACTGTCAACGGATTTGTCGCAAGGAATTTCGCTCACCGCGGCCCCAGCTCAAAACAGCCAACAAAAGCGCCGCCAAACATCCCCCGTGTCGGCCCAGTCCACAGCGCAACCGGGCGGGTTGCTGCTCAGGGGGCCGGAGCTACGGGCTGACAAGTGGGGCAGCGGCATCGATGTCACGCACAAGAACAAGAACGACGCGCTCGAATGCCTAGACTCGCGCACCGAAGTGGACACCCCTTTTTCGGCAAAGTGCAGGCCGAACTCCGGGCGCGCGTCGCAGCTCTCCGAGCAAAAAAGCGGCCAGAGCGCCCCCGAACGGGATCGACTCCGGCCGCGGATATCCGGCTTGGAACCGTCGGAAGTTTGGGCCAAGGTTGCGCGCTTTGGATCCTACCACCCAATGCATCGCTCTTCCCAGTGCCCGAGTTGCGGAGGGACCCTCCATTTTGACTCCAGTATCGCGCTTTCGGCGGTCTGCCCGTACTGCCAGTCCTTGGTCATCCGGCGCGACTGGGATGTGGAAACCCTTGGCAGCCTGGCCCAACTGCCCCCCGATCTCAGCCCTCTTCAGATAGGCACCACCGGGGTTTACCAGAACTGCGGATTCCGGCTCTTGGGACGGCTGCGCTGGCACTGGAGCGGCGGAAGTTGGACGGAATGGTTTGCCGAGATGGCGGACGGCACCACAGGCTGGTTGGCCGAGAGCCAGGGGTTCTTCGCTTTGAGCCGGGAAACTCAACTACCGAGCGCCGAACAGCCAAGCCCGTTTGATTTGGAGCCTGGCAAAACGCTCAATTTAGGGGGCGCATCCTACTCGGTAATCGATGTCAAAGAGACCCGTTGCCTAGGAGGCGAAGGCCAACTCCCCGAACCCGTCCCCCAGGATTCCATGCGCCGGAGTGTGGATCTCCAGGGCCCCGGAAGGCAATTTGCCTGCATCGAGTTTCAGCAGGACCACACCTCCTTTTTCGAAGGCCAAACGGGGTTCTTCGCCGACTTCAAATTTGGGAATCTGCGCCCCGTGCCGGGATGGGGCGGCGAACCCCCGCCGACGACGCAATCGGCGCGGTTTTCCTGCTCTCAGTGCGGGGCACCGATCCAGATCCGCGCCGCGGGACTCAGCATGTCCTGCGTGTGCGGCAGCTGCGGATCGATCATCGACGCATCCGACGAGCGCCACCGGCTTCTTGAGACCGCCCGGCGCAAACTCAGCCAGTTTGAGCCCATTCTGCCGATCGGGCGCCGGGGCACATTCCGGGGCCACGAATACGAGGTGATCGGTGCGATCCTGCGCACGGATTCAAACGCGCCTTGGACGGAACACTTGCTTTTCAACCCGTGGGAGGGGTTCCGGTGGCTGCTTTTTTTTCAGGGCCACTGGACTTGGGTCGAACGCCTACTGGATTCCCCCGGCTCGGTCCAAGCCCCCTTTGGGCACTTCAAACATTTTGCCTCGTACGAAACACAAATCCGGGCCGTACTCGGCGAGTTTTACTGGCAGACCTCCACCGCCGAAATCACTTGCGTGAGCGATGCGATCGCGCCGCCCTTCGTGCTCTCCCGGGAGACTTATCCGGAGCTGCAGGAGGTCACTTGGTCCCGTGGGGAATACGTCTTCGGCACAGAGGTGAAAACGGCTTTTGCCCTGGAAAGCATCCCCACCGCCGAAGGAATTGCCCTCAACGAACCCAACCCGTTCCCCGCCCGCTGGAAGTCGCTGCGCGGTGTATTTAGCACGGCCGTCCTCCTCCTGGGTCTGATTCAAGCGGGTTTCGCCCTGTCGAGCGCCTCTCGCCAGATCACCCAGTTAAAGGACGTTTACCGGCGATCGGACGTGGAAAAAATCTTCACCTCTCCACCCTTCACGCTGCCCGAGGGCTCGGGAAAAGTCGGGATCGAGGCGTTCGCACCGGTTTCAAACAACTGGCTCGACCTCAATGTCGCCCTCATCGAGACCCGGAGCGAACGCCGGTATGAACAACGCCTGAGTCTAGGATTTTTCTCGCGCTTCGACTCCGACGGATCATGGACGGAGGGCAGCCAGACCAAATCCGAGAGCATGGCCGCAGTGCCTGCGGGCCAATATCGGCTTTCGGTGGAAACCAGCGCCGATCCCGGCATCGTAGAGTTGCCCTTCACCGTGGTGGTGAGGAGGGGGGGGCTTTTCTGGTCCAACTTCTGGATGGCGCTGGGACTCATCTGCGTTTACCCGGCTTGGATCCTCTACCGTGGGCATGGGTTTGAGTCCCGACGCTGGGCACAGAGCGATCACGGGCCCGGCGCGACGAGTTAACCCCCGATTTCACGAACCGATGCCTCGCCACCCGTTCTTTCTTCTGCTTTGCGGTGCCAGCCTCTCCTACCTGCTCTGGGCCGATGCAAGGGGATACACTCCATTTTATCTCAGCAAACCCGGCTCCCGGGCCCCCGGCATGGGACACGGCTCGGGAGCGCACCGATTCTTCCACAAATAAACCGCCATGAACGCCACCGCTCTTCTCAATTCGGTCATCTACGCCTTACTCGGCGTGCTCATCTTCATCTCCGGGTTTGTGATCGTCGACAAACTCACCCCCTACGACCTCTGGAAAGAGCTCATTGAGGCGAAGAACCTCGCTCTGGCGGTTGTCGTAGGCTGCGGGACCCTGGGCGTCTGCATCATCATCGCCGCCGCGATCCACTAGGACCCTCACCCGAGAGCCTTCGGCCAAACAAACGCAGCTCCCCTCGCCGCGCGCCCCTTTCAGAGGGGCCTTTTGCGCCGACCCGCCACAGTTTTTCCCCATGCCACAACCCCTTTCTGAGCGGGCCGTCCGCCTTCTGCTGCTGGCATCGGTTTTCGCTATTGCCACCTGCGGCCTCGTTTACGAACTCATCGCGGGCACCCTCGCCAGTTACCTGCTCGGGGACTCGGTCACCCAGTTTTCCACTGTGATCGGGGTTTACCTCTTTGCTATGGGCATCGGCTCGTGGCTTTCCAAATACGCCGAGCGCAACCTCCTAGGAACGTTCATCCAGGTCGAATTTCTCATCGGCCTGATCGGCGGCACCTCCGCCGCCCTGCTCTTCACTCTGTTCGGGCTGGTGGACTCTTTCCGCGTGGTTCTCTATGCGCTGGTGCTCCTCATCGGCACCCTGGTCGGCGTCGAGATCCCGCTCCTCCTGCGCATCCTCAAGGACCGCATCGTCTTCAAGGACTTGGTCTCCCAAGTGTTCACATTTGACTACATCGGGGCGCTCCTCGCCTCACTGCTCTTCCCCTTGGTCCTCGTCCCGCACCTCGGATTGGTCCGCTCAAGTTTTCTCTTTGGCATCCTCAACACCTTGGTCGGACTTCTCAGCCTTTGGCTCCTGCGCGATCAAATCCCCTGGGCCCGCGGCCATCAGTCCGTCGGGCTCGCCACCGTCGCGCTTCTTACTGCGGGTTTTATCCAATCCGATCAAATCTTGGCGTGGTCGGAGTCCACGCAGTATCCCGACACAGTCATCCACACCCGCTCCTCTGCGTATCAACGCATAGTCATCACGCGGGGCCATGACGACCTGAGGCTTTATTTGAACGGGAACCTTCAGTTTAGCCGGCGCGACGAATACCGCTACCACGAGGCGCTGGTGCATCCCGGGCTCTCCCGGGTGCCCGAACGCCGACGGGTTCTCGTGCTTGGAGGCGGCGACGGGCTAGCCGTCCGTGAAATCCTCAAATACCCCGACGTGGAAGAGATCACCCTCGTGGATCTGGACCCGGAGATCACCCAGCTTTTCTCCCGTCAGGATCTGCTTGCGGCGCTCAACGCGAATGCGCTACGCGATCCCAAGGTCAAAATCGTCAACGCGGACGCGTTCACGTGGCTTAAAAGCCAAACCGCAACGTTCGACTTTATCGTGGCCGACTTTCCGGATCCCTCCAACTTTTCGGTGGGCAAACTTTACACCACGGCTTTTTACCGGGAGCTGCGGCGCGTCTTAAACCCCGCAGGAGCCGTTGCCGTTCAATCCACCTCCCCCTACGTGGCCCGGCAATCGTTCTGGTGCGTGGTGAACACCCTCGAAGCCGCCGGCTGGATCGCCGCCCCTTACCACGTCTATGTGCCGTCCTTTGGCGAATGGGGGTTTGTGCTCGCCTCACCCGGCCCGCTTCCCGGCCCGCAAAAGCTCCCGGCCCCGCTGCGGTATCTCACCCAAGAAACCATGAACGCTCTCTTTGATTTCCCGCCGGACATGAACGCCGTGCCGACCGGCATCAACCAGCTCAACAACCAAGTCTTGGTTCGGCTCTTTGAGCAGGAGTGGAAACACTTTATTCATTAGCCGCTGGCCGATGAACTCCACCCGCCGCCAATTTCTCGCCTCCGCCGCCGCCGGGAGCCTTCTGCTCCCGGGCTGCATTCAACGTGCCGGCAAATCCGTTCCGGGCACTTTGCTTGGCCCGTCTGCGGAAAGGGGGCACCGGCTCCGGACCGGCAACTTTCCGCCGCCCGCGCGCACGGAAAAACACGCCGCGGTGATTGTCGGTGGAGGCGTCGCCGGGCTGTCTGCGGCCCGCAAACTTCACCAGCTGGGATGCGGCGACTTCGTGCTGCTGGAGCTGGAGCCGGAACCGGGCGGGACCTCCCGTTCGGGGGAAAACTCAGTGAGCGGCTATCCGTGGGGAGCCCACTACGTCACGCTTCCTGGGGAAGACGCAACCGAAGTCATCGAGCTCTATGAGGAGCTCGGATTAATCACCGGGAAAAACGCCGATGGGCTCCCCATTTACGAGGAAAGCGCACTCGTGGCCGATCCATCCGAGCGCCTCTTTCTCAACGGCCGCTGGCAGGAAGACCTCCTCCCGACTTCCGGCGCAACCGCACTCGAGCGCAGCGAATTTGAGCGTTTTCACACCCTCATCGCCCACTTCAAGTCCGCTCGCGGCAATGACGGGGCCCGCGCCTTTACGATTCCCGTGGATCGCAGCTCGGCTGATCCGCGATTCACCGCACTCGACCAAGTCACCGCCCGGCAATGGCTGCGTTCCGAGAATCTCCACTCCGAAAGGCTCCACTGGTATCTCGACTACGTGTGCCGGGACGATTTTGGCGGAACGATCGATCAAGTCTCGGCGTGGGCAGCCGTTCATTATTTTGCGAGCCGCAACGGTCGAGCAGCCAACGCGGACCCGGACGTCGTTCTGACATGGCCCAACGGCAACGGCTGGTTGATAGGCCAGTTGCGCACGCCCATCGCATCAAAAATCCGCACCCACCACCTGGCCTGGAACGTCGCGCCGAACTCCGAGGGGGAAGTGCAGATCGACGCCTACGACTTTGAGGGGGAACAATGCGTCCGGTTCCAAGCAAACACCGCGATTGTTTGCACACCGAGGTTCATCACGCAGAAAATCGTCCAGCCTTTGAGCAGGGAACACGATTTTCCAATCGAATACGGCCCGTGGGTGAGCGCCAATCTCACCCTGAGGGAACTGCCCGCTGGATCCGGATTCGGTCCGGCTTGGGACAACGTGTTCTACAACAGCCGATCCCTAGGCTACGTGGTTGCCACCCACCAAAGTCTGGCCCAACCCAAGGGCCCGACGGTAATCACTTGGTATGCGGCTCTCTGCGACGGCCCCGCCGCAGCGGAGCGCGAAAAGGCCGCGGCCCGCAGCCACGCCCAATGGTGCGAGATGATCCTTGGGGACCTGCGCAGGGTGCACCCGGAAATTGACGACCTCGTACGGAACATCGACGTCTGCGTTTGGGGCCATGGCATGATCCGCCCCGTGCCGGGCGTGCTTTGCCATCCCAAGCGAAAACAAATGGCGCGTCCCGTTGGGGGGATTCATTTTGCCCACAGCGACCTGAGCGGTTTCTCGGTTTTTGAGGAGGCTTACACGAGGGGAGTCCATGCCGCTCAAGCCGCTCAACGCCAACTCGCGCCCCTGGCATGAACCCCAGCGTCTCCCCAACCCCTCCAGCCGCCCTAGGGCAACACTCGCTCTTTGACTTGTGGGAGTGTGATCCCGCGCGGATTTCCAACCGGGACCTCCTCCGGGAGGCATTGCTGGAGGTCATCCAGCAACACAACGGCACGATTGTTGAGCAGGTTTTCCATCAATTCAGCCCGCACGGTGTGACCGGGGTGATCGTGCTCGCCGAATCACACCTCGCCATTCACACGTGGCCGGAGCACGCATTCGCCGCGCTCGACCTTTTCACGTGCAGCGCCACGCTGGACCACGCGGCCATCGAACGCTCTCTTGGGGAGGCCCTGGGTGCCCGCCGCATGGAGCGCAGAAGCGAGGCGCGCGGGACCCCTCAGGCCGTACCCGAAAACCGGGGGGCGCCGTCGCCCAACCTGCCAAAACCGGCTCCAGCGGCGGGAGCCTGACCGCTGGCAATATCCGCCACGCCGCCCCAGCCTCAAAAGCGTTCAGAAAGGCTCTTGTCAGATTCCTCGTCACTTCCTATCTACCTCACCCGGAAAAGGAACCACCGCCATGTCTCTGATCAACACCCACATCAAGCCATTCAAAGCCACAGCCTACCAGAACGGTCAGTTTATCGACGTCACTGACGAAACGCTCAAAGGAAAGTGGGCCGTTTTCATGTTCTACCCAGCCGACTTCACCTTTGTTTGCCCAACCGAACTCGAAGATTTGGCCGAATACCACGCCCAATTTGAAGCGATGGGCGTCGCCGTTTACGGCATCTCCACCGACACACATTTCGCTCACAAAGCCTGGCACGACACCTCCCCAGCCATTCAGAAGGTCAACTACGCGTTGATCGGCGACCCCACCGGTACAATCACCCGCAACTTCGGCGTGATGATTGAGGAGGAAGGCCTCGCACTGCGCGGCACTTTCGTGATCAACCCCGAGGGTCAGATCAAACTCTGCGAAATCCACGACAACGGCATCGGCCGAGACGCATCAGAGCTCCTCCGCAAGGTCAAAGCCGCGCAATACGTGGCGGCCAACCCCGGAAAAGTCTGCCCCGCCAAGTGGAAGGAAGGGGCAGCGACCCTGACGCCTTCCCTCGACCTCGTAGGAAAGATTTAAGGGCCCTTGGGCGGTACTCCGCCCCTCGAAGGGCGCCCGCAAGCAGTTCAGCCCGGCGTAAGCCAAAACCCGTCTGCCACCCGCTCCGCACGATTGCGGGGCGTGTCCTATTTCCTACCGGAATCTCTGAGCGAAAAAAGCCGCCATGTTGGAAGCCCACCTCAAATCGCAGTTGAAAGGTTATCTGGAGCGGGTCACTCAGCCCGTCGAACTTGTCGCCTCCCTTGACGACCGGCCGGCATCGGTTGAGATGCGCGAGTTACTCGACGAGATCGCCACGCTGAGTTCCTTGCTCAGCGTTCGCTACGACGGCCAGGACGCGCGCCGACCGTCGTTCTCGATCAGCCGCGAGGGAACCAACATGGGCCTGCGGTTCGCTGCGATTCCCATGGGCCACGAGTTCACCTCGCTGGTTTTGGCGCTGCTCCAGGCGGGCGGCCACCCGCCCAAGCTGGACGCCGACATCATCGGGCAGATCCGCTCCCTCGAAGGCGACTTCGCATTCGAGACCTACATGTCGCTCTCCTGCCACAACTGCCCCGATGTGGTTCAGGCTCTCAACACGATGGCAGTGCTCAACCCGCGGATCCGGGCGGTGGCCATCGATGGCGGCTTATTCCAGAGCGAGGTGGACGAGCGGCGGATCATGGGGGTTCCCACGGTCTATCTCAATGGCGCTCCCTTCGGTTCGGGCAGGATGGAACTGAGCGAAATCCTGGCCAAAATCGACACCGGCTCCGCGGCGCGTGACGCGGCCAAAATCAACGCCAAGGCGCCGTTTGATGTGTTGATCGTCGGAGGCGGCCCGGCCGGCTCCGCCGCGGCCATTTACGCGGCACGGAAAGGCATCCGCACCGGTATCGTGGCCGAACGGTTCGGGGGACAAACCCTCGACACTCTCGGCATCGAAAACTTTATCTCGGTGAAAGAAACCGAGGGCCCCAAATTCGCCGCGGCACTGGAAGCGCATGTGCGCGCCTACGACGTGGAGATCATGAGCGGCCAGAAAGTGGATTCCCTGCTTCCCGCCACCGAGCACGGCGGCGAAATCACGCTGACCCTGGCCAACGGCGCCCAGCTCAAAAGCCGCACGGTGATCCTTGCCACGGGTGCCCGCTGGAAAAACGTCAATGTGCCGGGGGAATCCGATTACCGCACAAAAGGCGTAGCCTACTGTCCGCACTGCGATGGGCCACTTTTTAAGGGCAAACGGGTGGCGGTCATCGGAGGCGGAAACTCCGGCGTGGAAGCGGCGATCGACCTGGCCGGCGTGGTGGCAGCGGTCACGGTGATTGAGTTCGCGGATCAACTCAAGGCGGACGCTGTTTTGGTCAATAAACTCAGGAGCCTGCCCAATGTGACCATCCACACCAGTGCCCAGACTCTGGAGATCGCCGGGGACGGACAGAAGGTAACCGGCCTGCGGTATAAAGACCGGATCAGCGGCGAGGAACACACCGTGGGATTGGAGGGCGTGTTTGTCCAAATCGGCCTGGTTCCCAACACGGAATGGCTCAAGGGCTCTCTGGAACTCTCCAAATACGGCGAGATTGTCATCGGCACCCACTGCGAAACCAATCTGCCCGGCGTATTCGCGGCCGGAGACGCCACGACAGTGCCTTTCAAACAGATCATTATTGCCACCGGGGAAGGCGCCAAGGCCGCTCTCTCGGCGTTTGACCACCTGATCCGGCTTCCTGCGTAAGCCGGGGGTTGCGCAGGCCGCAGACGCCAGGGCCATCCGGCTCCCGCAGAGCGAGCATGCTCGCGCACCCGCGGTTCGCTGCGACACCGTGGTTTTCTCAAAAAAAGCCGCCCCCTTTCCCGCCTCCACCGGGTTGTGCCGCTCCAGTTTTTGTTGTTGGGTTGTCCGGGGCCGAATTCCCGCCCATTGCACCCTCCTATCATGAAACTGCTCGCCCTGCTCTCGCGGTACAGCCATTGGCTGCACACCCAATGGCCCGCGGGCACCGTGGAAAAGCTGCCGGACTGCGACGCCGAGGGCCGCACCAGTGTTCCCGGAGTCCGAATCATCGGCGACTTGACCGGCGTCCCACTGCTCAAGTTCGCCTCAGCAAGCGGGGTCAACGCAGTCCAATCACTGCTGAAGGAACCTGATTTCCACAAGCCGCAGGATCCCGCCGTGCGCGATGTGGTAATCCTCGGCGGTGGCGTCTCCGGGATCGCCGCCGCGATTGAATCCAAAGCCGCCGGCTTGGATTACCTCGTTCTGGAGGCGAACGAGGCCTTTTCTACGATAACGAATTTCCCGAAAGCCAAGCCCATCCACGCCTACCCGGAGGAACTCCAGCCAGGGGACGGCTTCCTACTGCGGGCCACCATTAAAGAGGCCCTGCTGAAGGAGCTGGAAGCGCAGCGACAGACCGCAGGCGTCGAAATCCTCCGAGCCAGAGCCGAGCGGATCGAGCGGTGCGGGGAGGAACTTGTGGTGCATTGCGCGGACGGCTCCTCTGTGCGGTCGCGCCGGGTGCTCATTGCGCTGGGACGCAGCGGCGCCCATCGCAAGCTGGAGGTGCCGGGCGAAGATCTCCCGAAGGTGTACAACCGGCTGCACGATCCCGGGGATTACAACGGGAGCCAGGTGTTGGTTGTGGGCGGCGGCAACACCGCGCTTGAGGCCGCCCTCGCATTGGCCCAGTCCGGCGCCCACGTGACGCTGAGTTACCGTAAAAACGAGCTGACTCGTCCCAACCCGGAAAATCTCCGCAAACTCGACACGTTCCAAAAAATCTCCGACACCGGGATCCCGCAGGCGAAGCCGAGCGTTTCGGACAGAGCGGACGCACCGAGCGGATCGCTCCGGGTAATGCCCGGCTCAAGCGTCGCTCGCATCACCTCGGCAGTGGTCACATTGCGGGACAACAGGGGAGAGGAAGTGAGGCTCCTCAACGACTTCGTTTTCACGATGCTGGGGCGGGAAGCCCCGTTGGATTTTTTTCGCCGGAGCGGCATTGCGCTTCGCGGGGAATGGAGCGCGAAGCGCGGGCTCGCGTTGGGCCTCTTTCTCGCCTTCTGCTCGCTGATTTATCTCTGGAAAGGCGGCACGTCGCTCAACGGGCTGTTTCAGGAGCGCGGCTGGTTTCCATTTCGAATACCCGAACAGATCCAAGTCTGGGGAGCCGCCTGGGGCCGGGCCGATCTGGCCGCGCAAGCCAAGGTCAGCAGCACCGCTTTGGGCACGCTCGCTGTTTCCATGCGTGAACCGGGGTTTTATTACGCACTGGCCTACACATTCTGCGTGGTGCTCTTTGGATTGCGCCGGATCCGGCGCAGAAAAACCCCCTACGTGACTTTGCAGACCCTTTCGCTGGCGGCATTCCAAGTCGGGCCCCTTTTTCTTCTCCCCTATTTCCTGCTGCCCTGGGCGGGACACAACGGCTGGTTCGAGCAGGGCCTCTGGAAGACTTGCGCCGATGCCCTGTTTCCCGTGGTCGAGTCCGGGCACGGACGAGAGTACTGGCGCAGCTTCGGGTTCATCCTGGCATGGCCTCTTTTTCTTTGGAACGTGCTGACCTCTCAACCCCTCTGGGCGTGGCTGGCCATTTCATTCCTCCAAACTTTTGTGCTCATCCCGCTCCTGGTCTGGCGTTGGGGCAAAGGCGCTTACTGCGGCTGGATCTGCTCCTGTGGGGCCTTGGCCGAGACGTTGGGAGACAATCACCGCCAAAAAATGCCCCACGGGCCCTTGTGGAACCGCCTGAATCTCATCGGTCAGGCGGTCCTGGTTGTGAGCCTGCTGCTGCTCGCGTTGCGCGTGCTCGGATGGATCGGCCTGCCCGTGGAAGGGATTTTCCACGGGCTGCTCAGCGGCTGGACGCTGCTTGGGCTGCCGCTCAATTATTATCATCTGGTCGATATCTTCCTCGCTGGCATCGTCGGGCTGGGCTTCTACTTCTGGTTTAGCGGCCGCGTATGGTGCCGGTTCGCCTGCCCTCTGGCCGCTTTGATGCACGTTTACGCTCGGTTCTCGCGGTTCAGGATTTTTGCCGAAAAAAGCCGCTGCATTTCCTGCAATGTCTGCACCAGCGTCTGCCACCAAGGCATCGACGTCATGGGCTTCGCCAATAAAGGACTGCCCATGGAAGATCCTCAGTGCGTGCGCTGCTCAGCCTGCGTGAGCCAATGCCCCACGGGGGTTCTGAGCTTCGGACGCTTCGATCCAAATGGGTTGCCCCGGCTCGACTCGATAGGGGCATCCCCGGTCCGGATCAGGGAAAAAAGTGGTCTCCCTCCCAAGAGCGGCATCCTTTAGTGGCGTTCGAAAGATGCCCCAGGGAGGGCAGGGCGCTGATTCTTGCCTGCGCTAAAGTCGCCTCCGCCAGAGAGATGGCTCTTGACCGGGTTCGGGCCTCATAGGGCAGTGTGGGTGCCTAGCATGCCCAACGCCGCTTCCCATCCAGCCCCTTTCCGCAGCGGACGTTGGCACGAGATCTTCGAAGCCAACGGCAGCCCCCGAGCTCTCTACCAATCGATGTTGGATCAGCTAGGCGGTTTGCCCCCGCAGGAAATCCGCACATTGGAGGATCGCATGGCGGCGACCCTCAGGGAGATGGGTGTTACCTTCGACATCATCCGAAACGAGCCTTGGGGGCGGCAGCCGTGGAGCTGCGATCTTTTGCCCCAGATTTTCACGGGAGAAGAATGGGACCTCGTCGTCCGGGGATTCCGCCAGAGGCTCCGGGCTTTTGAGGCGTTCCTGAGAGATGTTTACGGCAAGCGCGACATTCTCCGGGCGGGTGTGGTGCCGGTCCAATCGGTTCTTGGCAGTCCATTTTATCAGTTTGCGTCGATGGGTATTCCGCGCCCCCGCGGTGCCTACTTGCACCTCAGCGGGCTCTGTCTTGCTCGGGACGCCAAAGGAGCCCTCTACGTCAAACGCCAGCACCTGGCGCACGCCACCGGCATCTCCTACATGCTGCAAAACCGGCGGGCTCTGGCTCGGATCGCCCCGGAGCTTTTTGAAAACACTCCGGTGCGCTCGCTCACTGAATCCTCCCTGATCATTCTGGAGCAGCTTCGGGCCGCCGCGGAGAGTTTTGAGGGCGAACCCAACGTGGTCATGCTGTCTCCCGGCGCGGGAAGCGCGGTTTCGGCGGAACAAAGTTTTCTGGCGAGGCGCATGGGGATTCCGCTCGTTGAAGGCGGCGACCTGCTCGTGCTCGATGACTGCGTTTATCTCAAGACGGTGCGCGGTCTCGAACGCGTGGAAGTCATCTACAACCGCGTGGCCGATTCCATGCTCGACCCGCTGGTGTTCAAGCGGGACTCCATGCTCGGGATCCCGGGCTTGGTGCATTGCCTGAGAAAAGGCACGGTCTCACTAGTAAACGCGATCGGCAGCCAACTGGCCGACGACAACACGCTGCTCGCATTCAGCTCGCAGATCATCCGGTTTTATCTTGGAGAAGCCCCGTTACTGCCCACGATCGCGACCCATTGGATGGGTGACATTGATCAGCGCGAGTACGTGTTCTCGAGTCTCGAACAATGGCGGATCCGGCCGATTCTGGGCGACTGGCGACATGAACCCTCGCCGCTGCGGGGCGAACCCGAAACCGTCGAAGACATCCAAAACTTGCTCGCGGAGGTCCGCAAGCAACCGACCTACTTCGTTGCGCACCCTAGGGAGCAGGGAGCACCGACGCTCTGTTTTTCAAACGGGCGCACCGTCGAATACCCGCAAGACCATCTCATCTTCGGCATCCGCACGGCATCGGATTTTGACGTGTTGCCCGGGGGGCTCACCCGGGTGCATTCCCGCAGCGATGCGAGCGGGGACTTCGGCTCGGGCTGGACGAGCAAGGACACTTGGGTGCTGAGCGAACCCACCGCCGCCGCGCTTCTGCCGCAGTTGCCCAAACGCCCGGCCGACGCGTATTGCCCGCCCCGCCTGGTCACCAGCCGTGTGGCTGAATGTTTCTACTGGATGGGGCGCTACCTGGAGAGAACCCATCATCAGGCCTACCTCATCTCCGTCATCGAGACCTTGGAAACTGAGGAACTCAACTCCGCGGAACGCAAACTCTACAGGCCGATCTGGAACAGGCTCCTTCCGCCCTTGGAAAAAACCGCGGGCAACAGCCGACGCAGCATCTCCAACCCTATTGACCGGTATCGGCTTGCGCTGCTGCCCGAACCGGGGTCGGTGCTTCATTCCTTTCTGCGCGCGGTAGCCAACGGCGAATCGGTGCAGGACAGCCTCAGCCCCGAGGCGTGGGCAACTTTGAACGACCTGCGCAGCCGACTCCACCGGACCCGGTTTCGAGAGGGGCTTTCGGAAAACGACGCCGCCAGGGTCACCCGGCGGATAATGGCGCAAGTGACCCAGCTCATCCCCCAGTTCTTCGCCGTTGCGGCCAACACGATGCTTGCCGATGACGGGTGGCACTTCTGCCAGATCGGCCAGATGCTGGAACGTGCGATTCTCACCGCCAACTCCGTGAGCTCGATCGGCAACTCCCTGACAGGCCAAGGGATGCGCGATTTGTTGCACGGCTCGGAGATTGAGCTCAGCGCGTTTCTCCGGCTGCTGGGCACCCGGGACGCTTACCGGCGCATCTACCAGATGCGGGCCGAACCCCTGCACGTCCTCGAGCTGCTATGGCAACATCCCCAGGTGCCGCGCAGCGTCATGTTCTGCCTCGAGAAATGTTGCGAACTCCTGCGCAAATCCATCGCCCAAGACGCGCTCGGGGCCGCGCACGCCCCTGCTGCAATGGAAAAACTTGTCCAACAAATCCGCCGGATCGACTGGCGCCCATTTGTGCGGATCTCCCACGAGGAAGAAGTCGCCAGCCACCCGCAGGCCCGCGCGCTTCAAAGCCCCACCCACGATCTTGCGCCCCTGCTCAAGAAACTCATGGGGGAGCTGCTCGATTTACACACTCATCTCGCCGACAGCTTCCTCAACCACCAAGCCCGGATCGCCGAGGTCAGTCAGCCTTTGCTCATGGGACTCTAAGCCCCGCGAGACGGAAACCCCTCCATCCCGCGCTGGGCTTTACCGCCTCCGGCTCCCCGTTGTTTCACTGCAATTGGCGGCCCCGCCCATCGCAATCTTCATCAAAGAGTTCCAGAAAAACGAAAAGGTAGACCACAAGAACCCAAAACGGCGATTCGAACCAACCTGCCGTCACCATCGCCGCCATGCAGACGGTGATGATCCCTTCAAAAAGGGCCCGCCAGTAATGGCCCGCGTAGAGATTGTGGATACCCAACATGCCCAAAAAGACGCCCAACAGCACGTAGGTCGAACGCGAGCACGGGGAAATCGCATCGTCATCGGGGTGAACCGCCTTGAGGTAGCCGGTCTCCGCCCGGTGATTCAACAGGTTTTTCTCCTCGCCACCCTCAACTGTCTCGGGAACCGGCTGCGAGACAGTCACGATCGGTTGGGTCTCAACGCTCTCAACGCTCGCTAGGGCGACCGTCACCGGCGCTGCTATCCCCGGGATTCCGTCAATCGGTCTCCACGCTTTCACGCTCTCGTTCCAGTACTCGGCGCCCGCGGGAATGGTCCCGTTGTTCATCATCAAACGCAGATCAGGAACCGCGTATTCACCCATCTGAACCCAGCGCACCGCGAAGCTTTTAGGCTGTTGAGCGAGGGAATCAGCCGTCTCGATCCGTTCCGGCTCAAGAAGTTCGGAGATGAACGAGAGCGGCTCCCAAGCCTCCATGCCATCCCTCCAGAAAAGCTGGTTTGAGTCCAACTTGCCCACTCTCCACCAAAGCTGCATCTGATCGATGGAGAAAGGTCCTGTCTGTTCGCCATCTCGTAATAAATAGAACTGCATAAATACCTCCAAATACGTGAGCTTAACGAATACGGGGCGCAAGAGGGAGGCTCAAGGACAAAGCCCCACCGCGCGCGTCGAGCAGGGCGCACTCGGGAACAGAGTTGGTAATTCGATCCCCCTCTCCCACATTTTACCAAGATGGGAGGTGGCGCATCCGGGCAAGTTCCGCTAACACCCTCCTCCTGCACCCCTAGGAGGGCTGCACAGGATGGATTTCGAGATCACCCATATCACGCGGTATAAATACGGTCACCCGGCTGCGGAAGCGTACGGCGAGGCGCGACTCACACCGCCGAACCTGCCGTCTCAAACGGTGCTCAGCCACCACATCACCATCGATCCGGATGTCAAATCCTCCTCCTACGTGGATCATTTCGGCAACCGCGTGGACTTCTTTTCGCTGCCCTTCCGGCACACCCACCTAGCCATCAACAACCAAGTGCTGGTGCGAACGCATCCTAGGGAGCTGCCTGCGGAAAGCCTCGAGTTGAGCGTGCAGGAGTCCCGTCAGATCCTCGGCTCCGCGCTCACCGACGTGTTCGAATACCTGCAGCCTACCCGCGTCGTGCCAACCGGCCGGGAATCCCTGCAGTGGGCCAAAAAACATCTCGACGGTCGTGCGCAGCTCGGGGAGTGCCTGCAGCGCCTCAACGAGGCGATCAACCACGAGTTCCAATACGTCTCGGGCTCGACGGAAAATTCCACGCCTCTTTCCACGATCTGGAAGATGAAGAAAGGTGTGTGCCAGGATTTCGCCCATGTCGGGTTGAGCATCCTGCGCACAGCGGGGCTGCCGGCGCGGTATGTGTGCGGTTACATCGAGACCGATTCACCCGCCGACGGCCGCGCGCTGACGGGAGCCGTGGCCACCCATGCGTGGATCGAAGTCTTGGTGCCCGGTATGCGCTGGGTGGCGCTCGACCCCACCAACCGCAACTGGTGCAACGAGCGCTACGTGGCAGTGTCTTTCGGCCGGGATTACCTCGATGCCACGCCCCTGCGCGGTACGTTCAAGGGCAGCGGCGGCCAAACCATGAAGGTGCGGGTCACGATGAAACGGCGCCCCGCCAAAGCTCGCCCATGAAAATCTCGATCCAGTATCAGACTCAATACGCCTACGCCGAGCCGGTCAGTTTTTCCCTGCATCTCTTCCGGCTTTTTCCGAAGGCCGACCGGCACATGTCCATCCGCAAGGTGAGCTTTCAAACCAACGGAGACGCCGTGGTGAGCTACCGCAGAGACCTTTTCGACAACGAAATCGCCTCGGTTTTTTATCCCAGCCACTCCGCGCAACTCACCGCCCAGCTCTCTCTCGAACTGGAAGTCGAAGAACGCAACGCGTTCGGGTTCCTGCTCGAATCTCACGCGCTGGAGGTGCCCTTCCTCTACAACCCTGAGGAACAGAGGGTCCTCGCGCCGTTCTGCTCGGCCAGCACGCCCGTCACCCTCCCCTTCTGGTCGCCACCGCCCACCCCGCAGGCCACCGTCACCACGCTCGTGGATCTCAACCGCGCCCTCCACGAAAACCTCATCTACGAACGCCGCGAGGAAGGCGACCCCCGTTCGCCTGCGGAAACCGTAGCCATGGGCCGAGGCGCTTGCCGGGATTTCGCCGTGCTCATGGCGGCCACGCTCCGAGGCATGGGCCTCGCCGCTCGCGTCGTAAGCGGGTATCTCTGTGAATTCGGCGAAACAGAAAAACACGCGGAGGGAGCCCTCCACGCGTGGACGGAGACCTACCTTCCCGGTGCCGGATGGATGGGCTTGGATCCCACCAACGGCATTCTCTGCAACCACAACCACATTCCCGCCGCCGTAGGACTGTCCGCCCAGGATATCACCCCCATTTTCGGCCGTTATTTCCATAAAACCCATGTCCCGGCGTTGATGACCGCTTCCTTACAAATCCATGAAATCGCGTGATCCGATCTCCACTCTGGCCGGGAAAATTGAATCCGTTTTCTCGAAGCACAGCGTCCGCCTCACCCTTGGAGGGGAACCCACTTATGTGCCGGTCGATCCCGTCGGCCACGAATGGAGCATCACCGCCCTAGGGCCCACCAAACTCGGGTATGCCTACAAACTGGCCGATGCGCTCATCAGCCAGTCCTTACCGCACGCCCTGCCCATTTACTCGCCGGGCAAACTTTACCCCGGCGAAGTCAACGCCCGGTGGACCATCCATCTCCTCTATCGGAAAGACGGTCAACGGCTCGTGCCTGCCCCCGAGCTGCCAGCTGCCCCGGCGCATCCGGAAAGAGACGCCTCGAAGTTCCTTGAAGCCCTCCGAAAAATCCTCCGGATCAAGGAGTCTTACCTGACTGGGCACGATCCCATGACGCCCGAGCGCGCTGTGTGGGTGCTGCCCCTGGATCACGACGGGAACCGGTTTCAGAGCGAAAACTGGGGTATCGGCTCCGAGATCGAACTGCTGAGCACGGAAGGCCCCGCGGGCCTGCGCCTGCCGCTCGCGTCACTTCCGGCCCACGTCAACCGGCGCGCTTTCACCGCGGAGGTTGCCGACGGGAAACTCCAGCTTTTCCTCCCGCCCCTCTTGCAGCCCGCCTTTGTCGAGTTGCTCCAGCACATCGCGGCGGCCGCAATCCGCGCGCGCTTTCCTTTGCCCGAGCTGGCGGGCTACATCCCCTCCGACGTCGAGGACGTCTGGGACCGGCTCGGCATCGCGGCCGATCCCGGCGTGCTGGAGATCAACCTGCCGCCCTGCCAGGACTGGGCTGATTACGACCGCTGGATGCGCACCCTTGAATCGGCCGCCACCACCGCAGGCTTGCGCTCCTACAAACAAATCTCCCCGCACGAACAAGCTGGCACAGGGGGAGGCAACCACCTGCTTTTTGGCGGGCCGAGCCTCGAACACAACGCGCTTTTCACGCACCCGGGCTGGGTCACCTCCATTCTGCGCTACTGGCAGCATCACCCGGCGCTCGCCTACCTTTTCACAGGCCACTACGTCGGGCCTTCCTCCCAGGCACCCCGCCCGGACGAATCCGCCAGCGCGCTCTACGACCTGGAGATGGCCTACCAGTTCCTAGAGCAACTGCCCCCCGGCGATCATCGCCAGCTCGTGAGCGAAACCCTGCGCCACCTCCACACCGATGGCTCGGGCAACACCCACCGCAGCGAAACCAGCTTCGACAAGTTCTGGAACGCCGCTTTTGATGGCGGTTGCCGCGGCCTCATCGAGTTCCGCGCCGTGGAATCCCTCCCCCATGCGGAATGGATGTCCGCCATCGCGCTCCTCTGGCGCACCCTGGCAGCGGCGCTTCTCCAAAAACCATTCCGTAAACCGCTGCTCGATCACGGAGACGCCCTCCATGACCGCTTTTTCCTCCCTTCCTTCCTCTGGGCCGACTTCAAGTCCATCCTGAGGGACCTGAGAAAAGCCGGATTCGATCTGCCCGAGGACACCTACCGAGCGATCGCCGACTGGCGTTTCCCGCGGATCCTTTCGCACGATCAGGACGGCACGCGGCTCTCCATTCGCAAAGCCCACGAGGGCTGGCCGCTGCTCTGTGAAACGCCGCTGGAGGGCGGCACCACCAGCCGTTTTGTGGATACCTCCATTGAACGTCTCGAGTTCGTGGCCAATCGCACATTTGCTGCTGATTGCGTCATTCACGTCAACGGCCGGCGCTTGGATCTTCAGAAGTTCCCTGAAGGAAAATGGGGCGTCGGCCTCCGGTACCGGCGCACGGCACTTTATCCCTCCCTGCATCCGGGCATCGCCCCGCAACTCCCCCTCTGGGTGAGTGTCACCAAAGGCAGGAAACGCTCTTTCTACCAGCTCGCCTGGCAGGAACGCCATTTCACCCCGGCCGACCCCGATCCCTACATCCTTGAGAAGGCAGCCCCTTGCAAACGTCTGCACGCCGATTTGCTGACGTGCGATCTGCGACTGCCTTAGCACGAAAGACGACGGTGTTTCCGCCCCGCGGCACCATGAGCACCATGAGCACGCTCTCCTCTCGCGGCGATTGGAGGGGCAAAGCTTGGCCGAAACGCCCCTGCCCCAGCCCAGAAAAATCAGACAACGTCGCCTCGGCTCCGTCCTTCCAGTAAGCGCGCAAGATGTTCGTCCGCTGGACTGCTGAGCGCTTCTGGCCGGCAACAAATTTCATCGGGGTTCGCTCTCCGGGGCATACCGCGCGCCACCCAAGCGAACGCAACTCGAATGCTCGAGCACCACGGCCTCCTGCACGGTACGCCGTCCATCGCCCCCGGTAGCCGCGGGCGTCAGGCACATTCAGCGCAGGTTTTTGAGTGGAACTTGTGCACATCCAGCCTCCGTCCCTGGTCCTGGATCCAACGGCTGTTTTTTGCCCTGCGCATCCACATGGACCATGACGGCGGCCGTCCGGAAAACCTCCCTGCCCGCTCGTGCGTCCACCCCCCAAACGTTCACGGTGCAGGAGGTGATACCCTGGCGCGCCACCTGGGAATACACCTTGAGGATGTCGCCGTTGCGCATAGGCGACGTGAAATCAAAAGACTCAAATCGCCGGGTCACAAACGCCGCTCCAGGGAACGCCAGCGAGGCTGCGTTGTACGCCATGTCATCGGCCCACTGCATGAGGAACCCTCCAAAAACCGTGCCGACGTGGTTGAGATATTCCGGGCGGATCACCAGCGTTTTTTCGTGCGTTGGAAAAAGGAGAGGCCCCATTGAAATACCAAGAGGCATCCAACCCTATGCCGCCCCGCGGCTCAAAGAGTTTGTTTCCAGTTTTTGCCCGCTCCAAACTCGGCTACGCCCCGCGGGCGGACTCCCCGCTCTCATGCTTTCGCATTCCATCAAAGTCCGCAGCGCAGAACTCCGGCTCCTGGATCTGCGCACCCGCCTGCCTTTCCGGTACGGCATCACCACGATGACCGAGGTGCCGCATCTCTTTTTGAGGATCCACCTTAAGATCGGCAGCAAAACCAGCGTGGGCATCGCGGCGGATGGCTACTGCCATTGCGCTGCGGTGCGCACGGGTGCGCCGCTGCGAAGCACCAAAGGATCCGAAAATCCCTTGAGAGCGGGCAACTGGCCAGGCTCAGGAAACGGGTCGGAAGCCTGACCCATCGAAAAAAAGTCATCCAGAGCAGGGAAACAACGCGGTCTCTCATGGGGATCACGCGAGAAGGAAGGCACTCCAAAAGAGTCCGCAGGAGCAACAAAGGAAAGACAATCCTTGGTCAGTGCCAAAATGCGATCTGGCATGGGAAACATGGCTACCCGACAAGGATTCGAACCTTGACTAAGCGCGTCAAAGGCGCATGTGCTACCGTTACACCATCGGGTAAAAACGAGCGGTAAAGCAATCAGCTTCCCGAACCGTAGGCAACCGCAAATCCTGAGCGTGCCCTCAAGTTTTCGCCCTTTTATTTGGGGCTGATTCCGGGAACCGCTGGGGACAGCGGCTTTAGCGGGGCAACACCCGGTTACGGCCCGTCATCTCGGCCGGCTGAGGCACGCCCAGCAGAGCCAACAGTGTAGGTGCCACGTCGGCCAAAATACCGTCCTCGCAACGGCATTGTGCGGCGTCCGCAGCCACATAAAGAAAATGCACGAGGTTGGTCGTGTGGGCCGTGTGCGGCGATCCGTCGGCGTTGCGCATCTGTTCGCAGTTGCCGTGATCGGCGGTGAGAATGAGTTTGCCGCCCAATTCGAGGGTCTTTTCCACCACCTGCCGCACGGCGTCATCAATGGTCTCCACGGCACAGATGCCGGCTTCCACCACGCCCGTGTGCCCCACCATGTCCGGGTTGGCGAAGTTGAGAATGACCAGGTCAAACTCGCCCACGCGTTCCACCACGTTCCGGGTCACCTCCGGAGCGCTCATTTGCGGCTTGAGATCATAGGTCGCCACGTCTTTCGGCGACGGGACAATCACGCGTTCTTCGCCGGGGAACTGCATTTCCACCCCGCCATTGAAGAAGTAGGTGACGTGCGGGTATTTTTCGGTCTCCGCGATCCGCAGCTGTCGCAGACCGGCCCGGCTCACCACCTCGCCGAGGATGTTGGCGAGGGATTGCGGCTGAAACACCACCGGACACCCGTAGGTCTTGTCGTAATCGGTGAGGGTCACGTAATGGACCGCCGGAGTTGCCTCCCGCTCAAATCCGCTGAACTCAGGGCGCAGAAACGCTTCACTGAGCTGCCGCGCACGATCGGCCCGGAAGTTGAAGAACACGATGACGTCTCCATCGCGAATCCGCTGTTGGTCGGGATGCGAAAAAATCAGCGGTTTGAGGAACTCGTCGGTCTCGCCCTTTGCATGACGCGCCGAGACCGCCGCACTGGGGTGGTCTTGGCTGAGTTCACCGCGGCCGAGCACAATCGCATCCCAAGCCAGTTTGTTGCGCTCCCAGCGTTTGTCGCGGTCCATGGCGAAGTATCGGCCAATCGCTGTGGCGATGACTGCGCCCGTGGACGCCAAACCCGATTGCACCCGGGCCAGAAAATCCGCGCCGCCGGTGGGCGAAGTGTCGCGACCATCGGTGATCGCATGGACCAAAATCTCGCCCACACCGGCCGCATGCGCCGCTTCGGCCAGAGCGATGAGATGCTCCTGGTGGCTGTGCACGCCACCGTCGGAAACCAATCCCAGGAAATGCAGGCGCGTGGTTTTGGCCTTGGCGAAAGCCTCCTGAAGCACCGGATTTGTGGAAAACTCTCCGTCCAGGATGGCTTTGTTGATCCGGGTCAAATCCTGATAGACGATCCGGCCGGCCCCCAGATTGAGGTGACCCACTTCCGAGTTACCCATTTGCCCTTCGGGCAAACCCACGTCCATGCCGCTGGCGCTCAGCCGGCTCTGGGGATAGGAGGCGTAGAGGTGATCGTGAAAGGGGGTTTTGGCAAGCAACGTGGCGTCACCGTTGATTTCTGCAGCGGCACGGCCGCCCGGGTTCACGCCCCAACCATCGCGAATAATGAGGACTACAGGCTTCGACATAGTGCGGAGAATCAATCAGTGCCCGGAGTCGGCTGCGAGCTTGGATTTGTGTTCCCACAAAACGGGTCGTTTCTTCGGAGAAACCACCGACGAATCTTCTCCCCGAAGATCAAGCGGGTCAGATGAGTCCGAGCTTCATTTTGCCAACCTCGCTGATCATCGCCTGGTTCCAGGCCGGATCCCACACCAACTCCACCTCCGCATCGCCCACCCCCGGCACGCTCAACACCTTCTGCTTGGCTTCGGCAGCAATGGTCGGCCCCATGCCGCAACCCGGGGCGGTGAGCGTCATTTTCACATCCACCCGGGCCCCCTGCCCTTCACGCGGCGTCACCAGGCAGTCGTAGACCAAGCCCAAATCGACAATATTCACAGGGATCTCCGGATCGTAGCAGGTTCGCAGCTGGTCCCACACCGCTTTCTCGTCCACCGCAACATCCCCGGCCTCAACGTCCGGCACGGTGGCAGCTGAAACCTGCGACTCCAGCCCCAATGCATCGGCGTTGGCATCGGTGATCCGCGCCAGACCCGCGTCCGTGGCCACGGTGTAACTCCCGCCCAAGGCTTGAGTGATCATGACCGACGTCCCGGCACTGAGGCTAATGACTTCGCCGCTGGGGATCCGGATCGCCTCGCAGTCGCGGAGCAGGTTGCGTTGGGTGTTTTCGTGCATGACTCTCATCAATTACGGTTGAGGCTTAAGCGCAACCTTCACTTTGCGCCCCGGTGCCGCGGGCGCGGCAAAACTCTCCAGCAAGGTGGCTCCTTTGGCGGCTCCGTCCGTTCTCGGCACGGCATTCGCAGCCGACGGGGCCTTTTCAGCGGCGGCACCCGGAGTGAGCGCTGAACGCAGCGCGCCTTCCACCAACTGCGCGCAATGAATTTTCATTGGAGGCAAGGCCCCCAGAGGCGCCGCCAATTCCTGCCCAGACATCGAGAGGGCATCCTCGATGGTTTTCCCGGCGATGAGCTCCGTGGCCACGCTCGCCACCGCAATGGCCGTCTCGCAGCCGAAAGTCTGGAAGGTCGCGCGATCGATCACTTTGCGACCCGCTTCGTCCTCCCTGAATTTCACCCACATCCGCAGCATGTCTCCACAGTCAGCGCTGCCCACGGTGCCCACCGAATCGGCGTCCTGCATTTCCCCGACGTTTTTCGGGTTCTGGATCGCATCAAGGATGCGTTGTTGGAGTGAATCGCTCATGAGAGTTGAGTGTTAAAAATCGGTTCAGCCGGGCGAAAAAAGACGGGGGATGCGGGGTTCAATCTGGGGTTATTCGAGCTCGTAACGGTGCAGCGCAGGATCCACCCGCTGGCTCCATGCGTCGATGCCGCCCTGGACACTTTTTACGTTCTCAAAGCCGTGCCCGGCGAAATAAGCGGCTGCGTCGAGGCTGCGCGTGCCGTGATGGTCGACGATGGCAAGGAGCGCCTTTCGATCCCATCGGGCCATGGCTTCATTCATGAGTTCTTGGGTGAAAAAAATGGCGCCTTCAATATGCACCGCATCGAACTCCTCGCGGGTGCGTACATCGATGAGCCGGGCCGTCGGCTCTTGCCTCAGCTCGACGGCAAGGGCTTCGGGGCTGATCTGCAACCTCAGATCGCTCTCGTGGCTGGCCAAGAGATGCGCGATGACCTCCTCGACGGGCAGGTTCTGGTTGCGGGCGCAAACCTCCGCGAGAGTTTCCTCCGGGCGAAACCCGCAACTCGAGCAACCCCCGATGTGATACCTGCGGAAGAGGGCGCGTTGGGCCCCGGGGAGTTGCTGCAGCAGATCGCGCATGGAAACGTTGGAATCGAGGGAGACGGGTGAAGACATGGAGTCACCCTAGCCCGGCGAGGGCAACCTGACAACGCCCGCGCTTGACGCCCTCCCACACCGCCCGACTATACCCCCCCATGCGTTTTCAAACTCTTTATGAAGGCCGAGCGATTTTCGCCGTGATTTTCGCCCTGCTGGCAGTGGCCTGGGTGCTCGAATGGGCAGTGCTGATCGGCGTCGGAGTTTTGCTCCTGGCTTTCTGCATCAATTTTTTCCGCGACCCTGAACGCGAAGTGCCCCAGGCACCGGATGCTGTGGTGTCAGCCGCCGACGGAACCGTGGCGGACATCATGGAAGTGAACGAAAGTGAATTTCTTCAGACCCGCTGCCTGCGGGTGGGCGTCTTCCTCTCCGTGTTCGACGTCCACGTCAACCGGGCCCCGATTGCGGGCAAGGTTTCATTCGTCAAACATTTCCCGGGCCTTTTTCTGGATGCGCGTCTGCCCGAGTGTTCGATCAAAAACGAGGCCATGGCCTGGGCTTTTGAGGGGGAACGCGCCACGCTTTTTGTCCGACAAATCACCGGAGCAATCGCCCGACGCATCGTGCCCTGGTCGAAACTCGGTGACGGCTTGGCCAAGGGGGAACGGTTTGGAATGATCCGGTTTGGATCGCGCACGGAAGTGTATCTGCCTCTCAGTGCGGAAGTGCTCGTGGCCGTGGGAGACAAGGTCAAGGGCGGGTCAAGCGTGATAGCGAAACTTAAATAAGCCATGTCTAACGACGGCAATCCCAAGATTTATCTGCTGCCGAACCTGATGACGGCAGGCAATCTCTTCTGCGGTTTTGCCGCTTGCATCAAGATCCTCGAGGGCGCACTCATCCAGGCCAAAAACCAGGGCGTGGATCAGGCGGCCGATCAGTTCCACTGGGCTATCTGGCTCATCCTCGCATCCTGCATTTTTGACCTGCTCGACGGTCGGCTCGCCCGGCTCGGTGGCAACGAAAGCCCATTCGGACGAGAATTCGATTCTCTGGCCGACATCGTCTCTTTTGGCGTGGCGCCCGCCCTAATGGTTTACCGGATCGTGCTCCACGAGTTCTCAAAGACAGGTTGGATCATCGCCTCCATTTATCTCGTGTGCGGGGCGCTACGCCTGGCTCGGTTCAACTGTCTGGCTGCGGCCAACAGCGCGTCCGCCAACAAGGAGTTCAAAGGATTCCCGATTCCCGCGGGCGCGGGCCTGATCGCGTCCCTGACACTTTTCATGCTGTGGATGGCCCAGGGCGAGCGCCACTTGGGCCACTGGAAATGGGTGCTGCCGGCCCTGCTTCTCTTCCTCTCCTGGATGATGTTCAGCGGGGTGCGTTATCCGAGTTTCAAGGGCATTCACTGGCGCACCACACGCTCCCTTCCAAAGTTTCTCGCCATCCTGCTCGTCCTCGTTTTCACGGTGCTGAACTACGAGTGGATGCCGTTTGTGATCTTCCAGAGTTATTTGCTCTATGGTTTTTTCCGCCCCTTCCTTTCCCGCCGGATGAAGGAAGAGATTGAGGACGAGATTGAGGATGACGGTGATTTCACCGAAGGCCCGTAAACGGGGTTGCTCCCCTTGCCTCCCGTGAGTGATTTCGCGCAAACCGGGCTCATCTCGACCCTCCAACAGCTCAACGAGGGCCACGGTGCGGCACTTGAAAATGAGCTGCGTCAACTCTGCCGGGCAACCCCCATCGCACTGATCCTGCCGTGTCACGGACCGGACCTGCACCGCCCCGCTTTCGCACATATCCTCAGAGAACTGCGTGAGGCAGATTTCCTCGAAGAAATCGTATTCAGCGTCAACGGTTTCCATGGCGCCCCGGGTCACACGGAGTTTGCCTCCACGTTGCCTCCGGAAGTCGCCCCCCTTTTGGAGGCGCTCCCGCAGAAGCTTCACGTGCTCTGGAATGACGATCCAGCCCCATTGCCGGCGAACAACGAGGTTGCTCCCGGCAAAGGCCTCAATGTGTGGGCCGCAGTGGGGATGCTCCTTAGGAAAAGCCGAGCCCAGATCTTTGTGCTCCAGGACTGCGACGTGGCGTCTTTCAGACGCAACACCCTGGCCCGGCTTTGTTATGCCTGCGCACATCCGCAACTCCAGTATCGCTTTGCGAAAATGTACTATAGCCGCGCCACGGACCGCCTTTACGGCCGTGTCAGCCGGCTGTTTTTTGCCCCCCTCCTCCACGCGCTAGTCCGGATCAATGGCCACCAACCCCTTGTCGATTTCCTGCTCAGCTTCCGCTATCCGCTTGCCGGTGAATGCGCTTTTCACCGCGAAGTGGCGGAGCGCCTGCCATTGAGTAGCGGATGGGGTCTGGAGACAGGCATGCTCTGCGACCTCTTTCGTCTCATCGATCCGCGCAGGATCTGCCAGGTGGATGGCGGCAGCGGCTACGATCACAAACATCAACCCGGTTCAGGCGCGCTGGCCCGCATGACCACGGAAATCGCCGGCACGCTCCTCGACCATCTCCAGCAGGAAGGAATCCTCATCAACGCCGGGCTCCGGGATGCGCTCGCCGTGGCTTATCATCGGGAGGCGCGGCTGGCCGTTCAACAGTCCGCCAACCTCGCGCTCATCAACGGTCTCGCCTACGACGCAGAGGCCGAGACCGCCTTGGTGGAGATCTTTCGGGGGCAACTTGAGCAAAGCTCCCCGCTGGGTTCCACCCCGCTTCCATGCTGGGCCTCGGTGCGCCGCCCGGAGTTTGATGCCGCGGAAAACTGGCTCGAGAAGGCGACCCGCAAGATGTTCCCCGAAAACGTCTAATCGGTTATTTGCCGAGCCCGCGCAACGGCCCGGCGTATCCGGTCAACTCAACGTAACCGTGTCCTCGCACCGGTTGCCCTTGAACACTACCCTCAGCGTCCACCAACCCCTCCCAGTAAGCGACCTGAGCGAAAACCATTTCCTGGTTTGGCATCGGAGTGCGCACGTTGAGCTCAATCGCTAACGAGGGAACCCGGACCCGCCAAGCCACTGGGTAACGCGCGCCGGTTTTTTTACTCACCCAGAAACCCACCGGATTGAGTTCGTAATCCTCCCGGCGCAGAGCCGTGCAGCGCCCATCGGCATCCACCCAAGTAGCACTGGAAGCGGGATCCACCCCGCCCTGGCTCAGACGCATCTGGTAAAGCATCAACTCGCAGCCGTTGGAGAGCTGCAGACTCATCCAGTTCCAGCCCAACTGACCCGGCGCAAGCTGGTTGGTGGCCCATTCATGATCAAACCAGCTCTCCCCGCTGACCGCGTATGAGCGGCCCCGCAGTTGCAATGCGCCGCGGGTAGACATCCGCGTCGCCGAGTAATAATGGGAGGCGTGCCCCTCGCCCTCGGCCTTTTGGCTCACTCCGTTGGCGCCATGTATCGTCCACGGCTTGGAATTGACCGCATTGAGTTCGAGCCCGCAATCCGGTGCTGAAGCCTTCAGCACGAACCGGCCATCGGCCGCGTACTCCACACTCCAACTCTCCAACCAAGCCAACCTCGAAAAAACGGACTGAGCAGAGGACGGCTCTCCTGCCGCGTCGAATCCGGCCTCCCCAAAAGCGCCACGACTGAGCTTCTGCCAGGAGAAAAACTCCTGAGACGCCACATCGCTCATGGCGAAGTGCCCGAACTTGAGGTCATTGAGCACAAAACGCGAGGTTTCCGACCCGCGCTCAGACTCGGACCGCACGCCTTGACGGAAAAGAGTGAGTTGATAGCCGAACCGACGCCCGTTTTCGCCCTCCAAATTGCCCGTGAAATACCACCACTCGGTTTTGAACTCCGGATGATTGAAGTGATCCCTAGGAAACTGATACGCCCAACCCGGCAAGGCTTTGCGCCAATCGGCATGAACAGGCGCCCCGGAGAAGGCGCAGAGAAAAAAAAGCCAGAGCCAAAAACGCTCCATGCGCAGCGCCCCGTTGGAATCAGCCCATTGCAAGGCCCTTAGAACAAACGCGCGGGTTGACCGGTGCTTTCCAGAACGGCATGCCAGAGTTCCCCCTTGGGATCCACCTTGCGGCGGCCAGTTGTCGCCAGAGCGATCGGCAAATGCACAAACGTCCCGTGCCAGCGCCCCACCAACAAGTTGGTCTTGCCCGCCATCGCCGCATGCACCGCGTGCTGCGCTAGCTGGGAACAATACACGTTGTCCTGAGGATTGGCCGGCACACTGCGGATGATGTAGCTCGGATCGATATAACGCACGCTCACGGGGATCTTGCGCTCCTTGAAAAACCCGGAGATCCGGTCCTTGAGAAGCACGCCGATATCGCCGAGCTTTTTGTTGCCGCTGGCGTCGAATGCGTCAGGCCCGGCGGGAATGAGGTCTTGGCCGGCTCCCTCGGCCACCACGATGACCGCGCTCTTGTTCCTTGCGAGTTTGTACCGGAGCGCTTCGAGCAATCCACGCTGTCCTTCGAGTTCAAACTGCACCTCGGGAATCAGCACGAAATCCACGTTGCTGCCCGCCAAAGCGGCATAACTCGCGATGAACCCGGAATCGCGCCCCATCAACTTAATCAACCCGATGCCGTTCAGCGCCCCGGTCGCCTCGATATACGCGCATTTCACCGCCTGAACCGCGACGGCAAACGCCGTCTCAAAGCCGAAGCTCTTGTCCAAGTACATGATGTCGTTGTCGATCGTCTTGGGGATACCCACCACCGCCTTCTTGAGGCCACGCCGCTCAATTTCCTCGGCGATGGCCGAAGCTCCCCGCAGGGTGCCATCGCCGCCCACCACGAAGAACAGATCGATTTTCATCTCCTCGAGCAGATTGACCATCTCCCCGACGTCTTGTGGTCCGCGGGAATTGCCCAGAATACTCCCTCCAAAATTATGGATCTGCGCGACGGACTCGGGCCTGAAAGACATCGGCGTGTGGCCGTATTCCTGGATCAGCCCCTCATACCCGTAACGGAATCCGAAAACGCGGGTAATCCCGTAACGGTTGTAACACTGGGTCACGATCCCGCGGATGATGTCATTAAGACCGGGGCACAGCCCGCCGCAGGTCACAATTCCCGCAGTGACTTTCGGGGCATCGAAGAAAACTTTTTCGCGCGGCCCAGCCACCTCGAAGCTCATGGGATCACCGATGTTGCGGCTGGCGCCCTCGGCGTGATCGAAGAGGATCCGATCGGTATCGGTTCGGAAAGGGACTTCCACGCTTCCAAAATGCCGGAGTGGCGAATCAAACCGACATTCCCCCAAGGAGTTGATCGAAGTGTCCATGCGGTTGCCATCTCTCTTATGCCGATGCACGCGGGGCAAGGCCAAAAACCCGCTGCGACCAAGAAACAGGAGGGAGCGATCATCACTTGCCAACGGGGCCCAGCCTTTTCATCATCCGCCGGTCCCATCCACATTCCAATTATTATGGCACACGAACTACCTCCACTTCCTTACGCGCCCGCGGCACTTGAACCCCACATTGATACGCGCACGATGGAGATCCATCACGGCAAACATCACGCTGCCTACGTCGCCAATCTCAACAAAGCCCTCGAGTCAGCTCCTGAGCTGGGCAGCAAAACCGCAGAGGAACTCATCGCCAACCTGGCGACCGTCCCGGATTCCATCCGCAACGCGGTCCGCAACAACGGCGGCGGCCACGTCAATCATTCCTTTTTCTGGAAGCTGCTCACGCCCGCCAACGGCGGTGAACCCACCGGCACTCTTGTCGCCGCCATCCAACAGGCCTTCGGGAGTTTTGACGAGTTTAAGGCCAAGTTCGAGACCGCCGGCGCGACGCGCTTCGGAAGCGGCTGGGCATGGCTAGTGGTCAACAACGGTAAACTCGAGATTGGATCTACCGCCAATCAAGACACCCCGTTGATGGGGAAGGCCATCGCCGGAATCGAGGGCAAACCCGTGCTCGGGCTCGATGTCTGGGAACATGCCTACTACCTCCATTACCAGAACCGCCGGCCCGATTACATGAAGGCGTGGTGGAACGTAGTGAACTGGGAGCAGGCCGAAGCAAATTATCAGGCCGCTTTGAGTTAGCCGTCTTTGATTGGTTTGAGCAAACCAGCGGCTTTACAACGGAGCCGATGACCTCTTAAGCCCCTTTTTTAAACCCCGGTGGAGCGGCGTCGCTTCCCCGGGGTTTCTTTTTTCGACACCCCGCAGGGAGAGGTAAACGGGGCCTTTGCCAAGCCTCTCTAGCGAGGCAACAGCTCGGCCGCCGCTACTGGCGACCACTCACGGGTGTCCTTTTTAAACCGCAGCTGGACCCTCCATGCGGTGGATCGCGACGAGCCTCCAGCCCGGTAAAGCGTGCCCCGCACCACCACCACCGCCCGTGAATCGGCACCCAGCTGCACTTCCGCCGTTGGAAAAGGATCGAAGACCACAAAACCGTCCTTCGGAACGCAGTAGGTGCGCACCGCGTCCCTTGCCCGCCAGTAGCCCGCCTCTTGGCTGTAGTTGTGCTGATAAATCTCCCGCCACCCCTCCGATGTGATCGGGCCCAAAAAGTAAATCAGCGATCCCAACACCAACAAAACCGACAGCAAGAGCAGGGGCCATTTCCAGCGGTTTTTGGGACGCCGCCGCTCGACCAGATCCGTGACCACCTGCCACTGCTCCAAGCCTTCACGCCAAAAAAGGGCATCCTCATTGATCAAACCCGAGTTGAGCAGGTGATCAATGTGCTGGATGGTGTACGGCCCGCGTTGCTCGCCGTCAATGTGCAGGTAAAAAACCTCCGAAGAGCGCATTGGTTGAAACTAAACGCATTCCCGTCTCCGGCGCATCCGGAATCAAGCGCAAAGCGAACCGGAAACCCCAACCGTTTCTACCTCATCTCTCGAACCCGCCCCTCAGCAACAGCCGCTGCATTCCCCCAGCGTCAGCACTCGGCTGAGGGCGGCGCATCCCGCAAAGCCCGGTAATCCCGCGGGTTAATCCCCACGATTTCAAGAAACCGGCGGTTGAAGTTCGCCAGAGTATTGAACCCGGACTCCGCAGCGATCTCGTTGATACTGCGCTGGTCCCGGAGCAGGCTTACACAGGCGCGTGCCAGCCGCAACTCGTTGACGTGACGCGTAAAAACTCGCCCAGTTTTGTGCCGGAAAAAGCGGCTAAAAACCGCAGGCGACATTCCCACCATCCGCGCCACCTCGGCTTGGTCGATTTCGCTGCCCGCGTGGCACTCCACCCAACGCAGCACCATCTCTAGCCGACCATCCGGGTATTCGGCTAGGGAGCTATCCTGCCGGTTGAGATACTTGGCTTCCCCAAGATCCGCCAATTCTTCGAATAACCCAAGCACCCGACTCAGACCCGAAACCTGCTCGCGGGATTCCTCACAAATCGCCTGCAGTAAATCCCCGCATCGCCCGGCTCTGCCCCCGTGAAACTGGATGCCTTTTTTGGCGTTTTTGAAAAGCGAGTCAATCGGCTTGTTTTCAGGCAGTTGCCAGAACGATGGTCCCCAAGACTGCGCAGAAAACTGGAGGACAATCCATTCTACCCCGGCATCGCACTGGGGATGCGCTCCGTAGCCATGGGGAACGTTGGAGCCAAACAAACAGAGATCCCCCTCGCGGAAAGGCAGGATCGAACCGCCCACATATCGCACTCCTGAACCTTTCAACACGTAGGTCAACTCGAACTCAGGATGGGCGTGCCACACAAAATCGAAGTTCTGTTTCCGGAAGCGCTCAACCCGATAAGCCCTGGATTTGCCGGGGGGGAAGACCTCGACCTGGAGGGGGACCTCAATCAGCATTGTGTTATCATTAATGCATCGTAGAGACGGAATGGCGACAGCAAATTTGCGCACATTCATTGCGACGTTATTCTTTCGAACTCCTGCAAAGAAACGCATCCGTTGCCAATGCCGCTTGAACAACCCCGCAGCTCGCCCGTTCACCTTGTATGCAGCCATGGCGGTTACAGCTTTTTTTCGGAAACCTCTCACCCGAACCTCTCCTCGGGATCCACCTCCCGCGTGCAGGCCAGGTTGAGCGCTGAAACGGCTGCTCACGATGCCCGGAAACGAGCCCTTGAGCGGTTCGGAAACGAAATACCCGCGCACCGCACGAAAACGCCTCGGGTTCCGAGAGAACAAATCCCCAGCCACCGCCACACCGTGGAATACCGTTGGCGAACAATTGATCGGCAAAACCAATTCGCCTCTGCCGGGGGGAATCATTGGACTGCCGGGAACTGCTGACGGACCCGGCCAGCGATTCATCTCTGACTTAAAAAGTGCCGGCGGAGGGGATCGAACCCACACACCCTTGCGGATACCAGATTTTGAGTCTAGCGCGTCTGCCAATTCCGCCACGCCGGCTGAAACTTCCGCGGAAATTAGGAGGTCATTTGATGCTTTGCAAGCTCCTAGGCGGCCCCAAAACTTCCTGAATCAGCATGGCCGACCGCAAGCCGGAGGGATCTCGGAGCCACTCTCGCACCGCATGGCCCGGGCGATTGCTATCCCTCGGAGCGATCGCGTAAGCGTCCGCGCTTTGATGCACGGATTTTTCGAAGGGGATAGCCATCACCTGGGAGGAGGCGGTGGCGAACTCCCTGACTTCCGGGACCTCAAGCTCAGGCAGTGCGATCTGCTCCACAGCCGTGTGCCGCAGCGGGGAAACATCCGAGGTTTGTGGGAGAGTCACTTCTGTGCCGAGGCGCCTGGGTGTTTGCGATGGCCCCTCTGATTGGTTCTCTCCCTGCGGTTTGATCCGTCGCCGCGGGTTTATGCTTTTGCCCCACGGATTCCCGGCCAAGACCGGCCCCTGAGGCTCGATTCGAGGCAGAGGGACGGGCCTGGCGGGATGGGCCCTTTGCTTGACCGGAGGCGGAGGGCATTGATCAGGAGGCAACCCCAGAGCCTCTCTCAAACTGCGCGCGCGCTCTTCAGGCGTTGGCTCCTGCGAGGAAGTCCTCGTCATTTTTCTCAGCCAATTCAGACCGACAAACAAAGCGCCAGCCAAAGTCAGGAGAGACTCCAGATCCATGGAGTTGAACCTCATTGCGCACCTTCGCGCGGGCGATCTGTTCCCGCAATCGAGCCCCGCATTTCTGTGTCCGCTTGGATGTTCTTCATACGGACATAGTCCATGATGCCGAGGTTTCCCGCCCGGAACGCATCGGCCATGGCTTGGGGCACTTGGGCCTCCGCCTCGACCACTTTCGCCCGCATTTCCTGGGTTCTCGCTCGCATCTCCTGCTCCACGGCAACAGCTGCGGCCCGGCGCACTTCCGCTTTCGCCTGAGCCACCCTTTTGTCGGCATCGGCCTGCTCAGCTTGAAGCTTTGCACCGATATTTTCCCCGATGTCCACGTCCGCAATGTCAATGGAGAGGATTTCAAAGGCCGTGCCGCTGTCCAGCCCCTTGGCCAGCACCGCTTTGGAGATACGATCCGGATTTTCCAACACCAACTTATACGAATCCGCTGAACCGATCGCGCTAACGATGCCCTCGCCCACGCGCGCTATGATCGTTTCCTCGGTCGCCCCACCCACAAATTGAGCGAGATTCGTACGCACAGTCACACGTGCCTTGGCCTTGACCCCAATGCCGTCCTTGGCCACGCCGTCGATGGTCACTTTGCCAGAAGCCGGATTGGGACAGTCAATCACCTTGGGGTTAATGCTGGTTTTTACCGCGTCCAAAACCGTTTTTCCCGTGCCTTTGGTTGCGAGATCGATTCCCCGTGCATGATCGAAGCTCAGCTCGATTCCGGATTTTTCGGCGGCGATCAGGGCCAGGATCACTTGGTTCACATTGCCGCCCGCCAGGTAATGAGCCTCCAGGGGATCGGTTTCAATCGGCAACCCGGCTTTTACGGCGGTGATCCGCGCATCCACAACCTGAGCCACGGGCAGGCCGCGCAGTTTCATGGCAATCAGCGTACCCATCCCCACAGGCGCGCCGGAGATACGGGCCCGCAACCAGAGCCCGAAAAAATTAAAGAGCACCGCCGCGAAAACCAGCGAGGCAAGAACAACGACACCGAGAATCAAGTTGATAGGCATAATAGCAAGAGACAGCGCGCGCCACGGAACTCTCTCCTTGGCGTTTTGCACGAGTTAAACGGCGGAAAATCCGTTTGTCGATGCGGAGCCACCGCCTAGGAACCTCGAAGGGCCAATCCCTATTTGCCTGTGAAAAACCGTTTGATCTGTTTTCCCCGGCGTTCGAAGTGCTGGCCGACTCTCCGAAAAAAGCTCGGCACGTCGCGGATAGGTTCCCGAGCAACCGGTTCCTCGCCCGGCTCCGGCTCGGATGGAAGCGTAGTGTCCCGCCGGAGGTAGTCCCGATCCTCAGACGCCTGGTCCGGCCCGGAATCGCGCCGTGACCCGGGAGCGCCCTCAATTGCCACCAAGCCCTGCTCCCCCAAGACGGTGCCCGTGTCCGCCGCAATCTGGAGGGAGGCTTTATTTCCGGACGACGAATCCGACAACTGGAGGTCCCAGACGGGAGCACCTCCGTTGGTGCCGCTTTTGAGGAGGTAATCAACACGATTAAAAGCTATCCCCGCTTTCTGCGCTTGTTGATTGGCAATCGTAAACGCCCCTTCCGAGTCCAAGTTCAACTGGCCAAAGTTCATGACCGCCCCCAAGGGACGCCCGACGGGGGTCCGTTCCGAGAGTATTTTACCCCGCTGGATTTCCACTTCGCGCAAGCCACCCCGGGTTTTGGAATCGGTGAGGACGACCTTCCACACGGCCGGCACCGGCGTGCCGTTTCTTCCCCGGACTTCCACCACCCGTTTCAGAGTGTCCTCGCCACTTTCTTTGCCCAAAATTCGAAGCGCGGAATAGGCCGAGTCCGCCGCGTGGAGGGCAGGTGCGGCCACCGCAAACGCGATGGCTAGAAGGACGATTTTCATTATGTGCAAGAGATAAATGAGAGCCGCTTTTCAGTGCTATTGCTTTCCCGCCACAAGGCAAGCGCAGGCTTGGTGTTTGGATGGAAGCTCCTTTAGAGTATAAGATTTCCAAGTGACAGAGATCCCCTCCCCAAGGCTCAAGCAACTGCTCGAGGTCTATCGAGGCCTGGTCGAGGTCGGCACCCTAATCAACGGGATCACCGATTCCGCGGAGTTAATGCCCGCCCTCCTGGAAATCGCCCGCAGGGTGATGCAGGTGGAGGCCGCTTCCCTTTTTCTGGTGCGTCCCGGTGGCGATCTTGAACTGGTCAATGCCAGCGCGAGCGATGTTTCACGCACGCAGGCTACCCAAATCGAGGAGCAAAGAATCATCGTGCCGCGCGGCCGCGGAATTTCGGGCTGGGTTCTAGAGCACGGAGAGCCCCTGCTCATTGCCGATGCGTATTCGGACGCGCGGTTTTATCCCGGAGTCGATCAGCAAACCGGCTTTCGAAGCCGGTCAATTCTCTGCGTGCCCTTGCTACGCAACGGCCAGGAGATCGGCGTGCTTCAGGTGCTCAACCCGGTGGGGCGCCGGGCTTTTGATGAGCACGACCTCGAGGCTCTCACGGCTTACGCGACGCTTGCCGCCGCCGCGATCGACAAACTGCGCTCCGTGGAGCGCCAGCGCATCGAGGAGCGCCGCGCCCAGGAGTTCGCATTTGCGAGCGAAATCCAAAACAGCTTTCTACCGCAGCACCTCCCGCAGAATGAAGCGCTCGAATTCGCCGCCGCCTATCAACCCGCCCTGTGTGTCGGCGGCGACTTTTATGACGTCATCGAGCTCGGGACCGACGAGATTTATTTCGTCATAGGGGACGTGTCTGGAAAAGGAATACCAGCCGCTCTTTTGATGGCTCAGGCATTGAGCACCCTGCGCTTGCTGCTCAAACCGGGGATGCCTCCCGCCCAAGCGCTGATGCGATGGAACGCGATGCTGAGCGGCCATACCATCCGCGGAATGTTCATTACGGCGCTCCTGGGCCGGATCCGGGTCGCCTCACGGGAAGTGGAGTTGTGCAGCGCAGGGCATTGCCATCCCTTTGTCATCGACGCAGAGGGCCGCGCCGCAGAACTCCCAATCCCCGGTTGCCCCCCGATTGGATTGCTTCGAGAACTTTGCCCGCCCTCCCATCAACTCCGGTTCCAGCCCGGCCAATGGTGGGTGGGGTTCAGCGACGGGCTCCCCGAATCCTTCGATGCGGAACGAACGCCCTTAGGCACCGAGGGCATCTCTCGGTTACTCCAGAAAAGTTTCTCCAGTGCCCCGGAACTGATTGAAACGCTGCAAGCCGGCGAGCGCTCCCACCGAAATGAGACACCCGCGCGTGACGACTCCACTCTGCTAACCTTCGGGTTCCGATGAAACTCGCGCTGCAATCGGCCCGCAACCTGGAGTTCGCAAGCCATCCCGCCAACCTCGCACTCGTCCGGGAGTTTGTCCGGGCATTCCTAGCCTCCCTGCCATTTGCGCAACGGGATCGGGATCTCATAGTGCTCGGGATCGATGAAGCCTGCACCAACATCATCCGACACGCTTACCATCAGCGCTCCGATCAGCTCATCCGATTAGGATGCGAGCATCATCAGGCGGGCGCATTGTTCAGGCTCCGGGATTTTGGGACCCAATGCGATCCGGCCGATCTTGAAGGCCGCTCTTTGGAGGTGCTTCGACCGGGCGGATTAGGCATGCATCTGATCAGAAGCGCGTTCGATGAAGTGGAATACCGACCCAAAACTCGGGGTACCGAATGGATTGCAACCAAACTCTTCGACACAGCGCGCAGAGCGCTTCCGGAGGCCTCGGCGTAAACCGCTTGGCAAAGCAACCGCAGCCCCCGGCAACCCTCGGGTGTTGCGTCAAAGAAAACACGCGCACATCGCTCAACGCGATGCACGCATCCAAGCCCATCCTATGAGAAGCGGCCCGCAGACGGCCGCCACGGATTGCCATGCCCGTGGAATCTTCGTGCTCGCATCGGTTGCCGAAAACACGGCGCCGAGTATCAAACCCACAAGCCAGCCCCAGAAATGGGCCATAAAATCCACCTGTTTCGCCTCAGAAGCCGTCCCGAGATAAGCGAGCAACCCCAGCCCCGCGCCCATGGGCAGGATCAGTTGCCGCCGGTTTTGCCCCGCCCGATCAAAGAGACGCCGCGCAAATTCGCAACCGGTGAGCAGCCCGAGCGCACCAAACACCGCCGTCGAAGCGCCGATCGAAATGTGCGTCTGAGCGGAGTAAAACCAAGCGTTGAGAGCGTTACCAAAGGCGCCAGCGAGCACGATCGCAAGCCAACCCAATCCCGCCCCCATTTGGCGGACGACAAAAGAGGCAAACAACAGGCCCACCCCGAGGTTGGCCATCCCGTGGCCGCTGTCCGCGTGCAGCGTCAACGCCGTCACGCCACGCCACCACTGCCCCTGATCGGTCATTAAGTCGCTCACCGCAGCCCCCTTCTGCATCCACGACTCAGGCATGATGTTCTGGAGACACCAGAAGAAGATCAGGAACCAGGCTGCAACGAAGAGGGACACTGGCGAGGATACGGCTTCTCCTGAAGCGCTTTGTGCGCTTTGGGAAATGGATTCGGATTCGAATCGGGCCAACTCCAACAAGACCGAAGCAACGCTCTGAGGCTCCACAAAAAGCACGAACTCTTTGCGCTCTCGCACAATCCAATGCGGAAGGCCCATCGCTGCGACCACGAGAGCCCGCTGCCGAGCCGCCGAGAGCCGGTCATATCGTCCCGCCTCAGCAAGGGTTTCTTGGGGGTCGGCTTCCGGTTCCATGAGTCAAAGCAGGGAGCGCCCCGCCGCCGCCGGGCGGCTCCTCTTGCCGGGAGCGGCATGGGCGCCGGCCGCTCCTTGAGGAAAAACCTCTTAAGACGAAGCCCGTCGTAGGTGGGCGAGCACCTCAATATCAGCCGTCTGCGGAAACATATCCAGGGGAGTCACGGACTCGAGCCGGTAAGAACCGCAAAGCGCAGCTAAATCCCGCGCCAAGGTGGCCGGGTTACAGGAGACATACAGCATTTCCCGCGGGCACCCCGCTAGCAACGCGTCAACAATCTGCGGAGTCAGCCCCACCGCCGGCGGATCCAGTACCACCGTGGTCATGTCCGGATCATGAGATGTCAGGATTCCCCCCAAGTGCTCACCCACGTCTCCGCAGAGGTAAGTCTCCCGAGAACTCGCCTTGCTTTGGGCGCTGTGAACAGCGTGGGAGTTCTCTTCGATCCCGATTACTTTTTCAAAAAGCGGAGCGAGATGTTTGGCGAAAAGGCCCGCACCGCAGAATGCGTCCACAAGGACGCGTTGTCCCCGGAGCACCTTGCGCTCGGCGAGCTCTACCAGGGCGCGCGCGACGGCTTCGTTTGTCTGTTCAAAAAACGGGCCGCCTCCGCCAGGGGCACGCAGGGGGTAATCCCCATCCTGCAGCGCGGCCGAGCGCAAACGCCGGAGCGACTGGTTGACCTCCGGCCGGGCAATGGCGCACTGCTCGACATCCACCAGCGAATGAGAACCTTGGGCATAAAACCCAGCGCGCCCGCCTTCTACGTGGACCCGGATCCGATTCCGGTATCCGTACATCTGAAGGGAAGGAATCAGGGGCTCCATGGGAACCTGGGCGAGCCGCCCCACCCGGCGCAAGGTTTGCTCGACCTGCTGCGCCTTGAGCTCAAGCTGACGGCCCGCCGCGACGTGTTGGTAGGCGCATCCGCCGCAGCGCCCAAAGTAAGGGCAACGCGGCTCTACGCGGTCCGGCGAGGGCACATCGACCGAGAGCACTTGCGCCTCGGCGAAATTCTTTTTCTGGCGCAACACCCGCACCGTCACCACCTCCCCGGGAAGAGTCCACGGAACGAAGTAAACCTTGCCGTCATGCCGTGCGACGCCTTTGCCGCCAAAAGCAATAT
>JBEIUI010000029.1:0-31001 GCA_040374425.1 Verrucomicrobiia bacterium | reverse complement strand
CCATGGCGTCCATGGCGTCCATGGCGTCCATGGCGTCCATGGCGTCCATGGCGTCTAACGAGGACGGGCGCCGGTAACGAGGAGACGCCTTCTGTATCGCCCCCCTAGGGAGAGAAATCCACAAAGGCGGGCACCGTCGTTGAACGGCACCCGCCCCTACCGCCGGGGTGGAAGAGAAAATTCAAATCGGGGAAGTCAGAAGCAAGGGCCCCGTTTGCAAGCGCTTGAATTGGGTTACTTCTTCAATACGGAGTTCCAGAGGGCGATGTTGATCTTCTGAGCGGCGAAAAGTTCCTCGGTCGAATCGAGCACTTCGATCGCTTCGATTTTGTCGCCCTTAGCGATGGCATTGACTACGTCCTGGCCCTGGGTGACTTCGCCAAACACGGCGTGTTTGCCGTCGAGATGCGGGCAGGGCACGTGCGTGATGAAGAACTGGCTGCCGTTGGTGCCGGGGCCGGCGTTGGCCATCGAGAAAATCCCGGGTTTGCTGTGCTTGAGCGAGCGGTCGATCTCGTCGGCAAACCGGTACCCGGGGCCGCCCATGCCGGAGCCGGTGGGGTCGCCGCCCTGGATCATGAAATTGGCGATCACCCGGTGGAAAGTCACCCCGTTGTAGTATCCGGTCTGGGCCAGGTTGAGGAAGTTGGCAGCGGTCATGGGCACTTTGCTCGCAAAGAGCGTGGCTTCAATGGTGCCGCGGCTGGTCTTGAGGAGGATCCGGATGTCGTTCATAGGGCGGGGAATGTCGGCGGGGGTCCGGGAACTTGGCAAGGTCATATTCCCATCGCGCCGCGACAGCCGCCGGGGTGGGCGATTTCTCCACGTGACAGAGGCAATCCGCCGTGGCAAAGCTCGAAGCCCTATGAAGCAATTCCTTCTCTCCCTCCTCACCACCTGCGCCGTGGGCCTGCTCGCGGCGCCGACTGCCCGCGCCCAAGACGCAAAGGAAGTCGCCGTGCTCAAAACCAGTGCTGGCGAAATGGTCGTAGAGTTCTGGCCCGAAGTGGCGCCTAAGACCGTTGAAAACTTCAAAAAACTCGCCAAGGACGGATTTTACAACGGCACCGCCTTTCACCGGATCATCAAAGGGTTCATGATCCAAGGCGGCGACCCGCTCACCAAAGACGCCAGCCAGGAGGCGCGCTGGGGCACTGGGGATCCCGGATACAAAATCAAAGCCGAGTTTAACGAGCGCAAACACGAGCGCGGCGTGCTTTCAATGGCCCGGAGCGCCAACCCGGACTCCGCCGGCTGCCAGTTCTTCATCTGCCTGGACGCGGCGCCGTTCTTGGACGGCAAATACACGACCTTCGGCAAGGTGATCAAAGGCGAGGACGTGCTGCTCAAGCTGGGGGATTCCCCCGTGGCGCCGAGCGCCAGCGGCGAGCCGAGCAAACCCACCCAGCGGGTCGAGCTCGAGAGCGTGAAGATTGTGCCGGCCGACGCAGCCAAATAAGCCGGTTTTTCTTGGGGGGAGGGGTGCGAAGACCTGCCGCAACCGAGTCGGCATCTAAATGTCACACTCCTCCCCTTTTCTTATGTAATTTGCGCTGGCAGAACGCGCCAAATCAGACACTCTCCCGCCCCTTTTCCTATGGCCGCACATCCCCACAAAGTGACCCTGGCGCTGGTGCAAATGCGCTGCAGCGCTGATCCCCGGGAGAACCTCGAAAAAGCCCTGCAGAAGATCAGCGAAGCCGCCGGGCGCGGCGCACAGATCGTGTGTTTGCAGGAGCTCTTCACCTCGCAGTATTTCTGCCAGATCGAGGACCACAAATATTTCCAGCTCGCGGAGGAAATACCGGGACCGAGCACGGAGAAGCTCTGCGCGTTGGCCCGTGAAAAAGGGTTGGTGATCGTGGCCTCGCTTTTTGAGAAACGCAGCGCCGGGCTTTACCACAACACGGCGGCTGTGATCGACGCGGACGGGAGGTATTTGGGCAAATACCGCAAGATGCACATCCCGGACGACCCGGCGTTCTACGAGAAGTTTTACTTCACCCCGGGCGACCTCGGGTTTCGCGCGTGGGACACCCGGTATGGGCGGATCGGCGTGTGTATTTGCTGGGACCAGTGGTACCCGGAAGCCGCCCGGCTCACGGCGCTCAACGGTGCGCAGATCCTCTTCTATCCGACGGCGATCGGCTGGCATCCGGGCGAGAAAGCCGAGTATGGAAAACGCCAGCACGACGCCTGGGAAACCATCCAGCGCAGTCACGCCATCGCCAACGGCTGCTACGTCGCCGTGCCCAACCGCGTCGGCCACGAGGCGCCCGACGGCGGGCCCGGCATCGAGTTTTGGGGACAGAGCTTTGTGGCGGATCCCTCCGGCCAGATCGTCGCCAAAGCGTCCGAGAGCGAGGAGGAAATCCTGCTAAGCGAGTTGGATCTTGATGCCCTCGACACCCAGCGCACCCACTGGCCGTTCTTCCGGGACCGCCGGATCGACGCCTACGCCGACATCGTCAAGCGGTTCATCGACTAGCCCATGGAATCCCCGAAGACCTCTGAATCCACGCTCGCCTCCCAGGGCTACCGCATGCCCGCGGAATGGGAACCCCACGCCGCCACCTGGCTTTCCTGGCCGCGCCCTGACGGTATCAGTTTTCCCGGCGCGTACGAAAACGTGACGCCCACGCTGGCCCGGATGGTGGAGGCGCTAGCGGACTCCGAGCCGGTGCACATCAACGTATGCGACGCCACGCACGAGGCGCTTGTGCGCCAGCAGCTCACCAAGGCGCGCGCCCGGACCGAACACGTCCGCTTTTTCCACATCCCCACCAACGAACCTTGGTGCCGGGATCACGGCCCGATTTTCCTGACCCGCGCCGCGGACCCGCGGCTGGTGGTGCTGGATTGGGATTACAACGCTTGGGGCTGGAAATACCCGCCCTTCGACAGCGACGACGTTGTCCCGACGCGGGTGGCGGAAATTCTTGAGTTGCCGGTGTATTCCCCCGGCATGGTGCTGGAGGGGGGCTCCATCGACGTGAACGGCCGGGGCACGCTGCTGACGACCAAATCTTGCCTGCTCAACCCCAACCGCAACCCGGATCTCAGCCAGGAAGACATAGAAAAGCAGCTGCGCGACTTCTTGGGCGTGAAAAAGATCCTCTGGCTGGGGGACGGCATCGAAGGCGACGACACCGACGGGCACATCGACGATCTGACCCGGTTTATAGGGCCCACCAGCGTGGTCACCGTGGTGGAGGAAGACGCCAACGATTCGAATTTCGAGCCCCTGCGCGCCAACCTTGAGCTTCTGCAAACGATGGAAACGGAGGACGGCACGCCGCTGGAGATCCACACCCTGCCCATGCCATCCAAGATTGTGCGGGACGGCCAGCGGCTTCCGGCCAGTTACGCGAACTTTTACATCGCCAACCGGGTGGTGCTGTTGCCGACGTTTAGCGACTCCAACGACCGCTGGGCGGTGGCGGTGCTGGAGAAGGCGTTTCCCGGTCGGGCCATCGTGCCCATTGACTGCCGGGAGTTGATCTGGGGCCTGGGCGCGTTCCACTGCCTCACCCAGCAGCAGCCGCAACCGTGAGCGCGGCAGAGGCGCTTGAGAGAGTGTGAGCGGACCCGCCTCGCCAACGGAGGCAACGGAAGGTTGAGGAAAAGCTTGAAGGCCGCCATAGTCGGGCACCCTCTTTTTCCTCTCATGCTCCGCTCAATGTCGCATCCCCGTTTGCTTGGAATCTTGGCCGCCCTGCTGCTGACCGCCGCCGCGCGAGGCCAGGCGCTGGACCCGTTGTTGGCGCGGGAGGACCTCTGGAGCCTCAACCCGCAAAGTTTCCAACAGGCGACCCGGGAACTGCCCTTCCAATGGACCTCCTCCGTAAAAGACTCGGCGCGTGCGGCCGCGCCGTCGCTCACCCTGATGGGACAACGGATCTACGAGGTGGTGGCCCGGTTCGAGCAGGAACAACTGCGGGAAATCTCCGCCTCTTTCTATGCCCGGGGGGATGCCGGTCCGATTGAAAAGGAACAGTTCGACGGGCTGGTGAGGCAGTCCGCGCAGGCCGTCTCCCAATGGAGCGGAGCCAAATTCAGCCCTCGAGGCAAAGACCCCACCAGCGCCGTCCGCGCGGAAGGCCTGCTCTGGGAGACGGCGAAAGCGGGTTATCTGCTGGAATACAGCTTCACCCGGGAGGTGAAAACCCGGGACATCGCCTTTCGGGCGGAGTTTGTGCGTCTGGAGATCAAGCCGCCGAAACCCGGGGCAGTCGGATCGCTCGCCGGCGCCAGCCGTTCCGGATCGATCCGGGGCAAGTTCACCGGGGGCCCGCACGTGCGGCGCGACCCGGCCAGCGGGGACATCTGGCTCCACGACGTGCCCATGGTAGACCAGGGCGAGAAAGGGTATTGCGTCGTAGCGTCCACCGAACGGGTGCTGCGTTATTACGGCAACTCGGTGGACGCCAATGAACTGGCGCAGATCGCCAATTCCGACTCCAAAAAGGGAACGGATTTTGAGGCGATGTTCAATGCGCTCAGGAAAGTATCCGGCCGGCTCGGGATCCGGGTCAAAGTGCTTGAGGAACAAAGTGTCCGCAACATGTTGGAACTCATCAAGGACTACAACCGGGTGGCCAAACGCGAGCAAGCCCGGCAACTGCCGCAGCAGGGCCATCTCATCGACGTGGGCGCGGTGTACGCGAACCTGGACTTTAACGTGCTCAAGACGGTGCGGACCCGTAACCCGGCGGAGACCGGCCGGTTCCAGCGCACGGTGCAAAGCCAGATCGAGCAGGGCTACCCGCTCCTGTGGTGCGTCCAACTCGGGCTCAACCCCGAACCCCGAGGGGGCCAAAACGGCGGTGGTCACATGCGCTTAATCATCGGCTGTAACCTCGGGACCCGCGAGATTTTGTATTCGGATTCCTGGGGCGCGGGCCATGAGAACAAACGCATGGGACTCGATGACGCCTGGGCCATCACCACCGGGCTGGCCACCGTGGAGCCGCTTTGAGGCCCCGCTCTTGACCTTGGCCGGCGCACGAAACCCGTCTCTGCGCCGGAACCCATCCGCGTTGCGTCACCCTATGAGTCTGCTGCCCTCATTCACCCGCCGTCTTCCGCGTGTTCTGAGAAAATGCCGGGGCGTGTTCCTCTCCCTCTTTGCGGTGGCTGTTTTTCTCATTTATCCCGCCGGCATCCCCAAACTGCGGCAGATGCCAGGAATTGGCACCGGCATCGCCGCCCTGGATTCCTGGGAGCTGGACAGCCTGGATTTCCGGTTCCGCTGGCGAGGCCCGGTCCCCACCGATCAGCGCCTGCTCATCGTGGCAATCAACGACACGGAACCCAAGCCGGACGATTTTCGGGAGAAAGACCTGGCAGCATCCGAAGCCCTGCGGCTCATGACGGAGAAGACTTATCCGTGGAACCGGAAAGTCTGGGCCCGGCTGATCGAACGGCTCATGTCGGCTGGGGTCAAGGCGGTGGCTTTTGACGTGATTTTCCAGCGGCAAATGGAGGGCGATCCCGAGCTCAAAATCGTGCTGGACCGGTATGCGGACCGGATCGTCCTGGCCTCCACCAAGCAGGCGGATCTGGACAATCGCCTCGTCTTTCTCAAACCGCACCCGGGGCTGCTCAACGCCGCGGGGAATCCAGCGCAGGGGTTCGCATTTTACCCGGCAGACGCCGACGGCGTGATTCGCCGAACGCTTTCGCGCACCTCCGAAACGCGGGAGTCGGGCATGGAGGACTTCGATCCAGACAACCTTATTTCGCTGGCCGCTGCCACGGTGCAGATCGCCGCGGGGATTCCGCCTCCGGAACAGAGGCTCGCCCTGCTCAACTTTCAAGGGGACCAGGCCCGGTGCGCCTCCGTGCCGCTGGCGGACCTGTTGATTGACCGGATTTATTACAGCCAGGATCCCCGTTTTCGGAGCGGCGCGGCGCTCAAGGACAAGATTGTTTTTGTGGGGCCAACGGCCGAGATCTTCCACGACGTTCACGAGACGCCGTATGGCTCCATGCCCGGGGTGCACATCCACGCCCAGAATGCCGCCAGCCAGCTCTTGGCCATCGGCCTGAGGGAATCGAGCTCGGTCCAAAACTTCTGGGTGGCTCTGCTGTTCACCGTCCTGCCCGCCCTCGTAGTGCTCCGGGTCCGGCAGGCCCCCCCTCAAATCGGCCTTCTGCTCGGGTCGGGAGCCGTCTTTTTGGTGGGCGCGCTACTGCTCTTTAGCGAGGCCCGTCTGGTGATCCCGATCGTGCCTCCGCTCTTCGGGCTGATCCTCATCGGCAGCTTCGGTGTCGCCTACAACCTCGTAGTCGAACAACTCCAAGGCGCCCATGTGCGCTCCGTGCTGGACCGGTACGTGTCCAAGAACGTGGCCAAAATTGTCATCGAAACCCGGGACAACTTCGAGAACAGCCTGCGCGGGGAACGCAAATTCGTGACGGCCCTTTTTTCCGATGTCCGGGGGTTTACCTCCATCTTCGAAACGTCCGACCCGGAGAAACTCGTCGACCAGCTCAACGAATACTTCCTCAAAATGGTGGACGCCGTGGTGCTGAATCAGGACGGGACGCTTCAGAAATTCATCGGCGACGCCATCATGGCCGTCTGGGGCGACACTCACTCGGCTGGAGCGGGCGGCGACGCCGCGCGGGCGGTGCGCGCGGGGCTGGAAATGCGGGCAGCACTGGAACAACTCAACGCCCAGTGGAAAGACCATCCCGACAGGGTCCAAATCCAGATCGGCGTCGGCATCAACCACGGCGAGGTGATTTGCGGTGAGATGGGGCATCCCCAGCGCATGGAATTTACCGTACTCGGCGACGCCATCAACCTGGCGGCCCGGCTGGAGAGCGCGACCAAACAGTTCCATTGCGACCTGTTGGTTGGGCAATCCGTGGAGGAACTCACGCGCGCCGAATTCATCTATCGCCGGGTGGATCTTCTGAGGCTCAAGGGCAAAAAAAAGCCAGTCGAGGTGTATATCCCCCTGAGCACCCGAGCTACGCCCCCTCCCGCTTGGCTCGAGGCTTACCATGACGCGATCGGGCTGTATCGCGCGCGCCGGTTTAAAGAGGCGCTTGAGAGCTTCCGGGAAACCCTCGCGCGGATCGGCGGGGAGGATTTTCTGTGCCGGATGTATCTGGAGCGCTGCGAGCTTTTCACAAAAACACCGCCCGACCCGGACTGGGACGGCGGCCACACCCTGACCGAGAAATAATCCCGGACTGCGGGGTGACAGAGAAAGCCTCTTGTCAGGCGGAGCGCGGCGACGGGGAGAGGTGATTGGAAGTGACTCAACGCAGGTGGCTTTCGCGCTCCGCACTGCAGCGTGAACTGCGGGTTTAAGGGTGACGAGCGGTGCAGACACCGGCCCGGCGCGGCGGGTCAGGGTAGACCCCGGGCGAGGGATAAGATATTTCAATAAAAAATCCCTGTATCGAGCACGGATCTGGCTAACTGTGCCCCTTTTTGAGCATCGACCCTATGGAATTCCGCACCCTTCTTTTTGCGTTCTGCGTTCTGCTGCCCGCCATGGCCCAGGCGGCCAGCTTGGATCAATCCACTCTGACAGAGGTGGTCAAAGAGGTCAGCATCCTGGATCCGGCCAGCAAAACACGGAAATCCGCCAAACCCAACGACCTCTTCAAAACGCCCCAGGTGCTGCGCACAGGATCGGACTCGCGGGCGGAGATGCTCGCGGAGGATCAGACCGTAACGCGGGTGGGGGCGAACACGCTGTTTTCTTTTGAGCCAAGCAAACGCGAGATCAACCTCCAGCAGGGCAGCGTGCTTTTTAATTCGCCCACGGGCAAGGGCGGCGGAACCATCAAAACGGCGGCGGCGACGGCGGCGGTGCTGGGCACGACGCTCATCGCGGTGACCACGCGCAACGGCGGATTCAAGGTGCTACTGATCGAAGGCCACGCCAAAGTGACCACACCCAGCGGGGAAAACCGCACCCTCAAAGCCGGACAGATGACTTTTGTTCTGCCGGGCCAAAAACTGGGGCCCGTCTATCAGTTCCAGCTCAAGGAACAGGTGACCGCCTCGCGGCTGATTAGCGGATTCAAAAAAGAACTGCCGTCGCTGCCGAAGATTCAACAAGCCGTCCAGATGCAACAGGCGGCGGTCCAGAAGGGTAAACTGGTTCCCACCGGATTGCTGGCGGGAGATACGCCCTCGGTGGCCTACCGGACGGATGTGGGGGCGCGGGAGACGGGCATCAAAGAGGAGCAAGCCAGGATGGACGAAAGGAAGCCACCGCAGCCTCCGCCGGTGGCGGATGACCCGGATGAAACGCGCTTTCAACTGGCCCGGAACTCCGACGCGCTCGTCTCCGGCGGTGGATTGCCCGCGGAGCGGCTTTTTGCGCGCGACAACCCGGCGATTCTTTCACGCCGCCCGATCGATTCCACCGATCCCAGAGACACAGCCAACAGCCGGGTCCTTGTGTCCCGCAACCTGACACTCGCCTCGCCCACCGTCCGCTTCGGCGAACCGGGGCTCGACTCCCAGTTCGTGCTGGCGTTTGGCGACCTGAACTTTGCCCAGTCCACCTTTCTGGACTCTCCGGACACCCGCCTGAACCTCACCGCCGGGGGCACCGTTCGCAACTTGGAAGGCGCGCGGGTTCAAACCAACAGCCCCAACTTTGAGCTGGTCGCCCACGGAGACGAACTGCCGCCGATAAAAATGGGCAACAAGAGTCCAGCCACCTTCTCGGATTTGAAGCCGCTTTCCCTCAAGAGTTTTGTGCTGGAGAACACGGCGGGGAATCTCTTTTTGTACGCCCCTTCTTTACAGCTCGACAACGCCGGGCTGGTGGCCAAAGGCACTTTGGCGGTCCGCAGCGAAGGCAGCGTGAACCTCAAACAGAACGTCTCCGCGCTGAATTCTTGGCAGCAATTCTATTCGGGCACGAATAACGCCCAAGCGGACCCACGGTTTCCCGGGACAGGCACTGCGTTGCAGGCGGGCGACGACCTCCGGCTCCATGCGGCGGTAAACCTCAACGCCGACACCAGCGATTTTGTGGCCGAACGCACCTATTTGCAGGCAGGCGGCAGGATGACAATTCAGAACGCGCGGTTCTCCAACCGGGACGTCGACGGGCTCAGAGGCCGGGTGGAACTGGTCGCGGGCCAGGAGCTCCGAGTCGATCGGGCCAGGATTCACGCCAAGGAAGTCGTGATGCGGGCAGTCTCTATCGATGTGAACCAAGTGGATGTCACCCACGGATTTTATATGCAAACCGGCCTGCTCACTGAGCAATCCACGCGCACGGAGCTCATCGCCGAGAACCTTCTGCGGGTAAACGGTGCGCAGTTCCAATCCCAGAAGGTGATCATGCGGGCGGGCACGATTGACCTCAGCAATGTGCACTTTAGTGAAGGCAGCCGGGTGGAGCTCTTCTCGAGGCTGGGCGTCAAGGGCGCCGATTTCACGGTCGGTAACAATCCGAACCCGGCGTCTGAGGCGGGCAAGGTCAACTTCCTCTCGAATGTGACCTACGGAGGGCAACCTGCCCCGACAAGAATCCTGACGACTCCCTCCCCGGAAGCCCAGGGCATTGTGATCCGGCCGCGGTGACCTTCCCCCCCTTCCTTTTTCATTTCATGAACCGCATTTTTTTCATCGGCTGCGCCGCCGGCGCGCTTGTCACAACCGCCCTGGCGCAAACCCCGCGGCCGCAGCTCAACGAAGCCGTCCTGCGCCAAGCCCAGAGCGCCCAACAAAACCAGCTGGCGACGGCCAAGATCTCCGGGAGCTTCGTCGAGGGGCAGGAAGCCCCGCAGCTTTACCCGGGCGAATCGGCCGATGTGGGCCCTCAATACCTCATGCTTGCCAAGCCGCGGCGCACCTGGTTGGAAGCCTCCACCGACGTCCAGTATTACTACACCTCCAACGTTTTTCTCAGCGAGAAAGGCGCGGTGGACACCGGGGTGCTGCTGATGACGGCCCAGGCGGCGTTTGCCCCCGAGGCTTTCGCGGTAAGCGGAGGCGAGTTGGCGCTCAAAGCTGGGTACCGCGAGCAGATGTATCTCTACGGGCTCGATGACACCGCCAACCAGCTCAACAATTTGGATTTTGACGTGGCGACCGTTTTCGCCAGCGCCCGATACGGGTTTGGCCGGAATTGGACCGCCTATCTGGAGCTCGACTACAACCGTTACCTGAGTCATCAGGAGCACTGGACCGAGTTCTACACCGAGTTTGCGCCCACCTGGGTGCTGGAACGGCGGTTTGAGCTGGGAGCAAACCAGCTCTTCTCCGCGAGTTACGCGGGCACGGCCCACTGGACCTACACCGACGCCCCCTCCAACATCAACGACCGGATCGACTCGATCCTCGCCCTGAGCTGGAGCTGGCAGTTTCTCCCGCGCTGGATCTTCCAACCCTCTTATCGCCTCCAGCACACCCATTACTGGCAGAACTCCGATCGCAACGATTTCTTCCACACCCTGGGACTCTCCGTCGCTTGGCTCTTCAACGATTGGGCCAGCGTCCGCACGTTTGCGACCTGGGAAGCCCGCGTTTCCAACGACCCAGATGTCAGCGATTATCAGAAGACCGATGCCGGGCTGGGCCTCTCCGTGGCGCTGCGATTCTAGCCCCGCGATTTGCCGCGCCCCGTCCACCGGCTCCAGCAAACGCCTGACCGTTGGAGCCCGTGTTAGTTCGCCGTGGTCGGCCCCAGCCGCGGCAGGGCTTTGGGACGCCACCTCGGTTTGGAGAGCTTTTCGTCGGCGACGTATTCGAAGAGTTTGCTCACCGGGAAAAGCACGACCCCCGGAAGCCCGCGCGCGTTGATCCGCACGTCGAAATCCATGGAATCCTCCAGATAGCGCAGTTTTCCGCCGCCCAGGAGACTGAATCCTGAGCCTTCCACGAGGAGATTTTTCACGTCAACCACGCCGCCTTCGGTGTGAAACTGAGCGGTGGCGTTTTTCGCCACGTCCTGCCCCATCCCGGGGACGATACTGTTGAGGATTCCGGAGATGGGCCCCAGAAACGGAATCGCGAACACGTCGCCGTCCCGGACACTGAGAGAACCATCGCCGATGAGGGACCGCGGATCCGCGCCACGGCCGGTGAAATGATAGACGCCGTCGATCCGCCCCTTGGAGTTGTCGTAGTTGAGGTAGAGCCGGGTGAGACTGGCAAAATCGACGTTCTCGAGGCGAAAGGTGGCGGAGTGGGAGGGTTTACCCGGGACCAGCGCAAAATCCGCCTCGCCCTTGAGTCGGCCGCCCCAGAGCGCCGCGGAGAGTCCGGAGATCTGCAGACGGCGATCGGTAAAAAGCAGCCGGGCGGAGACCTGGGAGGAACTCAGGGGCTTTTTTAAGAACGTGTAGTCCATGCCAGTTTTTGAATCCACGTCGATGACCAGTCTGGTGGTTTTTCCGCGAGCAATGTGCACCAAGCCATCGATCCACAAGCTCGGCGCACGGCGAGGAAACCGGTAAGGTGTCAGATCCTCAACCAAACCAGGGGCAAACCATTGCATCACCTCCGAGGGAAACACCACCGCCTCGATTCTCCGCAATTGGACTTCCTGTTTTTTGAAGTCCACGAGCACCCCGCCGGAAGCGCCCCCCTCCAAACGCCGCAACCGGAAGGGTTCCACGGCGAGCTGCCCTTTTTCATACCGAACGGTGGCCGTGAGGTTTTCCGCCGCCACATTCCGAAACAGGGTGCGCCCGAGTTGGACCTCCGCCGTGGCCACGCAACTCTCCCAGTCCGGCTCGGGCCCGCGGATTTCGAGTTGAATCCGCGGCGGCTCACGGAAGTTCCACTGCCCCAAAGCGTCGCGGTATGCCGCGGGCAGCAACGGAGCCAGGGTCTGCGGGAAAAGATCGCTGCGGAGGCGGATCCGGAAATCTCCCGGGACCCGGAGCACGTCGCCGGTGATCTCCCCCCGGGGCTGAGCCAAGTGCAGATCCCGCACACTCCAGGCCCCATCGCGCCACGAGAAATCGGCGGTCACTCGGTCAAATGAAACCGAACGGCAGGTCACGGTTTGCGCCTGCAGCCGCCCCAGAATCTGCGTTGAAACCTCCGGGCCTTCGCTGCTCTTACGCTCCGTCCTCAATGAAAGATCCAGCACGGGCGGACCCGCAAAAACGCAGTCGCGCAGCGGCCCGGGAATCCGCAGCGCCAACGCCAGCTCCCTTAAATCCATCGTAGAAACCAAGTGCGCGGAACCCGTTCCTTGGGAGACCTGCCAACGACCGCCTGCGGTCAAAGCGCCCCGGGCGTCGCTGGCGTGGAGCTGGCGAAGTTCCAGGACGCCCTGCCGGAAGCTGGCCTCCGCCTCCAGCTGTTCGATCCGCCACGTTGCCCGCTTCAACTTGCGCGCCCGCAGTGAGCCTTCGAAAAAAATCGTGTCCGGCTCCGCCAGATTGCCGCCAAAGCGCAGGTCCAAGTAGGGAGCATCCTGTTCGAACCGCAAAGCCTTCAACTCCCGCACCCATTGTTCGACCACCTCGACCACGCGTCTCTGGCGGATGTGCCCCTCTTGGATGCGAAATCCCTTGGGATAAATGAGCACTCCGGAGGCCGAAACTCGCATACCATTGAGTTCGGCCTCGAGCCGACTGAGATGGATCTGCTGCGGGGGCAGAAGCAGGCGCCCGCTCAAATTGTTCACCTCGATGGCGGCCCCGCGCGGGTTCCTCGTATCCAAGGGCAACGCCAGGCGTGCCTCCCGCAAATCCAGCGCCTCAAGGAAGGGCTCTCTTCTGAGCAGGTTGGCGTAGTTGATCACCAGGCGGATGTCGTCAATGACTGCCAGGGTGCGGCGCCGCTCTTTGGATTCGTAGATCTTTACCTCGCGCGCCACAAAGCCCCGGAAGGGATCCAGAGCCAAACGCTGCAGCGACACCTCCACCCCGCGTTTGCGGAACTCGCTGGAGACAAATCCCCGCCACTTCCGCGTGAACCCTCGCTGGGAGGCATACCAACCCGCCCCCAAAAGCCCCGCAGAAACCAGGGCAATGAGAACGAGGAAGACGCGGCGCATGCCCCTATCTTCTCCGACGCGCTGCAGGCAGAGGCTAGAGAAATTTTCTGCACGGCACCCGCTATGGACGCTATGGACGCTATGGACGCTATGGACGCTATGGACGCTATGGACGCCATGGACGCCGATGAGCCCTGTGCCTGCGGCGGACAGGGAATTTCCCCGGCTCTCCCAACAGGGTCTGCGGATTTTTTGGTCCCACCCGAACCTAAGGCACACTCGATGCTTTCCCAACGGTCTCGATGATCACAGCCAATTGTCGAGATCGATTCACGGCGGCGGATTTTGATTTTGTCGTCAAAACACTCTCTCACTCTGAGCGCGACGCCGTTTCACTGGTGGATTTACTCACCGACACCGAGGCGCGCGACTCTGTGCTTGACCACGGGGTCCTTCTCAAAGCGGTGCTTGAGGAGTCGGCGTCCCTGCAAATTTCTCCACAGCTCTACTTCTACATTTTGATCAGGCATGTCTTGAAAAAGACAGAGCTCAACGACCGGGCGCTGAGCGACTACGTCGCGTCGCTCCTGGAGAACTACTCGCAAACCACCCGGATGCGATCCCCGGCGGGCGGCCAGAACGGCCCGATCCAGTACGTCTCCGACATGCTTCTTGCGCTCAGGCAAGCCTCGCCCTCGCAGAGTTTCCTCATCCGCGCGCATGTGGGGGATTACTCGCTGTTTTTTGCCGGCATCTTCCACGAGACCATTGAAAAACGCTCGCAGCGCGGGGGGCCGGACCTCGGCTTCTACGAAGAGCTCGGGAGATCCAACTACAAGGCCATTGCGGGGCATCGCGTGGCCAAATCGGCTTGCCTGGCGACGATCTATGGACAGTTGGCAGACGGATTTCACGACCTGCGTCTGGCACTGAACCGGCTATCAGACACCCTGCTGCACCTCGACTACGCCACTCACCCCCACGTCGCCTAAACTCCCGTGACACCGACCCTCTTCAGCGAAATTCAACGCCTCTTTGAACGCACCTACGCCCAGGTGGGGATCAACCTGGAGGATTGCCTGATCAGCCGTCAACGCTGCGGACAGCTAAGCCGGCTTGCCGGAGCTTCGGCGAGGGAGCTCAGCGAGTTGGCCCGCACGTTTCTCCGCAAATCCAACGGCCAACTCTACATCGGCATTTATTATTCCCATTGGCTCATCGAGCAGCTTGAGAAAAACGATCCCCGGGCCGGGTTAAGCGAGACCAACATCGCCGAGCTCATCGCGTTTGTGGAGGAGATCAACCACGCCCTCCACGCCGCGCTCCAGTTCCAGCGCGGGGTCCAGTGCATCCACACCGAGGAGTTCATTCGCAACCTAGAACTCCAGGCCCAAGTGGATACTTATTTGGTGTTGCTGCTCTTTATCGGGTTCTTTCGCAAGGCCCAGAAAATCTCCCGCACGGATCGGCGCTGGCTGCGGTTCCATCTTTTCTCGCGTCACCATCCCCTCGCCTACTCAGACCCCAACCTGCGGGGCCGTTACCTGGAAACCAACGAACTGGCCGAACACTACACCCGCTGCCTGGACGCGCTCAACGGTGCCCGGCGCGTCGAGGAGATCCGGATTTTTCACGCCTTGGATTATCACCAGAAAAAGGAGCGGATTCTCGCTCTCAAAGACCAGGAACGCGCCCCGGCTCCCGAGTAACATCCCACAGCCGCGGCACGCTCACCGGAAGGCGCGGAGCGAGCGGTCACGAAAGAGTCGGGCTGCGCCGAGAAACCTCCTCGATTTCGGCCGAACTACGGGCCAACGCGGTCTCGGTCTGTTCGAGCCGGGAAATCATGGGAGCATACAGTCGGCGTTGGGTCTCGCAGAAGGTTTTGAGGGGCTGGAACGTACCGGTCAAATCTTGGTAAAAACGTTCCAATGCGTGGCGGAGATGATCGGAGATGCCGGCTAAAACCGTCTCCCGTTTCTCGTGCATCTGCCGGCGGAACTCCGCGAGGATCTGCTGGCGTTTGAACACGGCCACCACCGTGCCGAGCAAAGCCGCCGCGCCGGCGATTGAACCCGTCACATCGACGACTGCCACATGCGCCAGAACCGCCACAAGGGTGGCCAACCCGCCCGCAGCAGCCACCCCCGCAGGCACCCGGAGCCACTGCGCGGTTTCCTCAAAGAGTTTGCCGAGCTGTTGATCCACTTTTTCACCCGTGCCGTGTTCAAGAAGGGTGAGCTCCAGCCGCCGCAAAAGCTCTTCGCGCTGCCGCACAAAATCCGGCAGGCTCAGAGCTGCCCGGGTTTCGCCTGAAAAATGGCGCAGCAGCTCCTCGTGCAACTGCTGCCAGAGACTCCGCAGATCGGCCTCAACCAGCTCCAGCGCATTTTCAATCTGCCGTTGGATGCTGTCCCGGAGCTGGGATTCGAGTTCCTGCTGAAAGCCGTGCCGCCATTGGCCCTTGTTGAGGATGAGCCGGGCGGTCTGGAAAAGGGTGAGCCGTTGCGCGAGAAGTTCTTCTCCCCGGCGCTGCGCCTTTTCATAGCTCTGGCTGAGCGTGTAAAGCACCCCGCCGATCTGCCGCAGCGACTGTTCTTTCCGGCTTTCCAAGGCGCCCTGGACTTGGGCGAGCCGCTCGGCATCGCGCTCCACGACCCCCATGGCGGCGTTGGTTTTCTCTCCCAGATCCCGGAGCACAACCCGCGTGGTGGAACACACGCTGCGCAGTTTGCCCAAACGCACCTCGCCCGTGGCGACTTCGGTGTTGATGTACGTCTCCAACCGATCAAACCCGCTCTGCGTTGCCAGGAGCGAATCCCCGGACACCCGGGCCTGCAGCGCCTGGCGCGCCGACACGGCGAAAACGGGGCAGGCCTGCCCCAGCCGCTCGAGAATGGTTTGTTCCAGATGCTGGAGGATGGAGGCGATCTCCTCGGGGCTGCGCAGATCGGCCTGTTGCACGATAAAAACCACGCGTTTGAGCCATTTTTTGCTGATGAGCTTGAGAAACTCCCAGGCGCTGGCCGCCCAGGGGTTGGCGGCTGAGAACACAAAAAAAACCAGGTCCGCCAACGGCAGAAACTGTTCGGTGATCGTCTGGTGCTCGGCGACGATGGTGTTGGTCCCGGGGGTGTCGACGACGCTGAAATCGCGCAGGCAATTCTCCGACCGGTAACACTCTGTCAATCGCGGGGAGACGGCTACGTTGCGCTCCTCCTCCGCGTATTTGAAAACATAGATGCGGTCCGTGGCCGGGAGCACGTCCACCTTGCAAAACTCGTGACCGAGCAGGGCGTTGAGCAGGGATGATTTCCCCGCTTTGACCTCGCCCACCACAACAAACAGAAAGGGCTCGCGAAGGCTGTGCTGAAGCTGCTGGAGGGTTTCCAGCGTCTCCGGTGGCGCCTTCAAATCCGCAGCCAAGACCGACAACTCCGAGAGCGACCCCCCCAGTTCGGAGCGGATCTGGAAATAATCGTTGCCGATCATGCGCGCTTCGGCCCGAGCGGCACGGCCTGCAAAAGCACCCGGCTTTTTCCCTTCCCCAGGGTTGAGCGACTGCCGCAATGGGGATCCCCGAGACGGCCGTCTTCCATTACCGCGCGGGGGTGGATGCCGGGGCCGCCACAGCGGCGGCGGCGGGTGCTTTTTCAACTGTCACCGGCTTGGGCTTGGGCGTCGTCGGCCGATCCATGGCGAGCAATTCGGAAACGGTCACAAACTTATGCCCCCTTGCGAGCAACCCATCGAGGGTGCCCGGCATCGCGTCGACGGTGGACTTGTGAATGTCGTGGGCGAGGATGATGGAACCGTTGACGGTCCTTTTGAGGATCTCGCTCTCTACGTGGCCGGCATTGCGCACCTTCCAGTCGAGCGGATCCACATCCCAAAGGATGATTTTGTAGCCCCATTTTTTATGGGCCCAGACCCGTTGATTGGCGGTGAATCCGCCGTAGGGTGGGCGCATCACTTTCGCCGTGACGCCCGCCGTCTGTTGGATGGCATCGTGGGTACGCTGCAACTGTTCGGTGACGGCGGCCTCTCCGAGCTTGGAGAGCAGCGGATGCGACCAGGAATGATTGGCGATTTCATGCCCCTCGGCCGCTATCCGCTTCATGATGTCGGGATATTCCACCGCGCATTGGCCCACGACGAAGAAGGTGGCTCTCAACCCACGTTTTTTGAGCAGATCGAGCAGCCGCGGCGTGTTTTCAGGGCTAGGACCGTCATCGAAGGTGATGGCCACATAAGACCCCTCTACGCTGCACTGGCTGTAAGTCACCTTGGACTGCGGAGATGCCGCCGTCGCCGCGGGAGATGGCAACGGGGCTGCGGGGGGCGGCTGCGGGGTGGGTGGAACCGGCACCACTTGCACCGATCCCGTCGGGGCCGGAGTGGCCGGCTGAGAGGCGGGCTGGGCGGTTTGCGCGAAACACGCTGCCAAAGGGAAGACCCAAAGGAAGGTAAAACAGGCTCGACGTAGCATAGAAAAAATTGGGGTTACACAGGCATCCAAACGGCTGTTGGGAGGAGCCTTAACGCAAATACCCCGGGACCACAACCGCAGCTTCCCGTTTCAACCGAAGCGTTCCAAGATCGGGAGCAGGGATTGACGGGTGCCCTCGGGCCAGAGCTTGCGATCCGTTACCAGGGCACTGTCCAGCGCCCGGTGCTCGGGCCAGTCTGCCACTCGGGGGATGCCGGGGATGACCTCCGCCAGCAGACGTTTCGCCGTGGCGGCGTTGGCCGACACATGGCCCATGACCGTGTCGGCGCTGACGGGTTCCTCGTCGAGCTTCCAGCAGTCGTAATCGGTCACCATCGCTGCCGTGGCCAAGGCGATCTCGGCCTCGCGCGCCAGCTTCGCCTCGCCCAGGTTCGTCATGCCGATCACGTCAAAGCCCAGTTTCCGGTAGACTTGGCTCTCCGCGCGCGTGGAAAACGCCGGGCCGTCCATGTTCACGTAGGTGCCCCCATTGTGCACGGGCAACCCTAGGAATTGTGCCGATGCAAAAAGCAGGGAACGCAAACCGGCGCTGATCGGATCGGCAAACCCCACATGCGCGGCGATGCCGTTACCGAAGAAGGTGTGATCGGACCGGCGGCTGGTGCGATCGTAAAACTGGTCGGGCAAAACCAGGTGCCGGGGCGGGTATTGTTCCTGGAGACTGCCGACGGCGGTGATGCAAAGGATCCAACGCACTCCCAGCGAGCGCAGAGCGAAGATGTTGGCCCGGTGATTGAGATCGTGGGGCAGAATCCGGTGCCCGCGCCCGTGGCGTGGCAGGAAATAGACCTGTCGCCCGGCTAGTTGCCCCCCCATAATGGCGTCCGAAGGTTTGCCGAAGGGGGTCTCCACCCAGTGCTCGCGCACATCGCTCAAGCCGTCGAGCTGGTAGAGCCCGCTGCCGCCAATCACACCAATCGCTGGATCTGACATGCCGTTGAGCTAGCCGGACTGCGCACGGAAGAAAAGAGCGGACTCAGGCCCCGTTTCGACCTGCCCCACGCGCAGAGCCAAGCGGCTTTGTTGAACCCGAGCTCCGGGATGCCAGTGAAAACCCATTTTTATACGGAGGCCGCAGAGAGCTGATTTGGAATCAATGAAGCCCAGGGCTTTTCGGGCTCCGCGCTTCCGCTCGCGCTTGGGTTTTCAGGTTCAATCCGGCTTTTTTTGGGGGCCCGTCAGCTCCGGAGCGCCTCCCCGCAGTGCCGTAAGGAACTCGCGCTGGACAGGTGAACACGGTCGATTGCGTTTGGTGATGACCGCCAGGGGCCGACAAAGCCGGGGATTTTCCAGAGCTACAGAGACAAGCGCGCCGCCGCGGACCTCCTGAAAGACCGTATTGGAGGGCACAATCGACACGCCGTTTTCGATTTCCACGGCCCGCTTAACGGTCTCGATGTTGTCGAACTCCATGGTTTGCACAATCTCCACGGCCTGCTCCCGCAAATGGCGGTCAATCACCTTCCGCGTCGGCAGGTCCGGCTCGAATGAAATGAACTTCTCACCGTTGAGCTCCCGCAGGCTGATGCTCTTGCGGCCGGCCAAGGGATGGGCCGGATGACAGATCACCACCAGCTCATCCTCATCGAACACCTCCATGTGGAGGCCCGCGCGCGTGGCGGGATACGCAACCAAACCCAGGTCCACCTCCCCGTTGAGCACCTGCGCGTAAACTTGGGTCGACCTCCGATATTCGACGTGGACCTCGACCTCGGGATACCGGTTTTTGAACAGCTTCAGGCGCGGAGGCAGTTCGTGGAGCCCGATGCTGTAGATCGAGGCGATCCGCAGTTCACCCTCCACCACATTGCGCAATTCCCTGAGCCTTTCCCCCAGATGATCGTAAACCCCTAAAATCTCCCGACTCGCCTCCAGAAAGGCGTGCCCCTCCGGGGTGAGCGCGAAACTGCGGCGGCCGCGCTCCACCAGCCGGACCTCGAATCGGCTCTCCAAGGCGCGGATCTGCTGGCTGACGGCGCTCTGAGTGACGGCGTTGAGTTCAGCGGCCTTGGAAAAGCTGCCGGTCTCGGCTAGATCGCAGAAAACTTTAAACGTCTCAATATACATCCTGGAACCCCCACAGATAAGGACCACTAATCACCCTGTCAAAGAAGAGTTCATTCCGCTAATGCCTCATCTCGCCGATCAATTAGCCACCGTCCGGGCCACCATTGCCGATGCCGCTGCCCGCGCCGGGCGCGCTCCCGAGGAGGTCCGGCTGGTGGCCGTCTCCAAAACACAACCCCCGGAAGCCATTCAGGAGGTGCTCGAAGCCGGACACACCGTGTTTGGCGAAAGCCGGGTCCAGGAAGCCCGTGCAAAAATCCCGATCCTGCCCTCCCGGGCGCGGTGGCACTTCATCGGGCACCTTCAGAAAAACAAGATCCGCCAGGCGCTGGCGCTCGGGTTCGAGCTTTTCCACGGGGTGGACTCGTTGGATTTGGCAAAGGACATCGAGCGGATCGCCGGGGAAATCGGCGCGCAGCCAAGGATTCTGCTCGAGGTCAATGTGGCGGGGGAATCCACCAAGTTCGGGTTTACCCCCGCCAAACTCCGCGCGGAAATGGAGGATCTGCTCGGCCTGGGCTGTCTCCAGATCGACGGGCTCATGGCCCTGGCGCCCTTCGCCGAGGAAGCGGAATCGTCCCGGCCGTATTTTGCGGCATTACGCAAGCTCCGAGACGGATTGCAGGAGGAATTTCGGCTGCCCTTGCCGGAGCTCTCGATGGGGATGAGCGGCGACTACCCGGTGGCGATCGAGGAAGGCGCCACCTGGGTGCGGGTGGGAGGGGCACTCTTTGGAAACCGCAGCTCCAAGGGCTGGCGTCCTGAAGAAAACTCGGCGACACTCGGCTAGACACGATGGCCACCCGACTGTTCCCCAACCACATCCAACCCATCGGCGAGGAACTCGCCATCGCCTGGAACGACGGCACGGAATCCTACTTCCGCCTGGAACTGCTCCGGCGCGCATGCCCTTGCGCGGGCTGCGGAGGCGAGCCCGATATTTTAGGCAACATTGATCGCCCGGACGTCACTTACACGGCCGCCAGCTTCCGGCTGCGCGGCTGGCAGATGGTGGGCGGCTACGCCCTCCAGCCGCTGTGGGAGGACGGCCACGGCACCGGGCTTTACTCCTTCGCCTTCCTCCAACGGCTCGCTCAGCCCGCCCCGTGACGCCGCTCTGGAAAATCACCGTCCTCGTCGCCTGCCTCGGCGTTTGTGGCGCCGCGGTTTTTTATCGGAACCGGATGGCCCCGCTCCCGCCGCCCCGCCCGGCCGAACTCTACGCGGTCATCGCGAAACAAATCAGCGCGTTCCGGGGTGCCGACTATCCCGGCGCGTATCGTGATGTTTCCACCCAGTTTCAAGAGAAATTCAACCTCGACGCCTTTGCGGATCACGTCCGCGGGACCTACCCGGAGGTGATCCAGGCCGAGCACGTGGAATTCGGCGAATTCCACATCCGCAACCGACACGCTCTGGTCCGGGTGTATTTTGTCCTCGGCAGCGGCGACGTCCTGCCCTGCCTCTACAGCTTGGTTAGGGAGGACGGGGGTTGGAAAATCGACGGCGCGAAACTCCAGAAACGCTGGCACTCCTCTGAAAGGTCCCTGGGCGGGATCCGCACCTGATCCATTTTCATCCAGAAGGTGCATCCCCAGGGAGCCGGCTCTGAGCCGCGCGTAGCCAAACAGCCCACCCCTCTTTTGGATCCCTTACCGCGGCATTGATACCGGGAGACTCGCGGGAATCGTGGTGCGCAGCACGGAAGCGCCCCCCGGGCCGGGCCGCAACTCCCGATCCTCTATCGAGGCCGGCATCAGGAAAAACTGCCCCGGTCCGAACCGGCCCCCGGCGCAGGCAACGTCGCCTTCGAGCACCAACCACACGGCGAACCCCGGACCGGGGTCACGGCGCGGCTCGCTCAGCTCCCAGCGTTCCACACGGAAAAACGCGCATTCGACCAGGAGCTCTCCCTGGGGTTCGGAAACGCTGGGCTCAGCGTCGGAGAAATCGATGGACTCAAGGGACTCCTCCACGTGGAGCTGCCTGGGACAGCCGTCGAGCCCGAGTCGATTCCAATCAAAAACGCGGTACGTGGTGTCGCTGTTCTGTTGGACCTCAAAAATCATGTTGCCGGCGCCAATCGCGTGAACCCTTCCGCTGGGGATAAAGAGGGCATCGCCCTTTCGGACCGGGACCCGGTGTACCATCTCCCCTACGTTGCCTTCATCCAGACCGGCTTGGAATTGCTCCCGGGAGACCCCGGCACGCAGGCCCGCGTAGATGTCGGCCCCCAGAAGTGAGTCGAGCAGATACCACATCTCGGTTTTGGGCTCGCCCCCGAGCCGCTGGGCGCAGTCGGCGGGGGGATGCACCTGAACCGAGAGGCGTTCCTGGGCGTCGAGCAGTTTAAAAAGCAGGGGAAACCTGGGTGCCTCGGGCAACCCGGCTCCAAACACCTCTTCCCGATGTCGGCTCCAGAGCTCATGCAGAGTCAATCCCTTGAGCACTCCATTGTGCACCACGCTCTGGGCCTCTTCCCGATCCACAAGCTCCCAAGCCTCGCCGATTCGTTCGGCGGACGGGAGCCTTTTTCCCAAAATCGTTTCGAGCCGCCTCCCCCCCCATACGCGCTCCATAAAAAGCGGTTCGAAGACGATGACTTCGTTTAACTGAGATTTCATGAGAAATACGGGGCGGGGGTCTTTGGGGCCCGGACTAAAACCAACGCCGAGGATCGAATCCGCGCCGTCCGCTCCCGTCCACGATTTCGAGGAACAGAGACTCGGACCGCATGCCCAGACTTTCAATGCTCATTGGTAGAACGGGAACCGCCCGCTAAGCCAGTCCTTTGTTCTCGCCGCGGCTTCTTCAAAGCTGGAGCCCGATTGTTTGTCCTGCGGGGCTATCCACCCAGAGCGACTCAGGGGGGCAGACAGCGCTGCCGGACCCGGATCCAGTCGCTCTCGGTATCGACATCTTCGAGGGGAGGCAACGTGGCAACCCTCTGACGTGCAGCCCGGGCTCGGGCGCAGGTGAGCTCAAACACCTGGTCGCTGCTCCAGGGGATGGCGCTAAATAGCCCGGGACAATCCCGTTTCAGTGCGATCAGATAATAGCCGCCATCGACGGCGGGCCCCAGAACCACGTCGGCGTCTTCGAGTGCCCGCCAGGTCTCCTCAAAAAAGTCGGCAGGGATCTCCACGCAATCGCTCCCCACCGCGGCGACCCGGGTATAACCCGCGTGGAACGCCCGGGAAAAAGCCGCCCGGAGCCGGTCCCCCAAGTCGCCTGGGGTCTGTCCCCAGAAACTCACGGGGCGATCCCCAGTCAGACTCCGGATCCAGCTCTCGATGTCGAGAGCGCTTTGGGGAGGATCAAAAACCACCACCAGATCCGCCGACTCGGGCAGGTTCTCCAAGACCCGCCGGACCAGGAGCCTGTAAACGGCGGCGGCCGCCTCGGGCCCCAGGGTGGCCGCCAAGCGGGTTTTAACCCGGCCGGGCACCGGGTTTTTGACAAAAAGAAGGATTGCAGGGGGCATTGGGAAACCGGCCGAGGCTTGCCGGGTCGCCGGGATGATGCGCGCTCCGCCAAGCGTTCGTATTGAAAGCCGAGGGGATCCAATTAGTATAGACCCTTCATGGCGCGCGCTCAGGAACAAAACCGGACTTTTCACGAAGCCATTGGCGTGGCCCTGCTGGGGCTGGGCACCCTGCATTTCCTAGCACTCATCTCCTACACGCCCCGGGATGTGCCCGCTTGGTTCCCGCTCCATTCATTTGCGACTCCTGCCAAACACACCCTCAACTTCGTCGGGCCCGTGGGCGCAATCTTGGGCTGCCTTTCATATACGTTGCTCGGAGCCGCCGCCTATCTTCTGCCCGCTTTGATGCTGGGATATGGGGGCACCAAGCTGTTGGCACCCGGCATCCAACTCACCCGCCGGGCGGCTTGGGCGGGGACATTCGTGCTCACCGCCGCCAGCCTCGCCCACCTACTGCCCTTCAAACTCGTAGACGCCGGCCGCCTCAATATCGCGGGGGAAGGCGGCTGCCTCGGTCAATGGCTGGGCCAATATATTTTCAAGGCGACCCTTGGCTCCATCGGAGCGGGAGTGGTGCTGGGCTCCCTGTATCTGGTCAGCCTCCTCTGCATGACCGGTATCCATCCCGTGGAACTGCTCCGCAATTCCCTGGACTCCCTCCAGGAGGCCCGCCGGTGGCTGGCTCAAAAATACCAGGACTTATTCTCCCAAGTCCTGCCCGAACAAAGCCAACTGCCCATCCCCAACCTGCCCCGATCCAACCGGGACCGCCGGAAAACCGAGCCCCCTCCCCTCAAACCGGCCTCCGCTGACGCCTCGGACGAAGGCCCTGCCGGGGAGGCCGAATTCAAACTCCAAGCCGAAGACGAACCAGCCCCCCGTCCCGTCCCGCAGATTATCGACGGCACGGCTCCGCCACCCAGCAAACCCAAAGCCGACAAGCCAAAAAAAGACGCTCTGCAGGCCATGGCCGCGGTATCCTGTGAGAACTACGAGCTGCCCCATTTTGATCTGCTCGACCCGATCGATCACTCCAGCCGGCAGGCGGCAAACCCCGAGGAACTGCTCTCCATCCAGGACGTCATCATTGAGACCCTGCTGCAGTTCGGCATTTCGGTTTCCCGGGGCGACATCACCCGCGGCCCTACCATCACCCGGTATGAGGTGTTTCCGGCCAAAGGCGTGCGAGTGGATAAAATCGTCAGCCTGGAACGGGACATCGCCCGGGCCACTCGGGCTGAACGCATCAACATCCTCGCACCCATTCCCGGCAAGGACACCGTCGGCATCGAAATCGCCAACTCCAAGAAACAGAAGGTCACCCTGCGTGAGCTGCTCGAAAGCGACGATTTCCTCCAAGCCAAAGCCAAAATCCCCATCGCCCTTGGCAAAGACGTGTATGGGAAAACGGTGATCGCCGACCTGGCCGCCATGCCCCATGGCCTGGTGGCCGGCACCACAGGATCCGGCAAAAGCGTGTGCATCAATGCCATCATCGCCAGCATTCTCTACCGGTTCACCCCGGAGGATCTGCGCCTGATCATGATCGACCCCAAAGTGGTCGAAATGCAGATGTACAACAGCCTACCCCACCTGGTTGTGCCCGTGGTGACCGACCCGAAAAAGGTACTACTCGCCCTGCGCTGGGCGGTGGACGAGATGGAAAAACGTTACGCGATTTTCGCCAAATGCAACGTGCGCAACATTGGCAGCTTCAACGCCCGGCCCCTGCCCAAATCCCAGAAGCAGCTCGATGAGGAAGCGCTCAGCCTCGACACGCCCCCCTGGGAAGCGGAACCTGCTGCGACTCCGCCCGAGCCGCAGCCCGAGGAAATCGATTTCAGCGACATGGCCGATGAGGACCTCTTCAAGGTCTCCAAACCCAAGGCCAAAATCGAGGTTCCAAGGGACGCCGACGAACTCATCATCCCGGATCGGATGCCCTACATTGTGATTATCGTCGACGAGCTGGCGGACCTCATGCAGACGGCGCCCGCGGACGTGGAGAGCGCCATCGCGCGGATCACCCAGAAAGCGCGCGCGGCGGGGCTGCACATGATCATCGCCACGCAGACCCCCCGGGCCGATGTCATCACCGGGGTCATTAAAGCCAACGTGCCGTGCCGGATCGCATTCCAGGTTTCGTCGCCCTTGGATTCCCGGGTCATTCTGGACGAGAACGGGGCGGAACGGCTTCTGGGCCAGGGCGACATGCTTTACCGGCCACCGGGCACCTCCCGGATGGTGCGAGCCCAGGGCGTCTTGGTCACCGACGAGGAGGTGCAACGGGTGGTCGATTACGCCTCCCAGCAAAGCAGTCCCGCTTTTGAAGCCGCCATCCACGAACGCCTCCAATCGGGTGCAGAGGGCGACGCGGAAGAAGTCAGCGACGAAGACGAGGAGTTGGTGGAAAAATGCATCGAAGTCATGCGGCAGGAAAAAAAGGCGTCCACCTCGCTCTTTCAGCGGCGGCTCCGTCTGGGATACACGCGGGCGGCGCGCATTCTCGATATTTTGGAGGCGAGAGGCTACGTGGCTGCCGGCGAAGGCGCCAAGCCGCGCGAGATTCTCAGGGACCTGGATGCCGAATGACGCCGCGCTGAAAAATTCGAGCAGGTCCACGGAAGCGCTCTGGACCGACCCGTGCTAAGCTGCGCACCGCAACCCACCGATCCCACCCTCTTCCAGCTCGAATCCCCCCGCAGGTCATCTTCACTTTTTTTATGACGTAAACCGTTGGCAAACGACTCCAGAAAGCGCGCCAGGCGCGCGGCCTCTCCTTGGAAGAGGTGGCGCACACCACCCGGATGCGGCCTGACAAAATCCTGGCCCTGGAAAACGACGACTACAGCCGGTTTGGCAATCACGTGTATGCCAAAGGTTTTTTGCTCATCTACAGCCGTCTCCTCAAAGTGGATGCTTCGGAGGAAATCCGGTTTCTCGAGACCCCCACCGGCATCCATCTTTCCGATTACCAATACCTCAACAACGCAGCCGACCCCGCCCCGAACAGGTCCTCGCGTTTTCCCCTCCGTCCCACCCACAAACCCTCGGTGCTCCCGCTTGTTCTGGTAGCCATCGCGCTAGTCGGCGGCGGCTTCGGCGTCTACGTCATGCAGACCGCCCAGCGGCTCGCACCCGCTCCGAGCCTCGCCGAACAGCCTCCCGTCATCGCCCAGCCCGCTCCGGCCCCCTCGTCTACGGAACCCGCCCCTGCTTCCGATCCTGAACCTGCCCCGCCGACTGCGGCCAGCGTGCCCGCCACGGCCGCGCCTGAACCCACCCCGCCCGCCCCGGAAAACGCGAACCCAGAAGTGCGTCGCGCCGAACCCGTGGCGCCCCCTGCGGAGGCCGACCTCGCTGCGGCCCCGGCCACCCCACCGGTCCCACCGGCACTCTTATTACCCTCCACCCCAAGCGAGGAACTGACGGTGTCGGCCCGGAAAAAAACCTGGGTAAAGATCAGCAAGGGGGACGCGAAAAACCGGCCGATTTTCTCCGACTACCTCTATCCCAGCGCTCCCCCGCTCAAACTCAAACCCGGGCGCTACTTCATCACGCCCCGGGAACCCTCCGCCATTGAAGTCCGCAAAAATGGCGAACCCGTCTCGTACGAACCCGGCACAGCCATCCAATAACTCTTCCCATGTCTGTTTTACCACCCACCCCAGAAGTTACCGTCAAAAAAGTCGGGATGATCAGCCTCGGCTGCGCAAAGAACCTCATCGACGCGGAAATCATGCTGGGTGGCGTTCTTGGCCAGGGCATGGAGATCACCAGTGACGCCGAGGAAGCCGACGTGTTGATCGTCAACACCTGCGCCTTTATCGACTCCGCCAAGGAGGAGTCGATCGAGGCAATCCTCGATGCGCATCAGACCCGCGGGTTACGAAAAAAACCGGGCCAAAAGCTCATTGTCAGCGGCTGCATGGCCCAGCGTTTTTCAAAAGAACTCGTGAGCGACCTCCCGGAGGTGGACGCGTTTATCGGGCTGGACCAAATCGCCGAGGCCGGCCGGATCGTCGAGGAAGTCCTCCAACGGCCGTCCCTCGCCGAGATTCCTCCCGATTTGGTCGACGAAAAATGGGAGCCAATGAACTTGGTGACCCGCAAGCCGGTTTATATCCCCGACTACGACACCCCCCGGTTCAGGCTCACCCCGCCACACACCGCATTCACGAAAATCGCCGAGGGCTGCAACCATCCCTGCAGCTTCTGTGTCATCCCACAAATGCGCGGCAAACACCGCTCCCGCACCATCGAGAGCGTAGTCGCCGAGGTGCGCGCACTCGTCGCGGAAGGGGTCCGCGAAATCAACCTCATCAGCCAGGACACCACCTATTTCGGGATGGATCTCTGGGAGGAAAAAGCGGGGCCCCGCGCGGAGGTGGACTCCTCAAAAGGCCCAACCCTCACCAAACTGCTGCGCGAGCTCAACAAGATCGAAGGCGATTTCTGGCTGCGCCTGCTCTACACCCATCCCGCCCACTGGAGCGACGAACTCATCACCTGCATCGCGGAATGCGATAAGGTAGCGCGCTACATCGATATGCCGCTCCAGCATATCCACCCCCGCATGCTCGAAACCATGCGCCGCGAGACCAGCAGCGAACACATCGAGTCCCTCATTACCAGGATCCGCGCGGGCATCCCAGGGATCGTCATCCGCACCACTTTCATCGTCGGGTTTCCCGGCGAAACCGACGCGGAGTTCGAATACCTGCTGGATTTCATCCGCCGCACCCGCTTCGAGCGGCTCGGCGTTTTCACCTACTCGCAGGAGGAAGGATCCCGCGCAGCCAAGATGGAGGGGCAGCTGCCGGCGAAGGTTAAAAACGCTCGATACAAAAAGGCGATGAAACTTCAGCAGCGGATCGCCCGGGAAATTTCCGAGGCGCAAGTGGGCAAAAAGCTGCGCGCCCTGGTGGATCAACCGCTCGTCGCACGGGCAGCCGGAGACGCCCCGGACATCGATGGCCGAATCCTTCTGAGCCAACCCGCTCCCGTCGGGGAATTCATCGAGGTCCAGATCACAGGCACCCAGGTTTACGACCTGCTCGGAGACCCAGTCCTTTAACCGAACGCGCAGTCCCCGGGATTTGGCGGATCCGGGCAGCTTCACGCCTAGGCCCACAGCTTCCGGTCGAGTGTCCGATACTGGATCGCCTCGGAGAGATGCTCTTCGCCGATGGTTTCCCGGCCCTCCATGTCCGCAATCGTTCGTGCCACCTTCAGGATCCGGTCATAGGCTCGGGCGCTGAAATTCAGCTCGCTCATGGCCATCTCCATGAGGCCTTCACCGCGCGCGTCCAGAACGCAGAACCGGCGAACCTGTTTGCTGGTCATCCGGGCGTTGCACCGCACTTTGCCTCCGCTCAACCCGCCAAACCGCCGGGTCTGCAATTCGCGGCTCCGAATCACCCGGGTCCGGATTTCCGACGAACTCTCCGCAGGCTGTCCGTTGGCCATCTCCCGATAGGCTACCGGCGGAACGTCCAAATGCAGATCGATCCGGTCCAAAAGCGGTCCCGAGATCCGGTCCCGATACCGTTCCACCTGCTGGGCGCTACACCGGCAGGAACGGCGGGGATCCCCGTAGTATCCGCAGGGACAGGGGTTCATGGCTCCGACCAGCATGAAATCGGCTGGGAACGTCATCGACCCTGCCGCGCGCGAAATGGTGACCCGGCCGTCCTCGAGCGGCTGCCGGAGGACCTCTAGGGTGCTCCGGCGAAACTCGGGTAGTTCATCCAAAAAAAGCACGCCGTTGTGGGCGATGCTTACCTCACCCGGGGTGGGGTTGGCGGCCCCCCCCAGCAACCCGGCATCGGAGATCGTGTGATGCGGAGAGCGAAAAGGGCGGCTGACCACTAGGGGACGCGACGCCCCGAGCAGCAACCCGCAGATGCTGTGGATTTTGGTCGATTCGATGGCCTCCTCCAGACTCATCGGGGGGATAATGGAGGCAATCCGCTTGGCGATCATCGATTTCCCGGACCCGGGCGGGCCGAGCATGAGCAGGTTATGCCCGCCGCTCACCGCCACCTCCACGGCCCTACGGACATGGCTCTGCCCCTGGACCTCCGAGAAATCGGCCTCCTCGGTTCTCGGGGTTGAGTGCCAACCGTTTGCGTCCTGTTTTACCGGAAGCAGATCCTTGCGGCCGGCGAGAAAATCAAAGGTCTCCCGCAAATGGCGCACCCCGTAAACTTCGATGCCCTCCACCATCGCGGCCTCATGGACATTGGCGAAGGGCACCACCATGCGCGTCCGCCCGCGTGCCCGCGCCTCCAAAACGATGGGTAAAACGCCTTTGACGGGCCGGACGGCACCGGTCAATGCGAGCTCCCCCACAAAACAGAAGCGGTCGCTCTCGGGCAGCGGGCAGTCCTGGCTGACAGCGATCATCCCGAGGGCGATCGGCAAATCAAAACTCGGCCCCTCCTTTTTCACATCCGCCGGAGCGAGGTTGATCGTCGTTCGTGTCTTGGGCCACGCGAACCCGCTGTTGATGATGGCCGTTGTCACACGGTCCCGGCTTTCCTTGACGGCCGTGTCGGGCAATCCCACCACAATAATCTTCGGTTCGCCGGTTCCAGCCGTATTGACCTCGATCTCCACTTCGAAGCCTTGCACTCCGAACACTGCTGCCGAGTAGATCTTCGCGAGCACGCTTTGGGGAAGTTTCGCAGAATTTAAAGGGTGCCCGAAAAGGATTGAACACCCGCGATCCCAGCCTGTCGGAGATGGGCACGGAATAAATGGGGTAAACCACCCGCTCCTGCGGAGGGCACATACCCGCCATTCCAATCCTCAAACTCCTGTCGCCATGTGCGCTCCTTGGCTGTTTGTTCAGCTCCAAATTTTCCAGTCCATCGATCCCAAAGGCGATCCCCGCTGCCAGAGGTTCCATTTAGTCGCCCCCTGCCGCATCCGCGTCCCCCGGCCACTTAGGCGCCGGCGTTCGTAACCCTCTCTGCATAAGAACTGCTCCAATTGCTCCAATAGAAAGTCAGAGGCACCCACCATGAACTATCAATCTGGCGAAGACGCCGACTCCGGGATCAAAATTTATCTGCGCGAGATTGGCCAGATCCCCCTGCTGACACCTGAGCAGGAGATCGATTTGGCTGCGAAAATCAAAAAAGGCGATGCCGGGGCTCGGGCATTGATGATCCGATCGAACCTGCGGCTGGTGGTGAAAATCGCTCACGACTACGGCAACCTAGGCATGCCTTTGCTCGATCTCATCTCTGAGGGGAACATCGGGCTGATGAAAGCGGTCGAACGGTTTGACCCCGCGAAGGGAGGCAAACTGAGCACCTACGCCGCCTGGTGGATCAAACAATCCATCAAACGCGCCCTGGCCAACCAAAGCAAAACCATCCGGCTGCCCGTGCACTTGGTCGACAAGATCTCCAAAATGCGGCGGGTGTCGCTCCAGATGAGTGAAGAACTGGGCCGGGAACCCACCGACCAGGAACTGGCCGATGAAGTGGGGCTTGCCGCCGGAAAGATCTCCCAACTCAAGACCGTGTCCATCCGGCCCGCTTCTCTCGACGCTCCCATCAGCGAGGATGACTCCACCGAGTTTGGGGAAATTGTGGGGGACATGGAAGCGCTCAGCCCGTTTGAGCATGTTCGGGATCAGAATTTACTCGATGAGGTGGGCGACTTGCTGGCCGTGCTCGATGACCGTGAAAAAAAGATCATCTTTTCCCGGTTCGGCCTCGATGGAGGTAAAGCCAAGACGCTAGAGGAAGTGGGCAAAAAATTCGGGGTGACACGGGAACGGATCCGCCAACTCCAGAACATCGCGCTGCTGAAGCTGCGCAAGGCACTTCAGAAAAAGGAAAAACCCATCGGCCCGCTGCTGGCCTCCTCGGCAGGTTCGCAGGAATAGGTTCCGTCTCCGCAAACCAGCGGAACTCCGCAGTGCCACCGCCCATGAGTCCCATGAGTCCCATGAGTCCCATGAGTCCCATGAGTGGTT
>JBEIUI010000002.1:0-71479 GCA_040374425.1 Verrucomicrobiia bacterium | reverse complement strand
GGTTCAGTTCAAGGACATCGTTTTGAAGACGGAATAACCCCGATTCTTTTCTCTGCTGGCCGCCGAAGCTTCCCTTGCTTCGGCGGCCTTTTTTTTGATCTCCACCTTTCTTCCCAACTATCGGCCCGGGATTCGGCGGACGCGTCCGTGTGGTCTGACTTTGAAGCCCCTAAAGTCTCCGCCCCGGATGCAGCCGTCCCCGCGCTAGGGCGGCGCGTTCGAATCAAATCTTCAGCGCTGGTCCCCGGCGAACTCACCCACTCGCCTGAACTTCTCGTAGCGTCTCGCGAGCAGCTCGGCCTTAGGCAACTGAGCCAACTCCTGGAGGTTTCGAGCGACCACAGACGCGAGATTCTGGATTGCAGCGACATGATCCTGATGCGCGCCCCCGAGGGGCTCTGGAACAACCTCGTCAATCACCCCAAGATCAAGCAGGTCACGCGCAGTCAATTTCAATGCAGCAGCCGCTTCCGGCGCATGTTTGCGATGTTTCCAAAGAATCGCCGCACAACCCTCAGGACTGATCACCGAGTAGTAAGAGTTCTCAAGCATCAAGACCCTGTCGGCAACCCCGATGCCGAGCGCCCCACCCGATCCACCCTCACCGATCACCACGGCCACTATGGGCGTCTCCAACACCATCATTTCCCTGAGATTCACCGCAATCGCTTCCGATATATGGCGCTCTTCGGAACCAATCCCCGGATACGCCCCGGGAGTGTCGATGAGTGATACGAAAGGCAGTGCAAACTTCTCTGCGATCCGCATGAGCCGCAGGGCCTTGCGATAGCCCTCTGGATTTGCGCAGCCGAAGTTGCGCTTGATGTTTTCTTTGAGCTCACGCCCCTTCTGGTGGCCAATGACCACGCAGCGATGGCCCTCAAGCGTCGCAAACCCCCCAGGCATCGCCCTGTCGTCCGCAAATAGGCGGTCTCCATGGATTTCCACGAAATTGGAGAAGGACAACTGCAGGTAATCCAGCGTGTAGGGACGCGCAGGATGGCGTGCGATCTGGACGCGCTCCCAAGCGGTCAAATTCTGGTAAATCTGACGTTTCGTCTCGTCGATCTTGGCTTCCATACGGCGCACTTCGGCATCGATGTTGATGTCAGTGGCACGCGAGTGCTGTTTGAGCTCGGAAAGCTTTTCCTGCAACTCAACGATCGGTTTTTCAAATTCCAGTGGATGGAGTTTCATCAGGCAGAAATTTCGGGCGCGGTAAGCAAGCAGCTCCCGCGTTATTGTTCAATAGTTACGAGATCGCCCTTGCGGAGCAAAGCAGCGAGTTCTTCCACGCTCTCGGGCTCTAGCCCTAGTCCGCTCGGGGGCTTTGGCGGAATCAAATTCGTCTCAGGCCCCGGGTCCGCATACAGGGTGTGACTTCCAACGCTGAACACAATCCAATGGTAAGCCTCTCGATAACCCGGATCAGCATAGGATAACCGACGCCCAGTCGCAGCCCATGCCATTTTGTCGCTGACCTTTCCCGTAAACCTCTGGGATGCAGCAGCGAGGGGATCTTTCCCATCTTTTGCCCCCCTTCCAGACGAACCCGTCCGTCGGGATGTCTGTGTCCGGATGCCGTATTGTTTGAAATATCGGCCACGATTGAGGAGCGTTACTCTCTTCAAGCGTGGGCTCACGATCAGCGAAAACTCGCCAGTCGGCACCACCAGACGCTGGCCAATCCGGAGTGTGGTGCCGGAGAGGCTGTTGGCGCGCATGAGAAGTTCGGGGCTGCATCGAAGACTGATTGCCAGCTTGTTGAGCACGTCCCCCTTTTTCACCCGGTAATCCTGTGTTTCCGGCCACCTCTGAGGCGAAAAAAAAAGCAGCCCGTTTACCTCCCCCAGCGCCTCCCGAGCCGCATCGGCTTTCGAAGATTGCGGATACTGCTCTAGAAACAACCCCAGCGCCTTGCGCGCATCCTCCCAGCGGCCCTCCTTCTTGAGGTCAATACAAGAGTCAAAATCTGCCAACGACGAATCCACCGGCAGCAGCGGCGGAGGGAGGATCTTCTCCCTGATCAACTCCCTTGTAGGGCGGAAATAGAGTTCGTAGGTCCAATAAATACCGGAACCGAAAACCACCACAGTCAGCGCCAAAATGATGAGGGCTTTGATCACATCAACTCCCATTCAGAGCTCAAATCTAAGCTCGAATCCGGCCCGCCCAGCTTGGGTTGAAGGCCGCTCCGGTATAAAATCCCTTTTTCGACGACCCAGCACAGGGCGCCATCTCAAAAAAGCCCTCGTTTCCGAAAGTCATCCAGGTTTCGCCCCGCAGACTGCTGGATGAGATCCACGGCAAACTTCAAAAGGCAGACCTCCCAACCTTCATCGACTCCCCGCAAGACCGCGCACATCGGATCTTCCGATTTCTCTGCCTGCTCTTGAAGACGGTCCAAAACCTCGTCGATGGGACTATGGATCAGCGTATCGGACAGAGACGTTTTACGAAACTGGAAGCCGTATTGAAGGATGGCAAGATCGCGGCCGTGGATCCGCAGCCAGTCGACAAATTCTTCCGCTCGGTCGCCAAAGCCCTCCAGCAGCGTGCGCTGGAAAAAACCCGGGGTGAGGATTTGTGGCCGTTCGACGTGCAAACTGCCTTGACGGACCCTGACTTGATGCACGGAATCCATGAGCTCGGAGACCAGGGAGAAACGGAAGCTGGTCTGTCCAAACGTCTCGATGCGCTGGCGCGGCGCACGCACCACGTGCGTGTTTTCAAGCGCATATTGGAAGCTGTCCTCGCTGAGCATGAGCCCCGAGAGGATAAGCGTCGCATCGGGACGCGCAATGATTGTTTTTGAGCTTCGTGGCGCGGCGATGGCTTCTAGGTTGACTGCACAATTCCTTGTGTTAGTTGGTGGAAAATCCCCCTCGCCACCACAAGATGTATTGTTCGAAATGCGGCAACCTCGAAGATAAAGTCATCGACTCGCGCCTCTCCAAGGACGGGAGGAGTATCCGGCGCCGCCGGGAGTGCGTCGGCTGCGCACAGCGCTTCACGACCTACGAGGAAATTGAGCGGGCAGACCTGAGGGTTCTTAAAAGGGATGGCCGCAGCGAACCCTTTGACAGGCATAAGCTGCTCAGCGGGATGCTGAAGGCCTGCGAAAAACGCCCTGTCACCCGGGAATCTCTCGAAAAAGCCGCAGCAGACATCATTCAAAGTCTCGAACAGGATTTCGCGCGCGAACTTCCCTCGCACATCGTGGGCGCCAAGGTCATGGATGCTCTCTACGAACTCGATGGGGTTGCCTACGTTCGCTACGCCTCCGTCTATCGCAGCTTCCAAGACATCGGGGAGTTCATCGATGAAATCCAATCCCTAGAGCGCCGCCCAAAAAGGAGTGCGCTGCAATCAGAGCTTTTCAAATAAGGCCCTTACAGAGCGTTCCGGGCGCTTTCTCGTTGAGCTCTGGGGATTTCTCCATGGCCCAACCACCGTTCTCTTCCGATTTTCTTTGCACATGACGCTCTTCGAAAAAATCGCCCGAGGCGAAATCCCTGCGGAAATCGTTTACGAGACCCCTGAACTGATCGCTTTCCGGGATATTCAGCCACAGTCGCCCGTTCACGTTCTCGTGGTTCCCCGCCGGGTGATCCCTCGCATCGGCGAAGCCCAGACCGGGGACGCAGAACTTTTAGGTAAACTCCTGCTAGGCGCAGCGGAAGTGGCGCGGAAACTTCAGATCGCAGAGAGCGGTTACCGGCTCGTCGTGAATCAAGGTGGCCATGCTGGGGAATCCGTTCCCCACCTGCACGTTCACCTTCTTGGAGGCCGTCCCCTAGCTTGGCCGCCTGGCTAGTTAATCCCTTCCGGAGGCCGCCCCGCCACTGCTCCGAAGGTCCAGCCCGGCCGGGTGAGGTTTTTTCGCAAACTCCGCCGCAGGAATCACTTTCCTCATCTCCAAGGCCCCGAAGTCATACGCTGAATCGTAGCGGGCCTCCATCAGGTTCCCTTTCAAAACTCCCCGGTATCGATACTCGCCGCCGAAGATGGCCGGCAGCGAATAGGCGCCTTCAAATAAAATTCGCCCGCCTCTGGACTGAGCCTGGATCGTCACGTCGTAGCCCGTCCGAAAAACATGCCACTGGGCGAGAAACCGAGCCCGGTAAACTCCAGGCCCCGTAGGTGCCATTTCACAATGGAGTCGACCGCTGGAATTCCGGTGCTTGTCACTCATCCATCTCCCCTCCCAGCTCCCTGCCAAAGGGGCTTTATAGGAAGGTCTTTCTCCGCTGATGCCCGGGTGTTTTTCTTGGATCGTGGCGCAGGCACTCAGGGCCCAAGCCAGCCCACAGAGGAGGATTCGCAAACTCAACTCTTTAGTCATGCCCCAAGCTCAATAAAAAACGGTGCATCTCCGCAGTGGTTCCACGGAACGCAATGACTGTGCCCAGGCCACCGCTGTGCCGTAAAGCGCACCCCCAAGCATCCTGGGAAAACACCCTCCACTGCCCGTCCTCGGGCAACTCCAAGCCAAAATCCGCGGAGCGGAAGACGTAGAGCAGCGCGTTATGTGAGTCCACGGCCACTTGAGCAATCGGATGACCGCTCTGCTTGAAAACGCGCGAGCCGACAGCGGGCAACCGCTCCAATTCAGGAGGGAGCCGAAACCCCTCAAAACCACGGATGTAGAAGGCATCAGCCAGTTGCCCCGCTTGGCTCTGAGTCGGCTCCAACTCCGTGCCGTTCATCCCCTGAGCCACTGCGACCATTCGCGCGACGGACCCTTTTCCGGGGAAAGACGCCGCATTCTCCACTCTCTCCCATACGAGGAAGGCAAGGATGACCACCACTCCGAGCAGCACCGGTAGCATGGCTGGATGCAATAGTTGCGAGCGCAACGGGCCTTCCCCCCGGGAGTCGCTCCGGGTAAATGCGCTCAATCGGGTAATCAGCCCCTGAGGAGCCTCTATGGATTGTATAACCCGCACCAACCTCTCATCCAATGCCACCTGGCCTTTCAATTGGACACCAAGCTCAGGATCCGCATCGGCCATCTTCACGGCTTTAAGGATCCGTTTTTCGAGCGGTCGTCCCGGTCGGAAACAGGGCAAATACCTTTGAGCGGTCTTTAAATTCACGACTGAAAAAAATCCGGGTTGAGGGAGCTCTCGATCTGCCTCCGGCCACGAGCAAGGACTGCCGACAGTTCCTCTAACGCCAGGCCGAGCACTTGCGCGATCTGTTCCGGACCCAGAAGGTCCAGATAGAACAGAGCCAAAGCGCTCCGCTCGGGTTCGGGAAGCGCGTGAAAACGCCGGACCAAAATCAGGGCCTCAGGCTGCAAACCTTGATCGAAGAGGGCCGGCTCGCTGCCCCCCGTTGGAGAGGGCGCTTCTTCCGCGGCCCACGGGGATTCCGGCCGGGGTTCCATACAACTCTGACGAAGCCGCGCAACCAACCAAGCTGCCCGGTGCGACTCGTCCCGGATTTGGGCGATCCGCCGTTCGCAATCCGACACTACCGCATCCAAAACACGGTCGGCCGAGTCGCCTCGGCCCGTGAGCAAGAGGGCAAACCGATAGAGCTCAGTCAGAACCACTGGGGAGATCAGTCCGTTGTGCAAAGTGGAATGTGGATGGGTTGCCGGGCAATCGGGCTCAAGGAACAGCGTTCCGCCGCGTTCCATCGTCAATTTCAATGCATTGGCTCACTTCTCGCAAGCCCTCGCGGACCCGAAAACGTCATCCTCCTGGGGTGCGCTGGCAATGGAAACGGGATTATTCAAAGACTGGAGGGATCCTTTCACGGGCTCGGCGAAGTTTTGCCGGGTGGCCCGAGAACTGGGTTCGGGGAATGAATAAAGTCTTCATTCAGTTCGGCGGCATTCCTTGAGCAGGATTCGCACCCGCCCGGACAGTCACCCAACCGCCGGCCATCCATCCCACCGCGTTGACTTGGCCCCTCGGTCCTCTTATGGTCCACGCTCCAATTTTGCGCTCTTGTGAAGAAGCACGTCCTTTTCGTTTGCACAGGTAACATCTGCCGCAGCCCTCTCGCCGAGGGGCTCTTACGAGCCATGACCCGGGAGCGCCATGACATCGAGGTGAGTTCCGCCGGCGTGGGCGCCATCTATGGGCAGGCTCCCAGCGCGCATTCAGTCGAAGTGCTCCGGCCCTGGGGAATCGACATCACTCGCCAGCGCAGCCAACCGCTCACTGAGGATCTGGTCGAAAAGGCCACCGTGATCTTCGCTATGACCCGGGGACATTTGGACACGATCCAGATGCTTTTTCCTGAAGCTGCGGAAAAGACCTACCTCGTCTGCGAATTCCAGAACGCTTCATCGAAGCGAATTTCGCCCGATGTTCCCGACCCCATCGGACAAGGCCTCGAAGCCTACCTGCGTTGCAGGGACACGATCCACCAAGCGCTGCCCAGTCTTCTCAAGTTCATCGATCAAACCATGTCCACTCCTGAATCCGCCACCGCACCCTCACCCACTTCCGGCGCTCCCGCCGTCGGCGCCCCTTCCTCCAACCGCCCCCTCCGCATTGCGCTCGGCGCAGATCACGGAGGCGCTGAGCTCAAAGAGGCGGTCCACAGTTACCTCTCCAAGAAGGGCTACATCGTGTCCGACTTCGGTGCGCATTCGGCTCAGACCTCGGTGGATTACCCGGACTACGCCGAGGCGGTCAGCCGGGAGGTGATTCATGGCAAATCGGATTTTGGAATTCTGGTGTGCAAAAGCGGCATCGGCATGAGCATCGCCGCAAATCGCCACGCCCAAATCCGTGCCTCTCTTGTGGATAATCCAGAGGACGCCAAACTGACCCGCCAGCACAACAACGCCAACGTGCTTTGCCTTGCAGCCAACCACGTCGAGCCGTCCCAGATCGGACGAGTCGTGGATGCATTCCTGACCACGGCATTCGAAGGGGGACGGCACGAGCGGCGAATCGAGAAACTCGAACAACTGGCGGGCGTCCGCGGTTGTGAGACGCTGGCCGAGGCCGATCCGGAGATCTTCGCCGCCATCGCGGCGGAATCGCGGCGGCAGTTTGAAAACATCGAACTAATTGCATCGGAGAACTTTACGAGCCGGGCCGTGATGGAAGCCCAGGGCTCATGCCTCACCAACAAATACGCAGAGGGTTATCCGAATCGGCGTTGGTACGGCGGCTGCGAACACATCGACGTGATCGAACAGCTGGCGATTGACCGCGCAAAAAAGCTCTTCGGAGCGGAGCACGCCAATGTCCAGCCCCACAGTGGCAGCCAAGCCAACATGGCCGTGTATTTTAGCGTCCTTCAAACAGGGGACAAAATTCTCACCATGGATCTTGCTCACGGGGGACACCTAACCCACGGGAACAAAGCCAATTTCTCGGGGCGCTTCTTCGAAATCTCACACTACGGTGTGAGCGCAAGCGATGAGAGGATCGATTATGAAGCCCTGGCCAAACAGGCCGAATCATTCCGGCCACGCATGATCACGGCGGGCGCCTCTGCTTACCCGCGCGCGATCGATTTCAAGAGGATGCGCGAGATTGCGGACTCGGTCGGAGCCTATCTCTTTGTGGACATGGCGCACATCGCCGGATTGGTCGCGGCAGGTGTCCACACCAGCCCGGTGGAGCTTGCCGACTTTGTCACCACCACAACCCACAAGAGCCTGCGCGGACCGCGCGGGGGCCTGATCCTCTGTAAAAGCCAGTTCGCCAAGGGAGTCGACTCGCAGGTTTTCCCGGGCATCCAAGGCGGCCCGCTCGAGCACGTGATTGCCGCCAAAGCCATCTGCTTTCACGAGGCCCTTCAACCCAGCTTCACGACCTACGCTCAACAGATTGTGAGCAACGCCAAGGCACTGGCTGCCCGTCTCACCCAAAACGGCTACCGCTTGGTTTCCGGCGGCACCGACAACCATCTGATGCTTGTCGATCTGCGGCCCAACGGACTCAACGGCAAGGTGGCGCAGGAGACCCTCGACCACGCGGGCATCACGGTAAACAAGAACGGGATTCCCTTCGACACAGAGAAAATCACATTGGGTGGGGGCATCCGGATTGGCACTCCCGCCGTGACGACGCGCGGCATGAGGGAGGAGGAGATGATGGAGATTGCCGATCTGATCCATCGCGCGCTCTCCAACGGCGGCAATCCCGACGCCCTTCTTCAAATCCGCGAGGAAGTGCGGGCACTCACCAGCCGCTACCCGCTTCCGCGCTGAGACTGAGGACCGCCGAGGAATCAAGGGGCCCAGGAAAACTCTTGAGCCGCACCGGGATTTGGTTCTCCAACCCGGGCGGCTCATTTTCCGGGCGAATCCTGCCATCGACTCCGTGTTATTTCGTCCCGTAACGAATGCAGCTTTCCTCAGGAACCCAAGTCACGCGAATACGCCGTCGCGCAGCGGCTCTTTGGCGCCCTCTCTCTTTCCTTGTCGGCCTCGCGATGGTTTGGGGTTGTGCGTCTCCCCGGGGCAAAAACGCAGTACCGCCGGGGCCGGAAAAAACGGGGCAAACGCGTTCCAAACCTGAGCCGCGTTTTGCCGGTGCCGTTCCGGCCCCCTTCACGGGGATCATCAAACTCTTCAACGAAGACCAACGGTTTGTTCTTATCGCCGGGGAACAAAACTCGAGCCCCGAGCCGGGAACGGAGCTCCACGCATACCGAGGACAAACCGAAACGGCTCTTTTGAGAGTGGGCCTCGAGAGAAGGCGCTCCTGGGTCATCGCCGATGTCCTAAAGGGGGAACCCGGAACCGGAGACAGGGTAATCCAGCTGGAGAACCCGTCCACGGAGGCTAAGGACCCTTGATCGGAGCGCTGTTGCTCGTCCAATAGGCGGCACTGACAAGACGCGAACTGATCTGGCGCAGGCGCTGGGATGTTTCCGCCATGATCGCGGATACCACCTTGTAGCCGATCACCGGATTTGCAGACAAAAACTCCCGCAACGTCTCATAAGGCACCTCAGCCAGACGCACCTCTCTCATGGCATAGACACTCGCAGTGGCCACGCCCGGGTCAAAGAAATTGATCTCCCCAAAAAACGCGCCCGCGCCCAGACGCGCCAGGAGCATTTCTCGTTTCTGAGCAATGCGGCGGACATGCACCACTCCATCACAAATCAGTGAAAAAGCGCCCACCCCCACACCCTCCTCCAGAATCTTTGCACCCGCCTTTACCTGTCGGATAGTCATCAGCGAAGCCAAGGCGGTCAGCTCCGAATCGGTGAGTTCCCGAAACAAGGAAACAGAACGGATTAACTCGAGGTCCATGTGTTCAAGAGTTACCTCGCGGTGAGGCAAAGCGAAAGGGCAAACTAGGCGCGGTCAGCAAACCCGATTGACCACTTTTATAGCGCACCTAATGTGATCCCGCTTCAAACCATGGACGCCCCTCTTCCCCGCGATCAAATGCGGGCCGACGCTGAACGCCTCGCCGACATTTTCACGGCGCTGCAGCGGAGCTTCGTGATGAAACTCTCGACGGATCTTGCGCGGGGCAACGTATCGTTTCCGCACTATTTTGTGCTGGGGCTGCTCTGCCAACAAAAGCAGCTGAGCATGACCGAGATCGCTCAAAAAATGGGCCACACCACGGCGGCGGCAACCGGTTTGGTGGACAGGCTGGAAAAACTCGGGCTGGCCCACCGGGTTCACGCTCAGAACGATCGTCGCAAGATTCTCGTCCAACCCACCCCGAAAGGCACTGATCTGGTGTCCGAGGTTCGGGAAGACATGATCGCCAATTTGCTGCGTCTCATGGACCAACTCGACGCGAAGGAGCAGAAGAGTTGGGTTGGAATTTACGAAAAGATTCACGCCTACTGCCAAACCACGTGAGTCGTAACTTTCTTCCACAGATTTTAGCGGCGAGCATCACCGCGCTCTTCCCCTCGGTCAACCGCGCCCAGCCGCCTGGATCCCCGGCCGCAGACCGCGTTTTTCAACAAAACCTGAGTCTGAATCGGGCCGTTGAAATCGCCCTGAAACAGAACCCGGAAATACTCAAGGCTCTTCAGGAAATCGATCGAACCCGCGGCCAAGTCATCGAAGTTCGGGCCGAAGCGCTCCCTCACGTCGGCCTGAGTGGCAACTATCGGCAGCAGGATCCGGCCTTGGTTCAGGGATTCGGGGCCCCGATCGACAACAGCGCGCAGAAAAGCAACGAAAAGCTTCAAACCACCCTGAACGGCCTTCAGGGAAACCTTTCCGATGCGGGCCAAGTCACTGCGGCCTCGGAGCTTGGCAAGGTTCTCGCCTCGCTCCAATCCAGCTCTCAACCGACTTCAAGCCAGGGCGATCTCTTTCAATCCCTCGGCAGCGGCGGCACGCTGGACAAATCTTGGCGCATCGCAATCGAGGTGCGCCAGGCCCTTTACACAGGGGGCCAAGTCCGCGCGGCTTTGCGCATCGCCAAATTAACTCAGGACAGCAGCTACTGGAATCTCCGCGACACGGTGGACCGCATTGTTGCCCGGGTCCGAACCCAATTTGACTCGATCCTTCTCAACCGGGCGCTCATCACCGTGCAGGAGGAATCCACGAGCCTCCTTGAGAACCAGCTCCAAGACCAACAAAACCGGTTCAAGGCCGGATCCGTCCCTCGGTTCAACGTGCTGCGGGCGGAAGTCGAACTCTCCAATGTGCGGCCCAACCTCATCCGGGCGCGCAACGACTACCTGATTGCCCAGCTGGAGTTGTGCAAAACCCTCGGGCTGCCTGCCGGCCCTGGCGGAGATCCACAGCTGCTCGTAGTTGGGCAACTCAGCGGTTCTCCGCGCCCGTATTCGCTGAGCGCCGCGCTCCAAGTCGCAAGAGAACGGCGCCCCTTGCTCAAGGTGCAACGGCAGAATATTCTCATCGAGACTGAACAAATCAAAGTGGCCCTGGCCGGCTACAAGCCAAAACTCGACGCAAACGCCGGTTACGAAGCGCGCAACTCGATCCTTTCCAATGACTTGAGCGATGTAGTCAACGGCTGGTTCTTCGGTGTCACAGGCCGCTGGGAGATTTTCGACGGACTGGCGACACTCGGCAGGACGCAGCAGGCCAGGTCCCGCCTCGAGACGGCTCGTTTAAACTACCTGGACTCACTCCAACAAGTTGAGCTTGAGGTCCAGAAGGCGTTTGCTCGCATGCGGCAGGCACAGGAGACCATCGAAAGCCAGCAGAAAAACGTGGAGCAAGCCCTCGAGGCCTTGCGTCTGGCAACAGAGCGTCTCGATGCCGGGGCCGGCACCCAACTCGACGTCCTTGATGCACGCGTCGCACTCACCCGGGCGCGCATCACGGAGCTTCAAGCGCGGGCGGACTACCAGATTGCCCTTGCCGAATTCGACCGGGTCACAGCCACCGATACTGTCTACGAGGAAAGCTTTCGCGACCCACTCTCCAGAGACGGCAAGCCCGCAGCCCCACCCAGCAAAGCCGGCCCGAAAACGGGTTCAAGCTCACCCAAGAAAAAATGACAACGGCACTCGAGCCCCGCTTGGAACACTTCCCTGCGCTCTCTCAAGTCAGCTTCCTAAGGCATGGCTTCACGGGGCGGATTCCCGGAGTCGATACAGCGGTTGAACGCGAGGAAGCAATTCGACGCCTAGAACCCGCCTACAACCGGGCCCGTGCCCTGGTGAATTCGGCCCCGAGTCCAGAGCCCCAGGAAACGGCGTTTATCACTGCAGAGCAGGTGCATGGGGCCTCGGTCGCCGTGGTGAACTCTCAGAGCAGGACACCTGTCCCCGGCGTGGATGGATTCATCACGGCTGAGGCCGGAGTGACTCTGGGTATTTATGTGGCTGACTGCTGCGCCATTTTTCTTGTGGATCCACAGCGCAAGGTCATTGGCCTCCTGCACTCGGGTCGCAAAGGCACAGAACAGGGCATCGTCTCCAATGCCATCGGGCTCATGCATTCGGAGTTTGGATGTGAGCCGGGAAATCTCATCGTGCAGCTCAGCCCCTGTATTCGACCTCCCCACTATGAAGTGGACATCGCTGCGGAAATTATGCGCCAGTGCGAGACCATGGGCGTTAGAGAGGTTCACGACTCGGGAACCTGCACGGCGACCCATCGGGATCGCTACTATTCGTATCGTGCAGAACGCGGAAAAACAGGCCGCATGCTGGCGCTCATCGCTATCGCGCGTTAACGTGCCGAGATTCCAAGGCTTTCATCCGGTTATCTCTTCCGCTCTAGACCCAAACCAGATCCACCGCCCGCCCGGATGCGGGAAATTACGCCGAGCACCGCTTGCTTCTTCCAATCCCTGTTATGCCGCGCGACTTTGATCCGGATCAACCGGAGTGGATGGACCGCCCACAACCCGTGAGCGCGGAATTGGAAAAGGATCTCAAGAACCTGATCGGTCTGAATCGTTATTTCGGCAGCCATCGTATCATCCGCCGCTTCCTTTCTGCGTGGATCCAACCCGGCAGAAGCTATCGCGTTCTGGATCTGGCCACGGGCGCGGGCGATATACCCCGCACCATGATCGACTGGGCGCGACCACGGAACGTGACCCTCCGGATTGACGCCGTCGACGCCCAACCCGCGACCCTGGAGATCGCGAAGCGGTTGAGCGAGGGCTACCCCGAGATCCATTTTTTTCAGGAAAACGCGCTCACTTACGAGTCCGCCGAGACCTACGACCTCGTGTGTTGTTCGCTCGCCCTTCATCATTTTAGCGAGCTGGATGCCATCCGCCTCCTTCGCCGCTGCCGCGAACTCTCCCACCGGTATGTGCTTGTAACGGATCTGGAACGGCGCCGGGCCACTTCCGTGGGGGTCTGGGCGGTCACTGAGTTCATCTACCGCGACCCGATGACCCGTCATGATGGCCGGGTCTCTGCCAAGCGCGCATTTTCATTTCGTGAAATGAATCAACTCGCCCGGGCGGCGGGATGGAGAAACTTCGGGCACACACGGTTTCTCTTTTGCCGACAAGCCCTTTGGCAGGACCAACGCACCGTTGCGGAGATTCCGCTGCCTGCGGTCACGCTCGGAGCAGAACTCCCTTGTCCCACGTAGCCCCCTCTGCGATGCAGAGCCCCAAAGCGCTCTGTTACAGCCGCAAAAGTGCGCCCAGTTTGCGCCCCATTAGGCGGTGCGTAAAAAGAAGACTCAAAGCCAGGAACACCATGGCCCATACTCCGAGGGCCGACGCAACCGAGCGGCCCTCGCCGAGGAGTTGGAAGAGTTCGTAGATGGCTTTGGTGATCGGGTAATGCTCCTGTTTCTGGGCCAGCACCAGCGAATCGGAAACCTCCAGCATCGCAAAAGAGAAGGCCAGAACGCCGCCTGCCAGAACATGGGCGGCAATCAGCGGTGCGGTAATTCTCCAGAAAGCGCGAACCGGCGTTGCGCCGAGGTTCTGCGCCGCTTCCTCCAGAGTCACGCTGCTTTGCTGAAGCCCGGCCGCAACCGAACGCACCACATACGGCAGACGCCGCACTGCGTAAGCCACCACGAGCAGCCAGGTTGGATCGTTTGCAGGGTTCCACGCCTCAAACGCGCGCCCAGCCTGTGTCATGGCCAAATAACCAAATGCCAACACCAAACCCGGCACCGCCAGCGGCAGCATCACAAGGAAATCAAGCCCATTGCGCAAAGGCGGGTTGGCCCTTACGAGCACGTATGCGATGGCTCCGCCCAAACCCACGTCCAGAAGGGTTGAAAGGCTCGCGTATTGGAGGCTTCTAAGGATCGAAGGCACAGTGAGTGAATGTGCCAGCGCCGTCTCGTAATGGATCAGCGTCCACGACTCCGGCCACACCGTGTCATACCAGCGCCCGGCCAACGACATCGCAACTACCCCAAGATGAGGCAGCACTGCCACTAGGCTCACCCCCGCAAAAGCCAGGGTCGCGCCCCAGCCCAGCCCCCGGGAAGTAGAACGCGCCGTCCGCGCGTGCATGGCAGGCCTTGCGCCCGCCTCGGGAGCTGCTCCGAAAAAGCACCGGCTCAAACCATACAACACCGCCGTGGCTCCGAGCATCACCACCACCAAAGCGAAAGGAAAAGGGTTGCCGGCCACCTCCTTGAGTCCATGGAAAATCTGAACCGGCGTCACCCGGCCATAATCGAACATGAGCGGCACCCCCAGCTCCGTGAATGCGGAGATAAAAACCACCGTGCCGCCGGCAAAAAGGCCGGGAGCCATCAGGGGCAGTGTGATTCGGAAAAACTTCCGCGCGCCCGAACATCCCAGGTTTTCAGCCGCCTCGTCCATGGCCGGGTCGAGACGGGACAGTGCCGCCGAGAGATTCAGAAAAAAAACGGGGTAAAGATGCAGGGCATTGAGAACCGCGACGCCCCAAAACCGCTCCTTTCCCATCCAGTCAAACAGCGCGCCGGGGCCCAAAACACCCAAGGAAGTCAAAAGCGCATTCAAAGCCCCGAACTGCCCGAGGATCTGGCGCACCCCGATCGCTCCCACAAAAGGGGGCAAAACCATGGGCAGCAAGATCCAGGCAGCGAGAATTTTTTTGCCCGGGAAATCCAGACGATCCGCTGCCAGGGAGAGTGGCAACGCGATGCCCAAGCTCAGAGCCGTGCTCGCGAGGGCAAGTCCGAACGAATTCAGGAGTCCTTCCAGATAAATCGGGTTAAGCAAAACCTCTAGGAGGAACCTCGCCGTGAAATGGCCGTCGGCATCAAGAAAGGCATTCCGAAGGATCTCCCCGATCGGCCACAGAAAAAAGCAACCCAGCCCGGCAACGGCAACCACCCACACCACCCAGGAAGCGGATTTGGACATGCGCGTTGACTACACTGACGCAGCACCCGAGCGCAAAACCCGTCTTCTCCCCGGAACCAACGGGAGTCTCCCTAGGTCAAAGCAACCGCACGCTCCCTTAAAAGCACCGGAAGCCCGTTGGAGACCGGGTAGAACACAGTACCGGCCCGATTCACCAAGCCGGAACGCAACTCAGCGGTCACAGGCGCTCCGGATCGATCCAGCAACCGCCTTTGTTCTCTCAGCGACTCCAACCGGCTAAGTACGGCATCCGAGGCCCAATCCAAGGGCTGCTTGGTGAGCGGGCACTCAAGCAGCGCGATCACATCGCAACCGCCATGCTCCCGTTCTCCAGGGGAGCTGAGGGGATCAGGAGACGCCGTTGATTTCACAGGGAAGCGAACCCGGGGATCTGGCCGCTGCGGTTAGTACTTGGGTACACTCGAATCGATCTTCTCAGACCAAGCCAAAATTCCGCCCTCCACATTGGAGAGCTTCCCGAACCCGGCCTCCTGAAGAAGCTTCAGAGCCCGGGCCGAACGCACGCCGGATTTGCATTGGAGCACAATCTCGTCCGCCGAATCCAACTCGCTCATCCGCGAAGGCAATTGTCCCAGAGGAATCAGGCGCGATCCCGGGATCCGGCAAATATCGTATTCGAAAGGCTCCCGGACATCGAGCAGCACGAACTTTTCCCCGGAGTCGAGCTTCGCCTTGAGCTCCCCCACGCTGATGGTGGGAACGTGAGCCTCGGCCTCCTCAGCCGCCTTGGCTTCGGGAATCCCGCAAAATTGTTCGTAGTCAACCAGCTCAGTGATGCTGGGATGGTCGCTGCAAACCGGGCATTTGGGATCCTTCCGCAGCTTGAACTCGCGGAACTTCATCTTAAGGGCATCAAAATGAATCAAGCGCCCCATGATGGGGTCGCCAACGCCTACGATGAGCTTGATGGCCTCGATCGCCTGCATCACGCCAATCATGCCGGGCAACACCCCCAGAACACCCCCTTCAGCGCAGCTGGGCACCATTCCAGGCGGCGGCGGCTCGGGGAACATGCACCGGTAACAGGGCCCGCCAAGGTGCGGTGCAAACACCGTGCACTGCCCGTCAAAACGGAAAATGGAGCCGTACACATTCGGCTTCTTTAGAAACACGCAGATGTCGTTCGAAAGATACCGCGTCGGGAAATTGTCCGTCCCGTCGATCACAATGTCGTAGGGCGCCGCGATCTCCCGGGCATTCGCAGCGGTAAAAAACGTGTCGTAAAGATCCACCTGCACGTTGGGGTTCACCTCCCGGATCCGGTCCCGCGCGGAGTTGAGCTTTTTCCGCCCCACGTCACGGGTCCCATGCAAGATCTGCCGTTGGAGATTGGAGAAATCCACCGTGTCGCCATCCACCAAGCCCATCCGTCCAATCCCGGCAGCCGCCAAATACAGCGCGATCGGCGATCCGAGGCCTCCGGTGCCGATACAGAGCACGCTGGCCGCTTTAATCCGTTTCTGCCCCTCAAGCGTTACCTCGGGCATGATGAGGTGGCGTGAGTAGCGCGCGATCTCATCGTTGCTGAATTCGATCCGCTCAAGGCGACTGGGGTCAATGATGCTGCTGGCCATAATTTAGGGACCGGGACATTAGCAGGACTTTCCGGTTTGGGAAGCGGCAGCACCAACTCCTGCGGCCTCCTGTCAATTTCGGTGTTTCACCTTGCTGAGGAGTCAGGGCCGCGCTTTATTGTCCGTGCGTTTCCGTTGAGAGGGGCTCCCGTGGCTTATCTTGAGCTCTTACAGCCCAACGCAGCTCGCCGATGAGGGGATCGATTCGCTTTTGTAGCTCCACGCGTGCAGCCAAGTCGGTTGCTCGGGGCGCCTCGGTTCCCGTCGAGAGAAGTCTCTCGCAAGCTGGCCATTCGGGGTGCCACTGCCCAGAACAAAGCTCTCCAGGATCCGTCCCACAAAGGGCCTTTTCAAGGAGCCATGGGCGTTCCACCGAAAATGTTCCAGGCCCAAACGCGCTTGCGTGGGTTTTGGCCCCGGGCTCACACACCAACCTAAAGCAATTAGCTCAATCCCATGAAATCTCGTAACTCCCGATCGTCGGGTCGCCGCTCCGACCGCGGGGACCGCGGTTCACGGCGCTCAAGTCGCCAACGCGAAGATCAACGCCCCGCTCCTCCGGTTAAAAAAAGCTTTTGGCAAAAGCTCCTGGCGTTCTTTCGACCAGCCGGAAAATCCACGAAACCAAGCTCCGCTTCCCGCGCGAAACCACGCCCTGAGAAACCGGCACCGGCTGCGCGCAAACCCGAAATGGTTGAGGTTTCTTCACCGAAACTCTATGTGGGCAACCTTTCTTTTGATGCCAACGAGAGCGATCTCCTTGAGCTCTTCAAGGGGGTGGGATCGGTGCGCAACGCCGAAATCGTCACCCACCGTGAAACCGATCGATCCAAGGGCTTCGGGTTCGTGCTGATGACCACTCTTGAGGAAGCAAAGAGAGCCGTCGAAGAACTTCATGACCGTGAATTTCTCGGCCGCAAACTGGTCGTTAGCGGCGCAAAATCCAGTGAACGGGAAGCCAACTATCGAGGATAACTGAGCGCCGGCAATCGATTCCTTCAGGGAGGCTCATCGCCTGATGAGCCTCCCGTTTTTTTGTGAAACCGCTCCGAAACCCGTAAACACGCGGCGCAGGCAAACCGCTGACGCTGGGTAAAAACACTCCCAGAAAAAACCTCGTGCCCTACGACAACTGTTTCTTTATCGCCGGCCCCACCGCCTCGGGAAAATCCGCCCTGGCGCTTGCCGTTGCGGAAATGAGCGGCGCGGAGATCATTGGAGCCGATGCCTTCCAGATTTACTCGGGCCTGGAGATTCTAACAGCCGCGGTGCCTCATGCGGATCGCAATCAAGTACCGCACCATCTCGTGGGCGAAATTTCGCCCGCCCTGAGTTTCGACGTGGGCCAGTATCTCAACCTGGCTACGGAGCGCATCAAATCAATCCAGACTCGGAACCGCCCCGTCGTGATTGTGGGAGGCACAGGACTCTACCTGCGCGCGCTCACTCACGGCCTTGCGGATTTACCGCCCGCCGACCACGATCTCCGCGCGCAGCTCGAGCAGCAATCCCTTGAGCAGCTCCAGCTGCAGCTGGCCGGACTCGACCCCTCCGGGGCACGCTGGATCGACCTCAAAAACCCGAGGCGCTTGATTCGTGCGATCGAGGTGAGCCTCCTCACAGGCAAACCTTTTTCGAGTTTCCGTCAACAGTGGGACACCCCGAGAGTCGGAGTGCGAGGCGTCATCCTCTGTTGCCCGCGGGAAGAACTCTCCGCCCGGATCAACAAGCGCACTGAGGAAATGTTTTCCAAGGGCGTGCTTGAGGAAGTGCGAAACCTCCCGAAGCCCGGAAAAACAGCTGCCAAAGTTCTCGGGCTCGCTGAAATCGAGAGCCACATTCAAGGGGGCCTCTCCAAAGCCGAATGCATCGCCGGAATCCAGGCGGCAACGCGACACTACGCGAAGCGACAAGTAACCTGGTTTGCGCGGGACTCCGTTCTGGCTCCCCGAGATGCCTCGCGCAGTGAGTCCATCGGCTTTCTTGCCCGTGAAATCGCAGACCAATTAACCCCTGCTTAGGGGCCCCACTCCAAACCAGTCTCCGGCCCGCTGCGTTTGACGCGGCTCGAACCAATGTTTGGGACATGCTCCACGGACATGTAAACTGCGAGCCCCGCTCAAAAATGGCACCGGCTTTGGCGCGAGATAAACCAACCGCCGCAATCTGCATTGATTCCCGTCGCGCCCGCGATTCCGGCAAGTTTCGTATTTACCGCGACCGAACTCGAGGTATCTTCCAGCCGCCCTTCAGAGCGTTCCGGTGTGCTTTACGGTACCGGACTCAACACTCAGCCTCTCACCAAACATCATGGCTCAAAAACCCACGACGAAAACAGCTCAGGCATCGAAGAAAGGGAAAAAAACGGATCAGGAATCGGCCGCTCCCAAGCCAACCGCGCAACGGCGGAAAGTCGCTCCGGAGTCAGCAGCGCCTCAGCGGGCGAAACCGGTAAAAGCGCCTGTTAAAAAGCGCGCAACGGCCCCCGCGCCGCGCGCTATCGAGAGCGTCGAGCCGACTCCGAACCAAGGCATCAACTGGCAAGACGTCGCCATCCGCGCCTATTTCATCTCGGAAAAACGACGGTCAACCGGACTCCCGGGTGACGAACATCAGGATTGGCTCGATGCAGAGCGGCAAGTCGCCGAGGAGAGTTCCGCTGCGAAAAAGCGGAAGAAGAAGGCATCTTAGGATCCCGATTCAACTCTCATCGGCGGGCTCATCCTGGCGCGGGTGAGCTTCGAAAGAACGACTCTATGAACGACTGTTACGGGCAACTTGCGTTAGCACTCCGGACACGCCTCGCGATCATCGCTGATCGCGATTTCTATGCGCGCGACGCAGACGCCCATTTGCAACAGCTAAAGAGCGTCTCCGAACAGATCTGTGAGATCAGGGAGCGCCTGCCCCGGCCGGTTGACCCTCAACTGGCCCATTACTTGGAGCGATCAAGCTACGACAAGGCGCTCGCGTTCATTGAAGCCTATCTTGAGAGGGTGCACTGACCTGCGGTAAACGTTCGCTCTTGGAGATTTCGAAGAGACGCCATCTCACCTTGGTAAGCCGCAGCAGAAGCCTTTCCCGGATGGCACTGAGTAAAGAGTGCTATCCGGGGGGGACAATCCGGGAGTCCCAGCGACTTTTTAAGGACGCCGCCTGCGGTATCCATTCATCCTCGGCCACGGGCACCTCGGCCTCGCTTCCACCGTCCATGGAAACGGCGTCTCTATTGTCGCCGGCGCGTTTCGTGGCAGGGTCCGTCGCGTTTTCGCGGTGGGCGAGCACCTCGGATGCGCTTTCCAAAACCGGCGCCAAAAAGGGGGCTGCCTGAAATGAGTGAATCTCCTGTCGGAGACCCCTTCGACCGATCGATAGACCCATCGATAACGCCGATGAAACCGATCCCAAACTTTCGGCATAAATCCCGTGGACCCGGGAGTGGATGAGCTGGGAATCGAACCCAGAACCTAGCGATTAAGAGTCGCTTGCTCTGCCAATTGAGCTACTCATCCAGAACCAGATGTCCGGCTACGCCGAGAGGGGAGCCCCAAAACACACAGCCGCTCACATGAGCCGCACGGCATTCTGACCTCCAACTCTGCGCGTGTGCAGAATGGGACGCGGAATTTAACGGCTCCACCGAGCCCCTCAAGTTTTTTCGTCGTTCCGCACGGGAATTTCTTCTCCGGACCCGGCAACCCCGTTTTGTTGTAAAATTGAAGAAGTTCCCCCGGACGGCACGCTCCCTGCATCCTTCGCGGCCGTCTGTTTGTTCTCCCGCGTGAATGAAGCCGCCCCGTATTCTCCTCATCGCTCATGATCCTCTGCTTGCCACGTGTTACGGGGAGGCGCTGGCCGGAGCGGGTTTTCATGTTCAAGCGTTGATGGAGGGGCGCTCGGCCCTCGGCAGCGTGGGCGGTTTCCAGCCTGACGCGGTGCTGGTGGATCTGCTGCTTCCGGATGTGCGCGGAGACGAGGTGATCGCCCAACTCCGGGCTAACCCTGCCACGCGCTTCCTCCCCATCCTTGCGCTTCCCACTGCACTGGAGCCCATTGCCCGCGCGGCGGTAGCCTCTGGGGTGAGTCAACTCCTTGAGCGCTCCATCCACTCCATCGCAAGCGTGGTGCGCACCATGGAGCAATGCCTGTATCCCAACAAACCGGCCGTGACCCCCGCCGACCTGGAAGCAAGTGACGGCGTCCGGGAACGTTGCCACGCGGAGATGCCTGAGAAAATCAGCGCCCTGCGCAAGAGCCTGCAGAAAACCCATCAGCCATCGGGCTTTGGGCCGGTTTTACCGGAGTTAGTCCAGGACTTGCACGAGCTTTGCGAACGGGCAAACATCCTTGGTCGTCAGTCTCTTTTCCACATGGCAGGCGCTTTGGAGTCTTTGAGCTTTGATCTGCAGCGGATGCCGGGTCAGGCGACCCCCTCGACCCTTCGCACCCTCACCCAGGGCATCGATTTCCTGGCCCACCTGGTCGAGTCGGATCACTGGAACAAAGCGGTCGCGCCGGGCAAATCGCGGGTGCTGATCGTGGAAGACGACAACAACGCCCGCCAGATCATCACTGCAGCCATGGGGCTTGTTGGGTTGCCGGCGGAGTCCACCGTTACCCCCAGCGAGACCCTGGCTTTGGCCGGAGCATCCGCATTCGACCTCGTTTTTCTCGACGTGGGCCTGCCGGAAATGAGCGGCATCGAACTCTGCGCCAGAATCCGGCAAATTCCGGCTTACAGAACCACACCGATCGTGTTCCTGACGGGCATGGACACATTCCAAAACCGAGTGCAATCGACTCTCAATGGGGGCAACGACTTTATTACAAAACCCTTTCATCTTGCAGAGCTCGGAGTCAAAGCGTTGCTCTGGGTTTTCAAGGGCCAGATTGAGCATTCGAGTTTACTTTGAGCGACTTGCTATTGGGGGGACGCGGCCTAAGGTGGCCGTTCGATGCCGCAGTTCAGATACGTTGCCCGCAATTGCGATGGGAAACTCATTGAAGGGGTTTTGACTTGTCCTGACCGGGCAGCCGCAATCCATCAAGTCGAGCGCGAACGCGCCGTGCCCATCCGAATCGAGCCGGTTCAAGGTGCCACTTCAGACCCGCCTGCGGAACCCCAACCTGCCGCACAAACCAGCCGCGCTCCGGAGCCCTCGACCGGGTTAGCAGCTCCCACGAAAACGGACCGGCTCGGGCACAACCAGCTCTACCTTTTCACGGAACAACTCGCGCATCTGCTCACGGCCGGGATGACCTTGGATGAGGGCTTGGGCATCATGGTGCGTCGGCTCAAACACGCGCGCCTTGGGGGCCTCTCCAAAGCCCTTCATCAATCCCTGATCGAGGGCCGCAGCCTTTCCCAGGCCATGAGGGAATATCCCCTCATCTTCTCCTCGCTCTACGCCAACATGGTGGCCGCCGGCGAGGCGAGCGGCGCTCTGCCTGACATCCTCAAGCGCTTAGTACGCCATCTCTCCGGAATCAAAGCGCTGCGGGATAAAGTGCAGCAAGCCCTGGTTTATCCGGCGCTTTTGGTGCTCGTCGGCGCGGCCCTCATCGTGGTGTTCATCAAGGTCATGGTCCCCCAACTCATGGGGTTCTTTGCCAAAACCGGGCAGACCCTGCCGTTACCCACCCGCATCCTGCTGGAAATCAACCGGTTGCTCACTTCTTACTGGTGGGTGGCCGCTCTCGCAGGCGCCGGGCTTTACTTCGGATTCAAAGCGCTCACCCGATCCCCGGAGGGACGCAAAAGCTGGGATACCCTGGTTTGGAAGCTGCCCGTGTTCAGCGGGATCCTCCGCTATCGGTATTACGCCCAGTTTGCCCGCACCTTGGGAACCCTCATGGAAAACGGTGTGACTCTGCTGCGGTCCCTTGAGCTGCTTGAGGAAATTTCAGGGAACCTCTACGTGCGGGATCGCATGGCAGGGGTCCGCAGGGCGGTGATGGACGGCGCGACGATGTCCGTTGCACTGGGCGAACAGGGGCTTTTCCCAGAGCTCTTCATCGACATGATGGCGGTCGGCGAGCAGGCCGGCAAATTTGGGCAAACCATGGGCATGATCGCCGATGTTTATGAGCGGGAACTAGACAAGCAGGTGCAAATCACCACTTCCCTCGTGCCACCCGTGGTGATGCTGGGCATCGCTGCGGTGGTTGGACTTGTTGTTTACGGCATTCTGAGCGCGGTCTTTAGCCTCACCTCAGGCTTGCGCTAAGCGGCGGCTCTACCGTAGTCCAAGAAGGCACTCGCCCACCCCTTGTTCCAGCCGACCATGCGCCGTTTTCTTGCCGATCTCCCCGCCTTCTCCGTGGCCGCCTGCTTGGGTCTGTGGACGCTTCCGCCAGCCTCGGCCCAGGAGCTGCGGGTCCAACCCACGCCTTTCTCCGCGTGGTTGGACCTCCAATCCAACCGGACGTTCTCGGCAAAACAGGCGGCCCTGCCCATCTGGCTCGAATCGATCCAACGCAGTGCCACGCCGGCCACCCCAAAAAGCCCCCAGAAGACCACCTTGCGCTTTCGCCTTCGCCGCCTGGGTCAACTCAGCAAGGAAATCGAGTTTCGCGTTTTTTTTGACGATCAACCCGGCCAGCAGCCAACGTTGACCGGCTGGACGGAGACGGGAATGGAACTCTACAGAAGCAACCCACTGGGCTCCGGCTTGGGGCTGCCCAGTTCAGAGAAACTGCTCATCACCACCGAAGGCATGGATTACCTGGATCTGGAGGTCACGGGCGACGGCAAATCCCTGCGGAGCGTCTTTCTGGCGACCCTCCAAAGTGCCCAGACCCGGCACGCCATGGATTTTGATGCGCCCCAGGCCGTTGCCGACCCATTTGCGACCCAAGCGGCAGCGGAACCCTCAAAAGACGATCACTATCTCTACGGCCGGGTCAAAGCCACGCTGGACGCAGGCCCCATCGGGCTTGCCCCGGGACAAAACACCCAACTCCAGTTTGATTTGGACGCGGCGCCGCTCATTGCCGTCGTCCGCTTCGAAGTGCTCGGAGTAGACCCTGTGGAACCGCCGGAGCTCACCGTAAACCAGACGCCCATGGGTCGGGTAACACTTCAACTTCCCGACCTTGCGGATCCCGGTTTTCAAGGCATTGTAAAGCCGCTCGAAGCCGACATGCGGTTTCGGTATGCGGGCTGGGTGCGCTGCCAACAGGTCATCCCCGGGTCCGCTCTCCAAAAAGGCTTCAACCAGCTCAGCTTGGCGATTTCCCGGCAATCCGCCCCCGTCGCCATCCGCTCGGTGGAACTCGAACTCAAAAACGCCTGGAAACATCTCCACTATCAACTGGCTCCCTAAGCTCGCAATGAAACGCTCCCTGAAAAACTCCCGCGCCGCTTTCACCATGATCGAGATCATGCTCGTGGTGCTCATCATCGTGCTCCTGCTCGGCTTCGCCATTAACAAGATGGGCGGCAGCCTCGATTTCGCCCGTGAAACCCGCATCAAAGGCGACATCCAATCCTTGGGCACCCAGTTGATGGTGTATCAGGGCACCAACGGCTTCTTTCCCAGCAGCGAACAGGGCCTCAAGGCCTTGGTCTCCAAGCCCGAAAGCGATCCCAGGCCCCGGAATTGGCGCAAATTGATGTCGGAGGTGCCCCAGGATCCTTTCGGCAACGAATACCAATATCAAAGCCCGGGCGCCCATAACTCCGACGGCTACGACCTTTTCTCCGCCGGTGCCGACCGCAAACCCGGCACCCCGGACGATATCGGCAACTGGTCGAGGTAACGCCCCATAGGCGCCCCGCGCGGGAACGGGTCCCCGCCTTTTTTTCCCGGTCCGCGCGAGAAACCGGCCGGACTCATGTTCATGCGTAAAAACCGGGGTTCCTCCGATTGCCCCTCTTCCGCGCGGCCCTACGGAAGATCAACGCCACCGCCGGTGGTGGTGAAGCCCCGCCTGCACCGCTACATATTGGGCTTGCATCCCCCCACCCTCACAACGAGTCTCCCGGGCGGCTCGCCAGAAATCCGAGCCTGCACAACCATCCCGCGTCTCTATGTATCTCCAGTCCCTTGAGCTCTTCGGCTTCAAATCGTTTGCACCGAAAACCAAGCTGGAGTTTCACCGGGGCGTCACGGCGGTCGTCGGCCCCAACGGCTGCGGCAAATCCAACGTTCTCGATGCCATGCGCTGGGTTCTTGGCGAGCAGTCTGCAAAGGCACTCCGAGGCGGCGAGATGGCAGACGTCATCTTTAGCGGCACCGATTCCCGGGCCGCAGTGGGGATGGCCGAGGTTTCAATGACCTTTGCCGAGTGCGAAGAACAACTCGGCTTGGACTGGAGCGAGGTGACCATCACGAGGCGCGTATTCCGCGACGGTGGCTCGGAGTATCTGCTCAACAAAACCCCCTGCCGGCTTCGGGACATTCATTCCCTCTTCATGGACACCGGCATCGGCCGATCCGCCTATTCCATCATGGAACAGGGCAAGATCGACATGATCCTTTCTTCGCGCCCGGAGGATCGGCGGACGATTTTCGAGGAAGCCGCCGGCATCACCAAATACAAAGCCCAGAAGAAAGAAGCGCTCCGGAAACTTGAGGCAACGGAATCCAACTTGGTTCGGTTGGCCGACATCATCAAGGAGGTCAAACGCCAGATCGGCTCGCTTCAGCGCCAAGCGGGCAAGGCGCGTCGTTACCAGACGCTGCTCACGGACTTGAAGCTTTTGGAAACGCACGCGGCCAAGCGCCAGTTCGACCTGCTTTCAGAGCAACGCGACGCCACTGGAGCTGAGCAAAGCCGCTTGGTGGACCGTCAAACCGAGTGCGAACAGGAGATTGAAGCCCAGGAATCGCACATATCCGTGCAGCGTTCCGCGCTCTCGGAGATGGAGGCCCAGCTCAACGCCGCCCGTCAAGGGGTCGCCGATCTCAGGACCCGGATTTCCAACCACGAAAACCGGATCATCCACAACGAGGAACGCGCCGAGGAATTCCACGCGCTGGTGAGCCGTTATCAGGGAGACGTGTCCGGCGCGGAGGAGAAACTACGCGTGGCGGAAACCCAGTTGCGCGACACGGACGCCGAGCTGGAGCAGATCACCCTTTTGTTGGCGACCGAGCTACGGGTGTTGGAGGAAAAGCAGGCCGCCACTGCAACCCTTGTCCAGCAGCGGCAAGAGGCCGAGCGCGGCATCACCACGCTGGCCAGCGAGGCGAGCCGGTTGGAGAGCCGGGTGAGCGCGCTGCGCGGCCAAACCGCGATGGCCACTCAACAGCGCGATGGAGCGGAGGCGCGCCTTGCAATTCTTTCAAGCGAACTCGCCCAGCTCGAATTCGGGTTTGCCCGGGTCAACGAACATCAATCCTTCGCGCAAGCCGAACTCGAACGCGCGCAAAACGACTTGGAACGCGCCACGGCCCAGCTCTCCGAGTGCGAACAACAGTTGCGCGAGAGCCAGTCGGCCCTGGCAGGCGTGGAACAGGAAGTCCGAAACACCCAGCGGCAGCTCTCCGAAAAGGACTCCAAACTCGAGGTGCTCCGCCAACTCAACGAAGGCGGCGAAGGCTTCTCGGAGGGCACGCAGGCCATTCTCCGCGGACTGGACAACCCCGATTTCTTCAAGCCCGCGATCCTCGGTGCCGTGGCCCAGTTTATCGAGGTGCCGCCAGAGTACGTCGCCGCCGTGGAAGCCACCCTGGGAGCGCACCTTCAGACCATCGTGATGAAAGACACGATGATCGCCGAGTCCGTCATCAAGACGTTGACCGCCAAAAAAATGGGCAAGGCGTCGCTCGCCCTGCGGGAGTTTGAACGGGTGTTCGAGCACGTCGAAAACCGCGAGATGCGCCTGCCCGAGGGCGCCATCGACTGGCTCATCAACAAGGTCAAACCCGCCCCGGAACTCAGGCGCCTCATCGAGCGGCTTATCAACCACACCGTGCTCGTCCCCGACTTGGACGCCGCCATCCGGCTCTTTCCCCAGAGAGGCTCGCTTATCGTCACCCTCGCAGGCGAGGTGCTCAACCGGGACGGCATTTTGCACGGAGGCGCTTCCGACGAGTCTCAAAACTCGGTGCTCCAACGAAAAAACCAAATCGCGATCCTGGAAACCGAAGCCCAGACCATTCGCGAAACGCTCGAGGCAGTCACCGCCCGCCGGAATGCCGTGCAAGCGGGGCTGGAGGCCACCCAAGGCCGGCTCGAGGAAACACGGGAAGAGAAACAAAACGCGTCCCTGAGCGTCTCCACCCTGCGCGGTCAACTCGCCGCGCTGGAACGCGAGATTCGCGAGACGGAACGCAAACAGCAATCGCTCGACGGGGAACGTGCCAGCTCCGAAGCGCGCCAGCACGAAGCGGCATCCCGGCTCGAGACCTTGGAATCGGAGATCAGGTCGCTGCTTGAGCAACTCGACGGGGTTCAGATGCGCCGCAATGAAACCCAAAGCGGGCTGGAATCCCTGCGGGCCCAAGAAAACGAGGTGGCTGCGGAACTCAACGAACTGCGGATCAAAGTGGCCACGGAACGCCAGCGGCACAGCTCGCTCAACCATCAGCGGCAGCCGATGGAGGCGCGCCTGCTGGAGCTTGAGGAACTCATCGCCCAGCGCCAACGCGACATAGAGAGCTATGAAAGCCGTGCCGCCGCGTTGCTGGCCGAGAACTCCGAGGTGGAATCCAACCTCGAACGGCTCCGCAGCGAGGTGGGCGAAGCCGAGTCTGGCGTCAACGCCCTGGTATCCGAACGCGGCGCCATCGCGGCGCAAGTTGATGAGATGAACAACACGCTGCGGATTCTCCGCCAGCAACTCAACGACACCCACAACCAGCGCAGCCGCATCGAGGTGAAAATAAACCAGCTCGAGATGAAGCTGACGGCGTTAACCGATCACATTCAGAAGCGTTACCAGATCGATCTTCGCGAGTTTCAGCGCGACCTGCACGGTCTGCGCGTGGCCGTGCGCGACCAGGTCAAACGCCTCCAGCGCGGCTCCAGCGCCGGCGCCGAGGGAGATGAGGGTGCCCCGCTCAGCGCAGAGGAGTTGGAGGCCCAAAACGAGGAGGTTCGCGCATTGGAAGCCTTCGAGCTGGACTGGGATCGGATTGACTCGATTGTGCGGGAAATCGATCAGCGCATTGATTCCATGGGGCCGGTCAACTTGGACGCCATCCAGGAATACGACGAACTCGAGCAGCGCTACGCGTTCTTGGAGCAGCAAAACACCGACCTCGGCAACTCCAAGACCGAGCTGCTTGATGTCATCGCCAAGATCAACAACACGACCAAGACACTGTTTGCCGACACGTTTGAAAAGATCCGGGTGAACTTTGCGGAGATGTTCGTTGAGCTTTTCGGCGGCGGCAAAGCAAACCTGCTCCTGGTGGACGAAAGCGACCCGCTTGAAAGCGGGATCGACATCATCGCCAAACCGCCCGGCAAACAGCTCCAATCCATCTCACTTCTGAGCGGCGGCGAACGCACGATGACAGCCGTGGCACTGCTCTTCTCCATTTACATGGTCAAACCGGCGCCCTTCTGTGTGCTCGACGAGATGGACGCCCCGCTCGATGAATCCAACATCAGCCGGTTCATCAAAATCCTCGACCGGTTCGTCGGCCAGAGCCAGTTCATCGTCATCAGCCACCACAAACGCACAATCGCCCGAGCCGACGCCCTCTATGGGGTGACCATGGAAGAACACGGGGTGTCCCGCTTGGTGGGCGTCAAGTTCTCCAAACGCGACGAGTCCGGCGCGTCTAACGATGTCCTCGGTACCAGCGACCGCGTGCCCAGCGTGGCCGAGACCTTCGGCAAAAGCGGCAATCTCCACAGCGAAACCCCGGAACCGGCGGTCAGCCCGGCTTAAAAACCCTCGCACCGGGCAGAATAGGCTGTAGCCGGTTTCAAAGCCCCTCAACCGGCCGCTTGTCCCTGCGCCCGGCGAGAAACCTTGAATCCCCGCTTGATTTGGTTCCCCCCAATTTTAGCCTGCGAGAATGCACGATTCTCTCGCAACGGCACCGGCTGATTCCGCGCTTTCCCTGCTTGCCCCAACGGACACGTTCGCCCGTCGCCATCTCGGCTCGGGCGCCGACCAAGTCGCAGAGATGCTCGCAGCGATCGGGCAGTCCAACCTCGACGCCCTGATCGACGCCACCGTGCCGGAGAAGATCCGGCTCTCCGCGCCGCTCTCATTGCCGACGGCCCGCGGCGAACATGCCACCCTGGCCGAACTGCGCTCGATCGCCTCCCGAAACCGAGTCTACAAAAACCACATCGGCCAAGGCTACAGCGACTGCATCACGCCGCCGGTGATCCAGCGCAACATCCTGGAAAACCCGGGCTGGTATACGGCTTACACTCCCTATCAAGCGGAGATTTCCCAGGGCCGGATGGAGGCCTTGATCAACTTCCAGCAGATGATCATTGACCTGACGGCGATGGACATCTCCAACGCCTCGCTCCTGGACGAAGGCACCGCAGTCGCCGAGGCGATGCACATGGCCCATCAGGTCTGCAAAGATCCCGAGGCCCAATCCATCTTCCTCTCCGAAACCTGTCACCCGCAGACGATCGAAGTCGTCGCCACTCGGGCCGAGGCGCTCGGAATCAAGCTCCTCGTCGGAACCCCGGCACAATTCTCATTTGAAGAGAAAGTCTTCGCCGTGGTGCTCCAGTATCCGGACACCACCGGGCGCGTGGAAGATTACGCGGCGTTTGCGGCGCGGGCACACGCTGCTGGGGCGCTCGTGATTGTCGCGGCCGACCTGCTCGCACTCACCCTGCTGCGCCCGCCCGGAGAATTCGGGGCAGACATCGCGGTCGGCAGCGCCCAGCGCTTTGGCGTTCCCCTTGGATTCGGCGGACCGCATGCCGGTTACATGGCGACCCGGGACGCATTCAAGCGCCTCATGCCTGGGCGCTTGGTGGGTGTTTCCAAGGATTCCCACGGCAACCCGGCCTACCGGCTCTCGCTTCAAACACGCGAACAACACATCCGCAGGGACAAGGCCACCAGCAACATCTGCACGGCCCAGGTGCTCCTGGCCGTCATGGCCTCCTCATACGCCGTCTATCACGGCCCCGAGGGCCTGCAGCGGATCGCCCGGCGAGTCCACCTCTTTGCCTCCCTGCTCGCAAGCGGCCTCCGCCAGAGAGGATTTCAAGTCGGAGACGGCCTCCTCTTTGACACCGTGAGGGTCGATCTCGAGCCCAGCCGCCGCGACGAGCTGCTCCGGGCCGCCGAAGCCCGCCAGATCAACCTGCGCGCCTATGGGACGGGCACCCTGCTCATCGCGCTAGACGAGACCACCGACTCGCTTGACGCCCTCTTTGAGGTTTTCACCGGCAACGCAGAGACCGACCTCGAAACCCTGGCACTAGAGGCGCAGACCAGCTTCGGCGCGTTGGCGCGGACCTCGCCCTTCCTCGCGCATCCAGTGTTCAACAGCTACCACACCGAGCACGAGATGCTCCGGTATCTGCGCCGGCTGGAGTCGAAGGATCTCTCGCTGACCACGTCCATGATCCCGCTGGGATCCTGCACGATGAAACTCAACGCCACCACCGAGATGCTCCCGGTGACGTGGCCGGAGTTCGGCAAGATGCATCCCTTTGCGCCGGCCGCCCAAGCCGAGGGCTATCAGCTGCTCTGCAGCCAGCTCGAAGGGTGGCTCGCCGAGATTACCGGGTTCGCCGGGGTCTCGCTTGAACCCAACGCCGGCTCCCAAGGCGAATACGCCGGCCTGCTGGTGATCCGCAAATACCATCAGTCCCGCGGCGAAGGACACCGGGACGTCTGCCTCATCCCGGCGTCGGCGCACGGGACAAACCCCGCCAGTGCTGTGATGGCCGGGATGAAAGTCGTGCCGGTGGCGTGCCTTGCGGATGGCGACATCGACATGGCGGATCTCACCGCGAAAGTCCAAGAACACAGCGCCCGGCTCTCGGCGCTCATGGTCACCTACCCGAGCACCCACGGTGTGTTCGAGGAAACCATCGTCGAAATCACCGCGCTCATTCATGAGCACGGCGGCCAGGTTTACATGGACGGCGCCAACATGAACGCCCAGGTCGGCCTCACTTCCCCGGGTAAAATCGGCGCCGATGTCTGTCATCTCAACCTGCACAAAACCTTCTGCATCCCCCACGGCGGCGGTGGCCCCGGTGTGGGACCGATCGGCGTGGCGGCGCACCTCGTGGCCTTCCTGCCCTCGCGTGATGCGGCGGCCCGTGACCGCACGGTAGGCGCCATCAGCGCCGCACCGTTGGGCAGCGCCAGCATCCTCACGATCCCCTGGGTTTACATCCGAATGATGGGCGGCGAGGGCCTCACCGAGGCCACCCGACTGGCCATTCTCAACGCCAACTACATGGCGCACCGGCTTGACCCGCATTTCCCGATTCTTTTCAAGGGCCGCAACGGGCTGGTCGCCCACGAGTGCATCCTGGATCTGCGCGGATTCAAACACACGACGGCCGAGGACGTGGCCAAGCGGCTCATGGACTACGGTTTTCACGCACCCACGCTGAGCTGGCCCGTGGCGGGCACGCTCATGGTCGAGCCCACGGAAAGCGAGTCCAAGGCCGAGCTGGACCGGTTCTGCGAGGCAATGATCGCGATCCACGCGGAAATCATGGCCGTTGAGAACGGCACCGCCGACAAGGCCGACAACCCGCTCAAAAACGCCCCGCACACCGCGCGCAGCGTGGTCGCCTCCGACTGGACCCATTCCTATTCCCGCGAACAGGCGGCTTATCCCGCCCCCTGGCTCCAACAACACAAGTTCTGGCCCTCCGTTGGCCGGGTCGACAACGTATACGGCGACCGCAACCTGTTCTGTTCCTGCGTGCCGATGGAGACCGCTTCCTCCTGAGCCTCGGAACACCCGGTGCCAGACCTACCGAGCCCGGCGACGCCTCCGCGTGGCAAGATCCCGCGAACTTGGCGTTTCTTAATCAACGAGGGCGGATCGCGGCGCCCGTGCTGCGGAAACAACGCGTGAGCTCTCCTGTGGCGCCAAGGTCTGCGGGCCTTTGCACACATTCTGCTTCCCCCACGGCGGCATGCAATTGCTCTCCGTCAATGTCGCCCCCCCGCGCACCCTCGTCATCGACGGGAAACCCGTGCGCACAGGCATCTACAAAGAACCCGTCCCAGGTCCCGTGCCGCTCAATCGCCTGGGCCTTGCGGGCGACGGCCAAGCCGACCATACGGTCCACGGAGGTGAACACCAAGCCGTGTACGGGTATCCCTTCGAACACTACGCGTATTGGCAGGAATATCTGGGTGCCGAGCCGCTGCCGTTTGGGACCTTCGGTGAAAACTTCACGACCTCCGGCCTGCTTGAAACTAACGTGTGCATTGGCGACGTGTTCCAAACCGGCTCAGCGATCATTCAGGCCACCGCACCGCGCCTGCCCTGCTTCAAGTTTGGCCACAAAATAGGACGGCCCGACATCCTCAAGGACTTTCTCCACAGTGGCCGCTGCGGGTTTTATTTCAGAGTACTCCGGGAAGGGGACGTCGCCGCGGGCGCACCCATCGAACCCACACTCAAAGCGCCCCACGGCATCACCATCCGCAGGGCGCTGGGTCTCCAGAAACTGGGAGAGGGCGATGCATACGAGCTGGGGAGAGCATTGGAAATCGAGAACCTCAACCCGCTTTTGAAAAGAGACTTTGCACAGCGGTTCGCCAGGTGGGCAGGTTAATCCCCTTTCCCAAGCCGTCGCCCAGTGCCGAGAAGGCAAAACACCGATCATCCGAACCGGGCGCCGACCCGGTTCCGGCTGCGCTCCGGGCTTTTCTCCCGCCATTTGATGTCTAGATTCCTGAGTCATGACCACTCTGCGTGACCGGATCGACGGGATGATTTGGGGACAATTTGTCGGCGACGCCGCAGCTCTTGGCGCCCACTGGATTTATGACCAGGAGGAACTCAACCGGGCGTTCCCGGTGGGGATCCTTGGATTCGAACCTCCCGGCCCCACGCATTATCACGCCGGAAAACATCCCGGCGACTTGACCCATTATGGCGATTCCGCCCTGCTTCTGCTCGAGTCCCTCGCCGAACGCGGCGGGTTGGACCTCGGAGATTTCGCCCGTCGATTCCGCGCATTTTACGAGTCGCCAAACTGCCGTTCTTACAAGGACCACGCCACGCGGGGGGTTTTGGAGAATCTGGCCTTGAATCCCGGCAACCTGCTGCAAAGCGGCATCGACGACGATCAACCCGCCACAGTCACCCGGCTGGCGCCGTTGGTTGCGGTGACGGGCGCGGACCCTGCCGCCGTTGAAGCGCTTACCCGGTTCAACCAAAACTCCAACCGCGCATTGGCATACGCACAGGCCCATGCCGAGATTCTCGAGGCCTTGCTTCACGGCGCATCCTTGGAAGCGGCATTCGACCACGTCACACAAACCGAGCCCCTCGAAAAGATCGTGGCGGCGCGCGCAGCAAGGGACGAGTCCGTTTTGGAGGCCACACTGCTCTTTGGCCAAAGCTGCCCGCTGGCCAAGAGTTTCCCCGCTGCGGTGCATGCGGCCATCCGCGGAGAGGAAGATTTCGCGCAGGCGATTCTCGAAACCATCCGAGCCGGAGGCGACAACGCCGCGCGCGCAGCTCTCGTGGGGTCGTGGCTAGGAGCACTGCACGGAGTCGCCTCCATTCCCGAGGACTGGCGGCTCCGGCTCAGCAGCCGGGAAAGGATCGCTGCCGCAATCGACCGACTCATGGCTCTTCAGAGCTCCATCGCAACGGCATGAGCTGGCTCGGCATGGCCGCCGCCGCGTCCGTTGCGCTGGCCGAGCCCGGGGGATCCGTCTCCGAACTTCTCGCCCGCGGCGACGCAGCCGCGCAGGTCCAACGCCACAGAGACGCGCTGGCTTGGTTCCAAGCCGCGGAAACATTCGCCCCTAGGAACGCAGAGGTGCTGGTGCGGGTTTCCGAACAGGCCTCTGCGCTCATCGACGAAACGCACCCGGAATCCGCCGCTCACGCACTGGCCAAAAAATCTCTCGAAGCCGCGGAACGCGCCGTGGCCGCGGCACCGGAAAACGCCCGAGCCCATCTGAGCCTGGCCATCGCGCACGGACAGCTCACGGATTTTGTGAGGACCCGGGAGAAACTCGAATCCTCCAAAGCGCTGCACGCCGCAGTGGTGCGTGCGCTGGAACTGGATCCCGAAAACGACCGGGCGTGGCATGTCTTGGGCCGGTGGCACTTTGGCGTTGCCCGCATCCACCCGGTGCTGGCTTCCATGGCCCGGATGGTTTACGGCCGGCTCCCGGCAGCCAGCCTCCCCGAAGCGCACCGTTGTCTCCAAAAAGCTTGCCAACTCGCTCCTCATAAAGTGCTGCACCATGCAGAACTGGCACGTTTTTACACCGCCACAGACCGGCCCGACCTCGCGAAAGCCGAGTGGAAGATCGTGGCTGAACTGCCCGCACTCACCAAGGACGACGCCGATGACAAAAGCGCCGCCCAAAAGGCCTTGGCCAACCGGTTGAATCAGTAAACCAGACCCGCCTCCAGGAAGTGAGACCGGCTCCATTGAGTCCACGCTCAAGGCCCATCTCTTCGACGGAAAACCCCGTCCAAACGGTGCCGGTATTCGTGATGCGGCCCGCCATGTTCTGCCAAGGAATCACCCACACCTTGCGCTCAGAGTCGGTTAGATGCGGGCCAATTTGGATCCCCCGGTGAATCCTACATCCACACTCAGACCGCCGACCCGAGACGAATTCAATGGCGCATCGAAGCTGCCGTGGGATCCACATTTCACAGCCTCCATGATCACCTCGTGTTCAGCACAAAAGAGCGGAGGCCAGTCATCCAAAAAGAATGGCGCTCACGCCTGCACCAATACCTAGGCGGCACGGTTCGCGGTCTCGGCGGCGTAGCGGAGGCGGTGGGAGGCATCGAAGATCACGTGCATTTGCTCATCAGCATCAACACCACGAGGGAAGTGGCAGGGCTGGTACGCAAACTCAAGAAAGCCTCGCCCGCATGGGCGGCGCAGAATCACAAGCCGGGCTTTGCGTGGCAGGAAGGCTACGGCGTCTTCTCAGTGAGCTGGACGCATGCGCAGGAGCTGCGTCGCTCCATTTCCACCCCCAGCGACTCCGCACCGCCCTCCCAAAACGCTGGGCATCCAGCGGCAGACTGCTCAGGTAGGAACAGCGCTCCACGCTGATCTTTCCGTCAATCTCGCGCACAGCCTCCATCACACCCACGCTGCGCAGTCATTCCCACGCTGCCTTCCCCGCGAACCAGGCGCTGACGATCACTTTGGGGATCTACCCTTGGTCTATCGCCCGACGCAGCGCCTTGCCATCAATGGACACCACCTCTGCCGAGAGCGTTTCCCTCAAGCTCTGCGTCCAGGGCATAAAGGCTTCAAGGAACTTCTTTGGATCCAAGGCCGCAAACAGGCGACCAAACGTGTCGTGGCTCGGGATGCCGTTGGGCAGCTCCAAAAACGTGCCCAGCCAGCCTTTCTTGCATTCGCCAAAAAGCGCCATGTCCTCGAAGCTGTCCGCGCCGCACCACAACGCGCAAATCGCGATCCCCAAAATGTCCACGAGATTGTGCCACCGCGTTCGGTCTATTCGGGGATCTTCGATTTCTCGGATCATGATGATCAGATCCAGTCTCGGGCGCTTTTCCATCCCGAAACATCCCTCCCATCTGTCAGATTTTATGCGCCACTTCCGGGATTTTTCGATGCGTGAGCCCTGCGGGTGAAAAACTTCGCACGCCGCTTTCTGCCACCGGGCGGGGCCCCGATCCGGGGGAGAGTAAATCCACGATGAAGGTTGAGCCCGGCCTGCCTCGCTGCCATAGAGAGGAGCGAATTTTCCACATCATGCTCACACGCTCCCAAGCTCTTTTCCGTGAAGCCCGCCAGTGCATTCCCGGCGGTGTTAATTCTCCTGTGCGCGCCTTTCGCGGAGTGGGAGGCGAACCGTTCTTCGTGGATCGCGCCGAGGGCTCCATGATCTGGGATGTCGACGGCAAGGCCTACATTGATTACGTGGGCACGTGGGGTCCGGCCATTCTGGGACACGCGCCGGCGTCCATCCAGACGGCGATCTCCCAAGCGGCCCTGCGGGGGGTGAGCTTTGGGATTCCCAACCCGTTGGAGGTGGAAATGGCCCGCACCATCGCCCAATGGGTGCCTTCCATTGAGAAGGTGCGGATGGTCAACAGCGGCACCGAGGCCACCATGTCCGCGATCCGGCTGGCACGCGGGTTTACGGGGCGGGAAAAGCTCCTCAAGTTTGAGGGCTGTTACCACGGGCATGTGGATTCCCTGCTCGTCAAGGCCGGCAGCGGCGCGCTCACCCATGGACAACCGGACAGCGCGGGGATCCCAAAAGATCTGGCCGCATTAACCCTCACGCTGCCTTACAACGACTCGGAAGCCCTCAAAACGGTTTTTGCGGCGCAAGGCCGCGAAATTGCCGCAGTGATCGTGGAACCCGTTCCGGCCAATGCCGGTCTTTACCTGCCCCAGCCGGGCTACCTGGAGCTTCTCCGGGAACTTTGCACAGCGCACGGGAGCGTGCTGATTTTTGATGAAGTGATGACCGGATTTCGTCTCGCCCGGGGCGGCTACCAGGAGCTCTGTGGCATCGTGCCGGACCTGACAGCCTTGGGTAAAGTCATTGGAGGCGGGCTGCCGGTCGGCGCATTTGGAGGGCGAGCGGATCTGATGAATGAGCTCTCCCCGGATGGCCCGGTGTATCAAGCCGGAACACTCTCAGGGAACCCGCTTGCGATGGCGGCAGGGCTTGCGCAGCTCCGGGAACTGGAACGGCTCGATGGCTGGAAGCGGCTTGAGGAACTCGGCGCTCAATTCGAGGAGGGGGTCCGGTTCGCGCTGCGGAAATCGGGGCGCGATTACGCGTTCCAGAGAATCGGCTCAATGTTCTGCCTTTATTTCACGAGCGGGCCGGTCTGGAACCTGGCGGACGCCCAACGCAGTGATCGTGCGGGGTTCGCCCGCTATTTCCACGCCTGCAGGGAAGCGGGTGTGTATTTCGCCCCGTCGCAATTTGAAGCGGGCTTTATCTCCCTAGCTCACTCGGAGGCCGACTTCGAGCGCACCGCCGAGGTAGCCACCGCCGCACTGGCAAGCCTCTGAGCTCAGGGTCTGGAGCACTCTGAGAATTGACTTTGACCCCGAACAAAAAAAACGGACGTTTTGGCAATTGGCCTCTCGGCGATGTTGCCGCGAAAGCCTCCCGCCATTAAGAAAACCGGCTCTTTCATGTCTGCCACCCCTGCGCCCAGCCCAGCCCTTACCAGCGTTGCCGAACTCCCGCCCATCCGGGTCCGAGCCAAGTTTTTCTTCGAGGGAGACCGCAAGTGGTTTCTCAAAGGGGTTACTTACGGTCCTTTTCATCCAAACGCCGACGGCGACCTAACCTCATCCCCCGAGCAGGCCCGGGAGGACTTCAGGCTGATGCGGGAGCTGGGCGTCAACCTGATCCGCGTCTACCACGTGCCTCCGCGCTGGCTGCTGGATCTGGCCGCGCAGTTCGGGCTGCGCGTGATGATCTCCATCCCCTGGACTCAACACGTGGAGTTTCTCAACAACCGCAAACTGCGGTCCCAAATTATCCAGACCATCCGTACGGCGGTGGCCAAACACAAAGGGCATCCCGCGATTTTCGCCTACCTGGTCGGAAACGAGGTTCCCACCACCATGGTGCGTTGGCTGGGGGCCCGGCGGGTCATCGAGTTTCTCGAAAAACTCATCTCGGTTGCCCGGCAAACCGATCCCCGACCCCTCTATAGCTACGCCAGCTACCCGCCCACGGAGTATCTCCTCCCTCAAAACGTCGATTTCTTCAGTTTCAACGTCTACCTCGAGCGCCGCGCGGATTTCGAACGCTACCTAGCCCGGCTCCAGAACTTGGCCGAGGATAAACCGCTGATTTTGGGGGAGTTTGGCCTCGATACCCTGCGAAAAGGCCAGGAGATGCAGGCCGAAGTTCTCGACTGGCATCTCGATGTGGTCGTCCGCGGCGGCGCGGCCGGAACCATTTTTTTCTCTTGGACCGACGAATGGTTTACCGGTGGCCACGAAATCACCGACTGGGAGTTCGGGCTCGTCACCAGGGATCGCCAGCCCAAGCTGGCTTTTGAGCGTTTGAGGTTAAAGCTGGCCGGCCAGGAATTGATCACCGCCAAGGTGCAGCTGCCCACCTACCCGAAAGTCTCGGTGATTGTTTGCAGCTACAACGGCGGAAAAACCCTGGGGGACTGCCTGCGGGCCCTCGATGAAGTCCAGTATCCCAACTTTGAAATCGTGCTCGTCGATGACGGCTCCAAAGACGACACCCAGGACATCGTGCAGCGTTGGCTCGCCAGCCGCCCCCTCGCCTCCGGCAACGCGCTTCCGGAGTTCCAAAACATCATCCAGCCCAACATGGGCCTAAGTTATGCCCGCAACGTGGGCGCGCGGGCCGCAAAGGGCGATATTTTCGCATACACCGACTCGGACTGCATGCCAGATCCGGACTGGCTGTATTATTTGGTCGGCACGTTGCTGAGCGGCGACTACGCCGGCGTCGGCGGCCCGAACATTTCACCACCGGCAGCCAACTGGATCCAGGCGGCGGTGGCGGCGGCTCCTGGCGGGCCCAGCCACGTGCTGCTCACGGACGTCGTGGCGGAGCACATTCCGGGCTGCAACATGGCGTTCCATCGCTGGGCGTTTGAGAGCGTCGGCGGGTTCGACGCGGAGTATCGCAAGGCCGGCGACGACGTGGATTTTTGCTGGCGGCTCCAGACCAGCGGAGGCGTGATCGCGTTTAGTCCCAGCGCCATTGTGTGGCACTACCGGCGATTCACGCTCCAGGCGTTTCGGAAACAGCAGGAGGGCTACGGTGAGGCCGAGGCCATGCTGCGTTTCCAGCATCTCATTTTCTTCGGCCCGACGGGCCAAGCGAAGTGGAAGGGCCAGATCTACGGGGCGCCCCGGTTTACGTGGCTGCTCAATCGTCCGGTTATTTATCACGGGGTCTTCGGCGAAGGCCTCTTTCAGTCCATTTATCCCGCCTCCCAGAGTGTGGTGGCGGCTTATCTGGGGAGCATCGAATGGGTGGCCCTCACGGCGTTTATTTTCCTGGTCACCGTGGCCTTCCCCAACCTGCGGATTGTGCCGTTGCTCATGTTCGGCGGCACTTTCCTTGTGGCGCTGAGCTTTATGGTCAACGCCAAGATCGAACCCCAGTTCGACACAATCCGGGCGCGGCTCTTGGTGGCTTTTTTGGCATTACTCCAACCGCTGGGCCGGGGATGGGCTCGGTATTTCACGTGGCTCAAATACAAACAGACCCCGGCTAAAGTCATTGCCGCGCCGGAGGCCGACCTGACTCCGGCCAGCCACAGAGGCAGCATTTCCCGGCTCGATTTCTGGAATGAGACCGGCCAGGGCCGCGAGCGGCTGCTCAAGGAAATCTTCGCCCTGCTTGAGGCCGAAGACTGGCGTTACTCGGCCGATACCGGTTGGAAAAGCTGGGATGTCCAAATCTACGGGACGCAGTGGTGGAGTATTCAGCTGCATACCGTCACCGAGTATCACGGCGGCCCCAAATGCCTGACCCGGGTCCAACTCAGCACCCGAATGGTCGCCACCACTTTCCTGATCAACTTCATCGCCCTTTCGGCGCTGTGTTATCGGCAAGCCTTTACCTCTCACCGCGACCTTTGGTGGTGGACGGCTTACGCTCTCTTTGCACTCTGGCTGCTGCGCCGCGCATGGCGTCTGAAACGACGCGTCGCCGACCTCGTCATCGCTGCCGGAATCCATTGCGACCTCAAGCGCGTCCATGGGGAACGCGGCAGAGCAAAAGCCGCCGAGTGATGCGCCTTGGCGGGATTCTCGTCCTGGAAGCGGCGGTGCTGTGGGCTGCGAGCTTGTTTGGCGACTTTACCCAGCCGGGCGCCCCCCTGCGTTTTGTTCTCCTGATGTTTGCCGCCGGCGGACTGTTCCTGCTGGCTGTCCGGCTGTTTAAAAACACCGCACCCGCAGCCTCTCCGGCAGGAGTTGCCGCCCGACTCGGTTCACCCCAAACACTTTTTTGGTCGGGAGCGCTCCTCCTCAGGTTGGCGATGCTGGGGTGCGAGCCAGGCGACGATTTCTGGCGCTACCTTTGGGAAGGCCGGATCCAGCTGGACGGATTTAACCCGTATGTGCTGTCCCCCGCGGCGCCGGAGCTGGCGTCGCTCCGGGATGTCGCGTGGGCGAAGATCAATCACCCGGAGGCGGCTGCAATTTATCCCCCTGCGGCGCAACTCGCCTTCCTTGGTATTACCCGGGTCATGCCCAACTTGTTGGCATTCAAACTGGTGTTCATCGCCGCTGATCTCCTTACAGCCGCGCTGCTGATCCGGCTTTGCGCAGGGGGAATCCGGGATGCCGCTTGGTACGCATGGAATCCCGCCGTGGTTTATGCGTTTTCAGGGGGCGCGCACTACGACAGCCTGATGCTCCTGCCCATGACGGCGAGCCTCGCGATTCTTTCCCTCTCAGCGGAGGAACAAGCGCCTCCCCGCTGGCATGCGGCCTTGGGCTCTTGCGCGCTTCTGGGAGCGGCCATCGCGATTAAATTCATCCCGGTTCTTCTCATTCCAGCCTGGGCACGCGCTCTCAGGGACAAAAGCGCGGCACTGGCGCTTTGCGCCGTCATTCCCACAGTGTGCAGCCTGCCCTTTGGCGGAATGTCCACCGTGCTCAGCCCCTTGCGGGATTTCGCCAACACGGCCCGGTTCAACGACACCCTCTGGTGGGCGATTGAAGCCCTCACCGGCCCCAACCCCTACCAGCGGAACTGGCCATTCATCCTCGCCTTGGGAGCCGCGATTCTCTGGGGCTTTTATCGATTCAAGAATGACTGGCCCCGTTGCGCTGTCTGGTCCATGGGATCGGCGCTGGTGCTCAGCCCGGTGCTGCACCCGTGGTATGTGACCTGGATTCTGCCTCTGGCATGCTGGCGACGAGCCACGCCCTGGAGCACTTTTTCCCTGAGCGCGATGGGAGCACTGCTGCTTTGGGAATCGACTCCGCTCTGGAACGCGTGGGAACCCAATCTCATCACCCACGCCATTGTCTTGCTCCCCGCGCTGACCGCCTGGCACTGGAAAAACAACATCCTGCGACTTTCAAAAACAACCCTCGCAAACATCCCGTGAGCCTTTTTACAAACGATTACGATTACCCGCTGCCCGAGGAACTGATTGCGCGGCATCCCGCGCCCCGGCGCGAGGACTCCCGCATGCTCGTCATCCATCGGGCCCAACAACGCATCGAACACCGGCACTTCACCGACTTCCCTGCGTTGATCGGGCCGGACGCCTTGGTGGTTCTCAATAACACCAAGGTAATTCCGGCCCGTGTCTATTCGAATGACGGCCGGATCGAACTCCTCTTCCTGGAAGCGGTGGGCGAAAACGCATGGAAATGCTTGGTACGTCCCGGGCGCCGGATGGGAGTGGGCAAGCATGTGGAGATTCCCGGAGCGAAAGGTCGCGTTTTGGAGATCTGCCCCGACGGGGAGCGCATCATCGGTTTTGACGGGCCGGTCGATCTCGATCAGGCGGGACAGCTTCCCCTGCCACCGTATTTTTCGAGGCAACCTCAGGCCGTGGATAGCGACCGGTATCAAACCGTATACGCCAAGGAAAGCGGGGCGGTGGCGGCCCCGACGGCGGGCTTGCATTTCACGCCTCAAATCCTTGCTCAAATCCCCCACGCCTTTGTGACGTTGCATGTGGGCGTGGGCACCTTCCGGCCCGTTCAGGCAGAGATCGTCACGGAGCATCGGATGCATTCGGAGCGCTACAGTATTCTGCCCGACGCGGCTCAGGCCATCAACGCGGCTCAGCGCATCGTCGCCATTGGCACCACCACGACGCGCGTGCTCGAATCCTGCGGACGTCCCCTGCAACCGCACCAGGGCGCCACGGACATTTTCATTTATCCCGGATACCGTTTCCGGGCGGTAGACGCTCTCCTGACCAATTTTCATCTCCCTAAATCCACCCTGCTCATGCTCGTGAGCGCCATGGTGGGAAGAGAATTGACGCTCCAAGCGTACTCGCAAGCGGTCGCAGAACGCTACCGGTTCTTCAGTTACGGGGATTGCATGCTGATTCTCTGAGCCTCGGCGCATTCCCCTTGGGCAGACGCCATTCCCCGAGGCACTAACCGCCACGCCGTTCCCTGAAAAAAGCCTGGAGCATTTGCGCGCATTCCTCCCGACGCACCCCGGGGGTGAGCTCGCATCGGTGATTGAGCTGCGGATGTTGGAGAAGGTTCATGAGGCTTCCCGCAGCGCCGTCCTTGGAGGAGAGGCAACCAAAGATCACCCTCTTGAATCGGACATGGACCATTGCCCCGGCACACATCGGACAGGGCTCCTTGGTGACGTAAAGCTCGCACTCATGAAGCCGCCAATCCCCCATCACGCTCTCCGCCTGGGTGATGGCCAGCATTTCCGCGTGAGCCGTGGCGTCCTTGAGAATTTCCACCTGGTTGTGAGCCCGGGCAATGATCCTGCCCTGGTGGACCACCACTGCCCCGACGGGCACCTCCTCGGCCTCCCACGCTTTTCGCGCCTGGCGCAGGGCCTCGCCCATAAAATAGCTGTCACTATGCAAATCGATAAGATCATCCATGAAACCTGGGAGCATGCATTGATTTTTCCAGTTGCGCCGCTGGAAATTTAGGATACTCCTCTCACCCTTTTCTACACCCACCGAGAGGTATTTGCGCCATGAACAAGATCATCCAGAAAATCGAGCAGGAACAACTTAAGACAGAAGTCACCAAGTTCAACGTCGGTGACAGCGTTCGCGTGCATACCGTCGTTCGGGAAGGTGAGAAGGAGCGGATCCAGATTTTCACAGGAATTGTCATCGGCCGCAAAGGCACCCTGCTCAACGCGGCGTTCACCGTGCGGCGCATTTCTTACGGCGAGGGTGTTGAACGCGTTTTCCCTCTGCACTCCCCTAGGATTTCCAAAATCGAGGTGGAGACCGCTGGCACCGCCCGCCGCGCCAAGCTCAATTACCTGCGTTCCCGCAAGGGCAAACAGGCCATGGCTGTGCGTGAAAAAGCTTCCACCCGGAAGAACTAGCCGACCAGCTTCCCTTTCTTTCACACTGACCGGTGTTGCCCGTCTCCCCTCATTGGGGCTAAGGCAATACCGGTCAGTTTTTTTTTGGATAGCGCCGCCATGCCCCCCCTTCCCTGCAGCCTTCAGCATGAGGACAACCTGCGTTCAAAAGGCTGCCAGGTCATCGCGGGCGTGGACGAAGCCGGGCGAGGCCCCCTGGCCGGTCCTGTAGTCGCAGCCGCAGCCATTTTACCGGCTCATTTTACCCACCCCGTGCTCCGGGACTCGAAAAAACTCACGCACCGCCAACGTGAGAAACTCTATTTGGAGCTGACCTCAGCGCCCGAGATTTGCTGGGCGGTGGAAGCCGTGGGCCCCGAGGAAATCGACAGGATCAACATTCTAAGGGCCACTCACGAGGCGATGCGGAGAGCCGTTTCTCGACTCGCTCAACCCCCTCAACACGTGCTCATCGACGGGCTGCCCGTGCCCGGATTTCCCCTGCCCCAAACCGCATTGGTCGGCGGCGACGGCTTGAGCTACAGCATCGCCGCCGCGAGCATTCTGGCCAAGGTCACGAGAGATCGACTCATGCAGGAAATGGATGAGGTGTACCCGGGATACGAATTCGGGCGACACAAAGGCTACGGTACGGCCCTCCACCTCGATAGACTCCGAACCCATGGGCCTTGCGCAATCCATCGCCGCAGCTTTCTTCCAGTACAGCAGGCGCTTCTGCCTCTGGCCTAAATCTGCCGCCCGCGCCAAAACGGTTTCACAAAAAATCCGACTCGGTGTTCTCGGGGAAAATTTGGCGGCACGCCATTTGCGCAGCCGCGGGCACAAGATCCTCTACCGGAACTTCCGGGGGCCGCGGGGTGGCGAGGTGGATCTGGTTTGTCGAGAAAAGGCGGGGGGAACGCTCGTGTTTGTCGAGGTTAAGACCCGGCGTACGCTGCGATACGGCCCCCCGTCCAGCGCAGTCAACCCGGCCAAGCAGAGACACATCGCACGAGGAGCACTCGCCTGGCTCAAACTACTGGGGAACCCCGGGATCCCATTTCGCTTCGATATTGTGGAGGTATGGTTTGAGGGCGGCGATGCGAAATTCCGCGTGATTGAGAACGCATTTCAACTCCCCGAGCCGCTGATCTACTAGGCTGGCGGCCGTCACATCGGCCCTGCGATTTATCGATTTATTTGAGGAGGGCGAAGAAGCGCCACTGGGAAAACCCTTTGCAGGGCACGCCCGTGAAGCCTAGTGTTGCCCCCCTATGATTGACCTCGAATCGTTGCCAGATCAGCACGGGCATTTCGGGCCCTACGGGGGGATGTTTGTGCCTGAAACCCTGATCACAGCGCTCAACGAACTCACCGTCGAATACGAAAAGGTGCGCGGCGACGAAGAGTTCCAATCGCAACTGGCAAATGTTCTTCGGGAGTTCGCGGGTCGTCCAACGCCGCTCTACTTCGCCGAACGCCTCACCCAACAACTCGGAGGAGCAAAGATCTACCTCAAGCGCGAGGATCTACTCCACACGGGCGCCCACAAAATCAACAACGCGCTGGGGCAGATTCTTCTGGCTCAGCGCATGGGCAAGACCCGGATCATTGCTGAGACCGGTGCGGGACAGCACGGCGTAGCCACGGCAACCGTGGCGGCGCGGGCGGGACTCGAATGCGTGATCTACATGGGGGCGGTGGACATGGAACGCCAGGCACTCAACGTGGCGCGCATGCGTTTTCTGGGTGCAAAAGTGGTCGCAGTCACCGCCGGCCAAGCCACCCTCAAAGAGGCCATCAACGAGGCAATGCGGGACTGGGTGACCAACGTGCGATCCACCCACTACATTCTGGGCTCCGCCCTCGGCTCCCACCCCTATCCGATGATGGTCCGGGATTTTCACAGGGTCATCGGCGACGAAGCGCGCCGGCAGATCCTCGAACGTGAGGAGCGCCTTCCCGACTTGCTCGTGGCTTGCGTGGGCGGAGGCAGCAACTCAATCGGCCTGTTTTGGCCGTTCCTCAAAGACAACAGCGTGCGCATGGTTGGAGTCGAGGCCGGCGGCCACGGCATCGAGGTCGGCACTCACGCCGCGCGGTTTCAGGGGGGGAAACTGGGAGTTCTCCAGGGTACAAAAACCTACCTGCTAGCCGATGCGGATGGCCAGATCCAGCTTACCCACTCGGTTTCCGCAGGACTCGACTACGCCGCGATTGGGCCCGAGCACGCCTACCTCCGGGATTTGGGCCGGATTTCATACGACTACGCCACGGACGACGAAGCGCTGGCGGCTTTTCGAAGGCTTTCTGAAATAGAAGGCATCATTCCCGCTCTGGAGACCTCCCACGCGATCGCCCATGTGCTGAAAGTAGCGCCTCAAATGCCCAGTGATTCCATCATTGTCGTGAACCTCTCCGGACGCGGCGACAAAGACGTGGCCCAGGCAGCGCAACTTCTCCTAAAGTAAATTCGCGGGGACAAGACTCAACAGAGCCGCATCATACCCAGCACACTATGAGGAGCATGACAGGCTACGGACGCGGCCAAAGCCTGAATCAAGGCAGCAAGTTCAGCGTCGAACTTAACTCGGTAAACCGCAAACAAAGTGACGTCGTGGTCACGCTGCCCCGTGAACTCTCCGAACTCGAACCGCGGATCCGGGACATGATCAACGCTGAAGTATCCCGCGGGCGGCTCAACGTGGTGGTGGCCATGCACCGCACCCCGGGCGTTGGCCAGAACCTCTCCCTCAACACGGATCTGGCGCGCACCTATTACCAGGCGATGCTCAACCTCCAGAATGAGCTCGGCGCTGCGGGCCAGATCACCATTGAAACCGTGCTCAGGGCCCCCGGGGTCATCCAGATTCCAGAGGAGGAAATGGCGATCGAAGAAGCCTGGCCGCACGTGGAGGCCGCGCTGAAGGAAGCGCTCGGGGATCTCGTAAAGATGCGTGAAAACGAGGGTAAACACCTCACAAAAGACCTCACCAAACGACTCAAGCAGGTGAGGGAAGCCGTGCGCAAGATTGGCGAACTCCAACCCAACGTCGTCAAACGCTACCGCCAGTCGCTCCAGGAGAGGATCCACCGCGCGGGAATCGACCTTCCGCTCGACGATGAACGCCTGACGAAGGAGGTGATTTTCTTCGCTGAAAAAAGTGACATCACCGAGGAACTCACCCGTCTGGAGAGCCATTTCGGGCAGTTTGCGAGCCATCTGCGCAGGGATGAACCCGTGGGCCGAACCCTGGAGTTCATGACGCAAGAGATCGGTCGCGAATTCAACACCTTGGGCGCCAAGGCCAACGACGTCGAAATCTCGCAGCTGGTGGTGCTCTGCAAGTCGGAGATGGAAAAAATCCGCGAGCAGATCCAGAACATCGAATAAACACGGCGTGCTCTCCTCGACACCACATCCCACGGATCCGGCCTCCGCAGGCACCTCTTTGGTTTTTAGACGCCAAGGCATTCTTTTCGTCGTCTCGGCGCCTTCGGGTGCAGGCAAAAGCACCCTCCTCAACTCCCTGCGGCAAACTCCGGATTTTGTGTATTCGGTGTCATGCACCACGCGGCCAGCGCGCCCGGGTGAAGTGGATGGCGAAGACTACCACTTTCTCGACAAGCCCGAATTCGAGCGCCGCATCGCCGCAGGCGACTTCATCGAACACGCGCAGGTCCATGGGAACTACTACGGGACCCTGCGTGAGACCATCACGAGAAACCTCGATGCGGGTGTGGATGTAATGATCGACATCGATGTTCAAGGCGCCCGCAAAATTCGCGGCGACAGCGAACTCATCCGCACCGCATTGGCTGACGTGTTCATCATGCCCCCGAGCATGGGCGAGCTGCGCCGCCGCCTCATGAAACGCGGCACTGAAACGGCGCAACAGATCGAGATCCGCCTCGGCAACGCGGCCAAGGAAATGGAGGCTTGGCATGACTACAAGTACACGATCGTCACGGGTGCTATCGAAGATGACCTCGTAAAATTCCGGGCGATCATGTGGGCTGAACGTTACCTCAGCCGCCGCTTGGCGCTCGTATGAAACGCCCCACCATCGTGCTCGGAGTCACAGGCTCCATTGCTTCCTACAAAGCAGCGGACCTCACCAGCAAGCTCACCAAGCGCGACTTCGACGTGCACGTTGTGATGACTCACGGCGCATTGGAATTCATGACGCCGCTCTGCTTCCAAACGCTTTCGCGCAATCCGGTCCTTACACCGCAGCGCGAGGAATACGATCAATGGCAGCCGGCTCACATAGCACTCGCGGACCGTGCCTCCCTGCTCCTGATAGCTCCAGCGACAGCAAACGTCATCGCGGAACTCGCTCATGGTATGGCCAACCATCCGCTCACAGAAATCGCTCTGGCCACCCTCGCCCCAGTGCTCATTGCTCCCGCGATGAACGGGAAGATGTGGCAGCATCCGGCAACGCAGAAAAACGTCGAGACACTCCGCAACCGCGGCGTGCGCTTCATTGGCCCAGAGGAGGGTTTGCTCGCATGCGGATACGAGGGCGTAGGCCGCCTTTGGAACGTCGAGGGCATTGTCGAATCCGCGGCAAATATTCTTTCCGGAAACGAACCTGCAACGGCCAGAACCCTTTAAACACTGGGCCCTCAGGACGATGAACTCCGCAGAGGAGGGTTGAAAGCCGCTGCAGAAAATGCGGCGATGCCGCACCCACGCGAGCCGCGGAGGCCGAGTCATCGTGCGGGGAATCGTCTCCGGTTCGCACATCCGGCGCTTAATGAAAACTTCGTTCTTCGGCAATACGGTCCCGCCCGGGCAATCCAATCCAAAGAAGCACGCCAACCCGTAAATGCCCTTATTCAGAGGGCTCGCGGCACACGCCCAGAAATAAAAACCCGAGCTCGCGGCACGCGAGCGGCTTGATGGGATCATGATCGCACTCGCAAGAACGAAAACTTTTGAAGCAATCAAGTGAAAACTTATTGACGCAAATTCTGCGACCGATTAACCAACACCCAGAAGCGTGACATCACTGCTCTCAACATTTTCCGTGAACCGCTACTGCGGTTTGAAAGGGGGGATTATCAATGGCGATTAAGAAAGCTCCTGCAAAGAAAGAGGCTCCTGCGAAGAAAGCTGCACCTGTGAAGAAAGCGGCTCCTGTTAAGAAAGCGGCTCCGGCAAAAAAGGCGGCTCCCGCGAAGAAGCCTGCCGTGAAGGCGGCTCCGGCAAAGAAAGCGGCAGTCAAGAAGGCCCCTGCTAAAAAGTTGGCGGTCAAAAAGCCTGCTGCGAAAGCAGCGGCGAAGGCCAAGAAGTAAGTCCCCATCAAGACCCAGCTTAAAATGGGAGGAGAAATTCGTTTCTCCTCCCATTTCCTTTTCACGAAAGTCCTCTTTGAAAAAGCGGCCACTCCCCGCGCGTAGTTAATAAATCATGAACTCCTATATTGATGCCGCTTCCAGCGCCGCGCGCGCAGCAGGCAACCTTTTGCGCCTCCACTTTGGAAAACCTCTCGAGGTCAACGCCTTTGAGGCCCATGACATCAAACTCGATCTCGACGTCCAATCCCAAGACCTGATCACGAACATGCTCCTTGAGAGGTTCCCGGAGCACGCCATCCTCGGCGAGGAAGGCATCGCAGGTAACCAGGACAGCGACTGGCATTGGATCGTCGACCCCATCGACGGAACAGTGAATTTTTTTTACGGCATCCCGCATTTCTGTATATCGATCGCACTCCGCCACAGAGAACAGATTGTGGTTGGGATCATCTACGACCCGATGCGGGATGAGATGTGGGAGGCCTCGCACGGTGCGTCGCCAACGCTGAATGGCGAGCCGATCGCAGTCAGCCAGCGCACGCAGCTCAGTGATGCAGTTCTTTCCGTGGGTTTCTCGAAAACAAAAACCACTATTTCAGCAGGGCTCCCACTGCTTGAAAAATATGTGAAGCGCGCGCGCAAGTGCCGCCTGATGGGCAGCGCCGCCTTGGACCTCGCCTACGTAGCCTGCGGTCGTTTGGACGCGTATATTGAGCAGTCCGTCAGTCTGTGGGACGTGGCGGCAGGACAGCTGCTCGTGGAAACCGCTGGAGGCAACTTCCAAAGCACTCCGCGAGAGGACAACCCGGAGAAAATTTCTGTTTGCGCATCCAGCGGCAACATTGATTTGGAGCTCGGAATATGAATCTGGTTGGCGTTGGCTACGATGTTCATCGCTTCATCGAGGAGCGCCCTCTGATTCTCGGGGGTGTCGAGATTCCGCATACGCACGGCCTTGACGGCCATTCCGACGCGGATGTTTTAGCTCACGCAATTGCAGACGCGGTGCTCGGCGCCATAGGGGAACGCGATATCGGGCATCACTTCCCCAATACAGACGAGTCCCTCCGCGGGATAAGCAGTTTGGAGATTTTGAGGAAGATCGCGGCGTTGCTCACGCAACGCGGCGCAAGACTCATCAATGTGGATGCCACGCTCATCGCCGAGCAACCCAAGATCGGGCCCCATGTCGCTGAAATGCGCACCAATCTCGCAGAAGCACTCGGGCTTCCAATCGCAAGAGTGGGAGTCAAAGCCACCACCAACGAAGGAATGGGATTCCTCGGACGCCGGGAAGGCATCGCCGCCATGGCGGTTGCAAGTGTGGAGCTGCCTGAAACTGCGTAGGAAAGAATGGGCATCCGAATCTTCAACACCTACTCCCGGCAACTCGAGTCTTTCGAACCGCTCCAAGCCGGGTCCAATCAGGTGAAAATGTACACCTGCGGCCCAACCGTGTATAACTACGCGCACATTGGAAACTTCCGGGCGTATATCTTTGAGGACCTCCTCCAGCGTCACCTCGAAGCGCGCGGATTCAAAGTGGAACGCGTGATGAACCTCACCGACGTGGATGACAAAACCATCCGCAATTCCCGGCTCGCAGGCCGGCGTCTGGCCGATTTCACCCAAGTCTACAAGGACGCCTTTTTCACCGACATCGACACGCTGCGGATCAAACGTGCCGACCATTATCCGGCCGCCACTGAAGACCGTTACATCGTTCGGATGATTGCGATGATCGCTCAGCTCGAGCACCAAGGCATGGCGTATCAAGCTGAGGATGGATCGGTCTATTTTCGCCTCTCGACGTTTCCCGAATACGGCCGCCTAGCTCACCTTAACTTGGAAGAGTTGCGTCCGAGTGGTCGGGTAAGCAGCGACGAGTATGAAAAGGAAAACGTCGGGGATTTCGCGCTTTGGAAAGCGTGGGATGCCAGTGACGGGGAGGTGTGGTGGAACTCGCCCTGGGGCAAGGGACGGCCGGGCTGGCATATCGAATGCAGTGCCATGGCGACAGAGCTGCTCGGCCCGGAACTCGACATTCACTGTGGAGGAGTCGACAACATTTTTCCTCACCACGAGGCCGAAATCGCACAGTCCGAGTGCTGCACGGGACGCAAATTCGTGCGCTATTGGTTGCACTGCGCCCATCTCATGGTCGAGGGGCAGAAAATGTCCAAGTCCCTAGGCAACTTCTACACGCTCCGAGATCTGCTCGAAAAAGGATTCACAGGCAGGGAAATCAGATTCGCGCTCATCACGGTCAACTATCGGCTCCCCTGCAACTTCACTCTTGGGGGAATCGAGGCCGCCCGGGCTGCCCTTTCGCGGGTCGACGCCTGGACGCAGCGACTTGAAGCACATAGCCATGCGAGTGCGCCGCAACCCACCCCGCTCAGCAGTCACGTGGATGCTTTTTTTGATGATCTCGACGACGACCTCAATGTGTCCGGTGCGATGGGCCATCTTTTTGACCTGATCCGAGAAAGTAACAGGGCGCTCGATGGTGGAACCCTCAGCGCAAGTCAAGCCGCTCAAATCCTAGAGGGCTGGGGCCGGATAAACCAAGTGCTCGTATTCGATCGCGATGCGTCAGTGATTCCTGCGGAGGTCGAAGCGCTGCTCCAAGAACGCCAGAGGGCGAGGGAGTCCAAGAACTGGCCCCAGAGCGATCAAATCCGGGATCGGTTGGCCGAGCTGGGGTGGAATGTGAAGGACTCCAAAGACGGTCAAAAACTCACTCCGCGATAAATCGGCCGCACGTTTTCACCTTCGCATCGCTTTGATTTTGGATTGAGCTGTGCGAGCCGTTGCCCAAGTTCACAAGCCCGCATTCGCCATGTTTGCACCGCAAGACTACCTCGACCTCCAACACACCGAGCACCGGATGCTCTTTGAGAGCGCCGTAAACGCATGGGATGCCCTCAAACAGATTCCCAGCTACCTGCAGTTCCGGCTAAAGCCAGCCATCCACGGCAGGATGATCGGGAAACCTTTCATCAGCGGCGCGGTATTCATCGGACGCGGCACTGTTATTGAGCAAGGCGCCATGATCAAGGGGCCGGCATGGATCGGAGAGGGGTGCGAAATCCGCAGCGGCTGTTACATTCGGGAGAACGTCATCGTCGGTTCCGGGTGCGTGCTCGGCAATTCCTGCGAATTCAAGAACTCCATCATTTTTGATGAGGCGCAGGTCCCACACTTCAACTACGTGGGCGATTCAATCATTGGGCACCGGGGCCACTTGGGTGCCGGAGTGATCCTCTCCAACGTGCGGCTCGATCGGGGTGAAATCAGCGTCTCAACCGCAGCAGGCGCGATCCGCACGGGCCTCAAGAAATTCGGTGCGATCATTGGAGACCATGCCGAGATCGGATGCAATTCTGTGCTCAATCCAGGTTCGCTGATTGGGCGAAGAAGCATTGTTTATCCCGGCACACAATGGCACGGGGTCGCTCCCGAAAGCTCTCTCATCAAAACGAGCCAGTCCCATCAAATTATCGCACGCCGGGATTAACAATGGGAGCTTGCGCTCCGGCGAGTGGTTTGGAAGCTTCTCACGCCTATGTCCAGCCCCGCTGAAACACAAACACCCCCCTCCGGCTTTGACCCGCTGGTTTTTTGGATCAGGTATAAAAACTCGATCGCTCTTTTTTCCGGGCTGCTTGCAGTCGGGCTCCTGATCTTCGGCGTGTCAGCGTTCACCCAGCGGCGATCCGCAAGATCGGCCTCCGAACTTTTCGCTTCAGCCAAAACGGTTGAGGACTACAAAAACGTTTCCTCCCGTTACCCGAGATCCCCGGTGGCCACCAACGCCACGCTGCTGTTGGCTGAAGAATTGCGCAACGAGGGCAAATATGAGGAGGCGTTGGAGTCGCTCAGAAAACAGACCGAGCAGAGGGCGCAGCACCCGCTGATCAGCGGCGTGTGGAACAGCATCGCTATGACGCAGGAGGCCCAAGGCAAGCAGGAAGAGGCGCTTGCCACGTATCAGAGGGTGTCCACGACTTATCCCACGAGTTTCAGCGCACCGGTGGCCCTTCTCGCCCAAGCCCGGATCCTTAAAGCCAAGGGGCAAATCAAGGAAGCGGGCCGGCTTTATGACCAGGTCATCGCCTCCTTCGGCGACTCGAACTTTGCGAGAGAAGCCATCATGGAAAGCCAGAAGCTCAAGGAGCCCGAACGGGAAGAACCCTCTGAGCCCAAAAAGGAAACCGGCCAGTCGAGCGCCAAAGAGTCTGGAAGCCAAGCGGCGCCGGAGAACCAGCCAACTCCCGCAAACGTTCCGTCTGCCCCCGTTCCACCGACACAGGCCGCGCCTCCCGCTGCTCAGTAGCGATCGCACGGCGGAGACAAAGGCGCCACGGAGTGAGTAGGAGCCGGCCTCCCGTCATTCCGCGAAAAAACCGCCGCATGAGAGTGCAACCCTCGTGCGGCGGTTTTTTGTATTCTTCTGCAGTCGCAGGCTAGAAATCTTCCTCGGCAGAGCTTTGAACTGGCTCAGTTGGGTCCGGAATTTCATCGGTCCCCTGTTCCTGACCGATAAAGAGTTCGCCGCTAAAAACCCCTCCTTTTTCAATGGTGATGGCCTTGGCGTGTACAGTGCCCTGCAGGAAGCCGCCCTTGTTGATAGTGAGTGCGCCATCACAGAGAATATGTGCTGATGCCCTCCCATTAATTTCAGCTGAGCGGACCTTGATGGGGCGCAGAAACTCGATTTCCGATTTCCGTTCTACTAGAAGTTTATCCGCCTTGATGGAACCGAGAAACTTTCCATGGAGCTTGAGTCTCGCCAAACCCGTGCACAGGAGAAAGCCCTTGAACTTTCCTTCCACCAAGGCGGACCCACAGGCGATCCGCGAGCTGGCCACGTCCGCCTTGGAGGTGATGATGACCTCTCCTTGGGTTTGAATACTGCGCCCGAAAGGTCCGGCGATTCGGAATTCACGCAGATCGATGTAAGATCCGCATTGCGGGCACGACGTCGACTGTACTTCGGAGTTCAGCTGCTGCTTGGCACCGCATCCGAAACAGGTTACGTCCCGGACTCTCTCGCGAGAGAGAAGCTTAGAGAACTTGTCAAAAAACGAAGGGCCCTTGAGGCTGCTCGCTTCTTTCAACAGGAGTTTCTCAATACTGAAATGCTCTCCGCATTTCCGGCAGAATGTCGACTTTGCATAAGCCGACTCAAGCTGGCTGAAACCACAGTGCGGGCAGTCCGCGCTGATCTTTTCCGGCTGCTTGGGGATGTTGCTGTTGGCCACGCCGGGCCTTGGATTAGCGTGTCGTTACCGCGGCGACCTTGGCCGGCTCAGCAGGCCGGGGCGCATCCTGTTTCATCGCAGTCACTTTATTGGGCGACACCTCGGATTTACCGATGAAGGTAGCCCCCTCTTCGATCACCAAACGGGTGGCCTTGAGATCGCCGTGCAGCACCGCACGCGCCTTCAACTCGCAACGCTCCTCGACGGTGATATTTCCGATCACCCGCCCGTGGACGGTCGCAGACTTGGTTTTGATTTCGCCCCGAATCTCAGCATTTTCACCCACCGTCAGCGTGCCTTGGGAAGTGATCTCTCCTTCGACTTTACCGTCAATGGTGAGGTCGTTGGTGAATTTGATCGACCCCTTGATTTCAACGTCAGCGGAAAGCAGGTTGCGGTTCGGGTTGCTGGTGGAGCTGTAATTGTCGGACATTTTAGAGGATGCAGGTTGTGAGGAGCCAAAAAAACTCATCGAGGTGGAAGCTTGCCATTGCCGCCGAAGCCGGGGGTTTAAGACGCGGAATTCGGAGGAACACATTCGACTCTTACCCGCGCCTCTGGGGGTGTCAACGCCGCCTTGTGAGTTCGATGTGGAACGCCGGTGAAAAGGTCCTGCAAGCTCGCTCCCGCAGGAACCCATTCCATCAGATCCCCGCAGCGAGCTCTTCCGCGGGGTAAGTCCAGATTTCGCTCAGAGTGGGGTGATAATGAGGGACGCGCATCAGGTCACCGGCTGTCGCCCTAAAATGCATCGCGACAGCCACCTCATGGATAAGTTCCGAGGCCTCCGGCCCAACCACGGCGCCCCCCAAAATACGCCGGGATTGGCGTTCGCAGATGAGCTTCACAAAGCCCTCAGATTCGCCCATGAGCAGCGCCTTGCCATGGTCGTTGAACGGGTATGAGGCCGCAAGAACCTCGCGTCCTGCCAACTCTTTTTCCGTCAGCCCCACCATCGCAACCTGGGGATGAGAAAAAACCGCGAAAAGCTTGAGCGCGTAATCCATCTCTTCAAGGGCGCCGGCGGCGCGGTTTAATAACCGAGCCGCATTCCGGGCAGCCATTTCCCCCTGCTGCAATGCGATGTGGACTACTTCATAGGGGCCACAGACATCGCCGGCTGCAAAAATGTGGGAGGCAGAAGTCTGCTGAGTCTTGGAAACACCCACAGCCCCGCTCTCTAGGTCCACACCGGCAAACTCCAGCCCCAGCCCCTCGACCATCGGCTTGCGCCCCAGTCCGTAAATCACTTCCTCCGCCTCTACCCGCATCTCTTCCACGCCCTTCTCGAAAATTACAACTTTCCGACCGCCCACGCTCTCAAACCTGCGGAGCGAGGTGCCACAGAAAACCCGGATCCCGCGCTTTTGAAGCGCTTGCTCCAAGGCTCCGGCCACATCCGCATCCATTTCCCGCAGCACATGTGGACCACGCTGCAGCAAAGTCACAGCGGACCCCAGCCCGGCGTAATAACTTGCAAACTCAAGAGCGACAGCCCCGCCGCCAAGCACCACCACCGAACTTGGGATATGAGCCGAGTCTAGAACGCGATTACTGTCCCAGCAGCCAACTTCTGCCAAGCCCGGAACCTCCACGCGATTCAACCGCGAGCCTGTAGCGACAAGGAACGAGCGACCACGGATCCGACGACATACCCCATCGTTTTGGAGCACCTCGAGGTGATGCGCATCCGCAAACCGAGCCATGCCCCGGATGTAATCAAAATTCCCAGCCTCAAGCTGGCTGCGCCGGTATTGGGCAAAATCTGAGATCAGGAGACGCTTGCGCTCCAGGATCTGTCCGCCATCGGCACCTTGATAAGCGGCGCGCAACCCGAACTCTGACGCCCTCCGAATTGCCTCGGCCCGGTGCGCCGATTCAAGCAGCGCCTTGCTCGGCATACAGCCGCGCAAAATGCAGAGCCCCCCGACCTCAGCGCCACCCTCCACAACCACTGTCCGCAAGCCGAGCCGCGCAGCCGCGGCCGCACCGGCGTAACCGGCACTGCCTCCCCCAAGAACGACAAAGTCATAAACGTCACTCATGGAGCGATGTTATGGGGTTGCACTAGGAAAAGTTTAAAGAATTGATTGGCAAACACAGGCTTCAGCCACGACGCGGCACTGTGGGGCCGCTCCATGAGCAGTCTCGCAAGTGGAGTTTCAGGGACTTCGCCGCCCAACCACTCCCGGGAGTCCGCTTCAACGCGCGCCGGCTCGTCCGCGACGATCCATCGGATTTCCACGCGCTCGACAAGAGGCTCCGCCTGCTGAGGACTCGCCGACAGATAAAAACGAGCCGAGTCGAGAACGCCGGGACCATTGAGACGGCCGCCCCCCGTTACTCCAGGCTGCCCCGACCAATACGCCAAAGCAGGCGAAAGCCACCAGGGAGCCAGGAACTTGCCGGGAGGCCCGGCGCGCATCCGGAGCGCCACATCACGCAGAAGCACACGCTCTATCCCCTGCTGGAGAGCATATTGCCGCGCTTCATGTTCCGGATAAAGAATCCGATCCCACATGGACGCCAGAGGCCAGAGTGACATGGTCAAAAGCCCCCAGCCGATCCAGGGCCTGCGGAAGACCTCCAGCATCCACGGCAGAGACATCAAGAAGAGCAGGCATCCGATTTCAGCCCAACGCCCCCCCCAGTCCAGCCCGTATCCGGCCACTCCCGCCAGAACCAAGAGTAACAGCCCACCCCAAGCCCGGCGATCGCGCCTTCCCGCAACCAGGAGAAGCACGGGCGAGGCGAGAAGCCCGGCGCCCACCCAGCCAAGAACCCATCCAACGCCCGCGCCATCCCCGCTGCCGCTCCCCCGCCTCAATGAATGCAAAGTCGCTGCCGAATCGGGGACCGCCCACGCGTGAGCCGCGATAGCGCAGCCGCCCAAGAGGCAAAAAGCCAGTAGCCAAAGAAAGCGCTCCGGGCAGAGCAGACGTCTTGGATGAAACGCAGACCACATCAGGACCAATGCTCCCATCAAAACCAGGGATTCTTGGCGCGAAATCCAAAGCGCCAGCGCCCATGCGGCGCCTCCCGACATCATCCATGGACGCGAGAGGAGGCTTGGGGAGCGAAACTCGGAAGCAAGCCCCACCGCGAGGGCCGCCAGCAGCAGCGTTGCGTCGTCGGGAGCGCCCAGCAACGCGCCTTGGGCAACCAGAGGACTTACGGCAAAGAGAAAAGGGAGAGCCGCCGCACTCCAATGGGAGGGCGCTACGCTTCGAGCCCAAAACCCGAGAAACAGGCAGGTAAATAAGGAGAGCAGAGGAGCGATGAGCGCGCCCGCCAAATCAAGTTCCTGCCCACGAATTGCGCTGAGGTGGCGTGGGTCGAGTCCCAGAAGCAGCCCGTTGATGGTTCTTTTCAGCCCGAGCACCAAGAAGTCTAGGGGAACAGACTCAGGCACAACGGGCGCGTTTTCAAAAGCTGGCTGGGAGGCTGTTCCAGCGAGGGTAGATTCGAGCGCTCGGACTCGGATCAGCCGCGCGTAGCCGCCTGGATCCTTGAGGTAGACGGCATGGTTGACGAGGACCTGGCTCACATCATGGCACCGTGCGACGAGTGCCAAACACGCACAGAAACAAATCCAGAGAGCCGATTTCAACGGCAGCGACTTTTCCAGAGGGCCTGGGGAGTGTCCACCCTCATCTCGCGGCCATTTCACGGGCCCATCGAAGAGCTGCCGCCCCACAGGTTGTGGGCACCTGCAAAAGTGGACCCTATTACTGGGGCAACCACTGTCTGCCTTCGGGAAAAAAACGTTGTGACCTCCAACGCGCCGAACTAGGTTCCGCTTTTACTCTTTGCTCACATTTTCTATGGCCGACCTGTCCGCCCTTCCCCCCTCCGAAAACGCGACTACCCACTCAAACCTCAACGAGGTCAATGAAACCAACTACGACGCCTCAAAAATCGACAAGCTCGAGGGGTTGGCTGGAGTGCGGCAGCGTCCGGGAATGTATATTGGGCCAACCGATGAGAGGGGCCTTCACCATTGCGTCTTTGAAGTGCTCGACAACTCCATCGACGAGCACTTGGCAGGGCACTGCTCGCGGATCGATGTAACCATTCACGTCGACGGGTCCTGCTCGATTCGCGACAACGGGCGGGGAATCCCTGTCGATATCCATCCCAAGTTCAAGGTCCCCGCGATTGAGCTTGTGCTCACCAACCTGCATGCCGGCGGAAAATTCGGTCAGGGGGCGTACAAATACTCGGGCGGTCTGCACGGCGTGGGCGCCAAGTGCGTGAACGCGCTTTCCGACTGGTTCAAAGTGGAAGTCCAGCGCGACGGAAGCGTCTACCACATGGGGTTTGAGCGGGGCGTAACCACCCAGCCGCTCACTGTCATCGGGCAGGTCAAAAACAAGAAGCACACGGGGACGCTCATCACCTTCCAGCCCGATCCCACCATTTTCACCATCACCACCGAGTTTCAATTCGTGAAACTCGCCACGCGCCTCCGGGAGCTTGCGTTCCTCAATCCCGGGCTGGAAATCAACCTCACCGACGAACGTCAGGAGTCGGACAGAAAAGAGCAGTATTTCTACCGACTCGGCATCGAAGAGTTCGTGCGTCAGCTCGGCGAGAACAAAACCCTGCTTCATCCAAAACCCATCGTGATGGGGGGGCGGCGGAAGGTGAAGTTCAAGAACAAGGATCAAAACGAGATTGAAGACGACATGATCGTGGACTGCGTCATGCAGTACAACGACAGCTACAACGACCAGATTCTCTGCTTTACCAACGCCATCCCCAACCCCGACGGAGGCACCCATCTCACCGGGTTCCGCACCGCGCTGACTCGGGCCATCAACCAGTTCGCCAAACAGAACAGCCTGCTTAAGGAAAAAGACCCGGCCATCAGCGGCGATGACGTGCGCGAAGGACTCACCTGCGTACTGGCCATCAAGCACCCGAACCCCGGATTCGAATCGCAGACCAAGGTGAAGCTGGTAACCCCGGAGGTGGAAGGCATTGTTTCAAGCATCACCTACGAAGGGTTGATGACGCATTTCGACCAGAACCCGCCGGTCGCAAAAAAGGTCATTGAAAAGTGTCTCATGGCCGCACGTGCCCGAGACGCCGCCCGGCGCGCCCGGGAAACCGTGCGCAAAAGCGCGCTTACAGGCGGCGGGCTCCCCGGCAAACTTGCTGATTGCTCCGAACGCGACCCGTCTCTAACCGAGCTCTACATCGTCGAGGGCGATTCCGCAGGCGGCTCGGCCAAACAAGGCCGCGACCGGCGCTACCAGGCGATCCTTCCGATCCGCGGAAAGCTCATCAACGTCGAAAAAGCCCGCTTGGACAAGGTGCTGCAGAACACCGAAATCCAAACGATGATCACCGCCATTGGCACCGGCATCGGGGGCGGAGAACAGGAAGGCTCATTCAACATGGCCAACCTGCGCTATGGCCGGATCATCATTATGACCGATGCGGACGTGGACGGCTCGCATATCCGCACCCTGCTGCTGACATTCTTTTACCGGCAGATGACCGAGCTGGTCCGAGCTGGGAAGATCTACATCGCTTGTCCGCCGCTCTATAAGATCAAGCGCAAGAAACGCGAGGAATACGTCGACGATGACGCCGCCCTCAACCGGATTTTAATCAACCTGGGTGCCGATGAGGTGCGATTCAAAAACTTGGCCGACAACAAGGAGTTTACTGCCACCCAGCTCAAGGAAATCCTGGCGCTCCTGGAGCGCATGGCCAAGTTAAGCGACGCGATCCGCAGGCACGGAGGTGATTTCGAGGGCTACCTGACAGACCGCACGCCAGAAGGTGTTCTGCCTACCTACCTGGTCAAGGTTCGCGAGGGGAACAATGAGCGCATCAAATATTTCCACAACGAAACCGAACTGCGCAACTGGGCGCTGAGCGCTGAGAACAAAGACCTCAACCTGTTTGAAGAGCCCGCTGAAGCGGGCGCCGAAGCCGGGGAATTCCCCGCTATTGAGAAAGGTAGCGGACGCAAATCCGAAGGGCCCCGCCGCAGGGCGCGCCTGGTGGAACTGCACGAGTCCAATTCTGTTCAGAAACTGCTTGTGGAGCTCGGCCGCAGGGGCCTCAAAATCGAGCACTATTCCAACAGCGACCAACCCATCTTCAGCTTGATTGAAGGCGACGGCGACAAAGCGCTGACGCACCCGCTGTTCAGCATCCCGGAAATCCTCACCAAAGTCATCGAGATCGGCCGCAAAGGCATGACCGTGCAACGTTTCAAAGGATTGGGCGAGATGAACGCCAAGGAGCTTTTTGAGACGACGATGAACCCCGAGAAGCGGAAGATGTACAAGGTGGACCTCAACGAGGACAATGCCGTGGACGCGGATCGAATGTTTACGATCCTCATGGGGGACATTGTCGAGCCGCGCCGTCAGTTCATCGAGGACAACGCACTCAACGTTCGCAACCTCGACGTTTAAACCCATTTTCTTTGCCGCGCCGAACCGTTGAACCGGGAGCCTGAGACCCAAGCCTAGCTCCGGCAACGGGCGCAACTCGCGCCAAGTATTCCTCTGTTACCCATCCCCGCTGTGTACAACCAAAACGAAAAAGTCGAACCCGTAAACGTCGCGGATGAGATGTCGAAGTCGTTTCTCGACTACTCGATGTCCGTCATCATTTCCCGGGCATTGCCCGACGCCCGCGACGGCCTCAAACCATCCCAGCGCCGCATTCTTTATGCGATGAGCGAACTGGGCGTGCAGCCCAATCGCAAGCACCTCAAATGCGCAAAAATCGTGGGCGAAACGATGGGTAACTATCACCCCCACGGCGACCAAGCGATTTATCCCACCCTGGTGCACATGGCGCAGTCCTGGGCGATGCGCGAGATGCTCATTGAAGGCCAAGGCAACTTCGGATCGGTGGAAGGGGATCCCCCTGCTTCCATGCGTTATACGGAGGCCCGCCTACGCCATCTTGGAGCCGCGCTCATGGATGACATGGAGCGCGACACGGTTGATTTTGTTCCCAACTACGACGAGACCCGAACGGAGCCCACCGTCTTCCCTGCCGCCTTTCCCAACCTCCTCGTCAACGGGGGCACCGGCATCGCGGTGGGCATGGCCACCAACATCCCGCCACACAATCTCAGCGAGATCATCGATGGGGTTTGCGCCCAGATTGACGATCCGGAAATCACCTTGGACGCTCTCATGGAGCACGTCAAAGGTCCGGATTTTCCAACCGGCTGCATGCTCTGCGGCACCACGGGCATCCGGCAGTATTTCGAAACGGGTAAAGGGAGTGTCAAAGTCCGCGGCAAAGCCGGGATTGAGGAGCTCAAGGGGAACCGGGAACAGATCGTCATCACCGAGATTCCCTACAACGTCAACCGGGCGGTCCTCGTTTCGCGGGTCGCGGAGCTGGTCAATGAGAAGATCCTCACCGACATCAGCGCCATCCGGGACGAGTCGGATGAGAACACGCGGGTCGTCATCGAGCTCAAGCGTGATGCGATTCCAAAGGTCGTCATCAACAATCTCTACAAACACACCTCGCTCGAGTCTTCGTTCTCGGTTGCGATGTTGGCCATTGACCACGGCAAACCGAAGGTGCTCAGCCTCAAGGAATCAATCGGCTGCTTCATTGAGCATCGCCGGGAAGTCGTGCTGCGACGGACACGCTTCCTCCTGGCTCAAGCCGAGGACCGTGCCGAGGTGCTCGAGGGATATCTCATCGCGCTGGCGAACTTGGATGACTTTATCCGGATCATCCGCGACTCGAGCAATCGCGATGACGCAAAATCCAAACTGCTCGCGCTTCACTGGACTCAAAGCGCCGTGGAGCAAATCGGGCTCCTGACCCGGAGCGGGTCTCGCTTCGTCGACGGCCGCTACGTGTTTAGCGAGCGCCAAGTAAACGCCATCCTCGATCTTCGCCTCTACCAGCTCACCGGCTTGGAACGCGAAGGGATCAAAGAGGAATACGACGCCCTGCTTGAGACGATCAAAGACCTTCTGGATATTCTCGCGAGGGAAGCCCGCGTCATGGGCATCATCAAGGCCGAACTGCGGCAGATCCAAGAACGGTTTGGCAGCCCGCGCCTGACCCAGATCGTGGCGGCCGAGGGTGAGATCAACATGGAAGATCTCATTGCCAACGAGGGCTGCATCATCACCATCACCCACAATGGCTTCATCAAGCGCACCGCCGTGAGTGCCTACCGAGCCCAGCGCCGCGGAGGCAAAGGCGTCATCGGGATGACCACGCGCGAGGGGCAGTCGGAGGAGGACGGGGACTTTGTCGAGCATCTCTTCACAGCCACCGCCCACGATTACCTCATGTTCTTCACTGAATCCGGTCGGTGCTATGTGGAGCGGGTCTATGAAATCCCAGAGATGAGCCGCGCATCGAAGGGACGCTCCATCGCCAACTTCCTCGAGCTCCGGAGTGACGAGAAGATCGCGGCGACCATCCGGATTCAGGGGCAGAAAACCGACGAGGAAACGTGGAGCGAGAGCCTGCACATCGTGTTTGCGACCCGCAGCGGCATTGTAAAGAAGTCGAATCTCAGCGATTTCAAAAACATCCGCAAAGGAGGGATCATCGCCATTCAAATCGAGGAGGGCGACAAACTCATCGCCTCCAAGCTCACCAACGGAATCAACGAAATTGTACTCATCACACACGGCGGCATGAGTATTCGCTTCAATGAAGAAGAACTTCGCGATCAAGGCCGCAACACCGTGGGGGTCTGGGGCATCCGCCCCGATGAACGCGATTACGTGGTGGCCGCCGAGGTGGTGTTGACCGACTGCATGCTCCTGGTTGCGGGAGACAACGGGTTGGGCAAACGCACCGATTTCGACGAATACCGCCCCCAGTCCCGCGGAGGCAAAGGCATCATCACGATGAAAACCACCGACAAAACCGGGGCGGTCGTCGGGGCTCTGACCGTTCGCGACGCGGATGAGTTGATGCTCATTACCAACAAGGGCCAGATGGTTCGTACCCGGATCAACGAGATCCGCGAAACGGGCCGCAACGCCCAAGGCGTGAAACTCATCGACCTCAAACCCGGAGAAAAGCTCCAAGCGATCGCTCCGGTTGTGAGCCGAGAAGAAGACGAACGCTCTGCCGAAACGGAGGCTTAGAGCGCCCCTACCTGCCAATTCCTCAAGCGCCCCGACCGGTTAAGCCCCGGTCCGGGGCGTTTGTTTTTTGCATCCTTCTGCTTTCAATGCCACTCACGTATTTCCCCCCTCTCAATGCGCAGAAATCGCCGAGCCGCTTTAATGACTGAAAGCGTGATTCCTTCTGTCAGAGAGGTTCAGCCCGCTCGTCTTCTTTCGATGCGTGTCTTCGGGAGGAACCGAGGTCCGCGCGGCGGCACACCCGACCCGGCCCAGCGGCAAAGACGCTTGAACGGTGTGCGCACCTCTCCGCTGCTAATACGGACACCCACAAATGCGTTGCTTCCACGAAGACAACCGCCTTCTTTCTTTTTCCTCTCTCCGCGCTAGCATCCTCCCTCCGTTTTGAGCAAGCCCTCCCCATCCCCTGTGTCTGCCTCCCTATCGCCAAAGCCTCGTCGCCGGAACCGATTACTCCTCGCGTTGCGCGTCAGCTGCCTCCTGATTGTACTCGCGTTGTGTTCTCTGACCGAGCCGACCGTCTTCAAATTCGCGTTGCGACAGTTGCTGGGTTTCGAGGCTTGGCGAGCAGACGCAAATCTGAGCATCGAGAACATCGACGGCAGCATTTTCTCCCCGGCAACCGTGTATGGCATCCGGTGCAATTTCATTGGCCGCAACGGCGCGGTCATCCATCTAGAGATCGCGCGGACAGACGCAGAAATGGACTGGAGCCAGTTGATCCGAGGCGCCTGGGACCGCTGCTTCAGACGACTCAGCCTCGTGGGGGTCACCGCAAAGGTGAACTCATCCGAGAACCCCGGGGCGGTCCCCGTTGAATCGGCTCTCGCCTGGCAACGCAGGCTCAAACCCAAGGACCACTGGATGCCTCCCCCGGAAACGCTGTCCATCGACGACCTGAACATCGTCATTGAGAGCGGACGCAACTCTGCGCGCATTGAGCAAAGCAGAATTTTCGTGAGCAAACTCCAGAAAGGCACCGTGTTCCTTAGGCGCCTGAATATCCAGGAACCGTGGCTGGAGCGTTCATTCCGCAACGTGACAGGAAAGACAGCCCTTCAAGACTCGAAGTTTGTCCTTGCGGATCTCCAATTGGAGCCGGGACTGGTAATCCACAGCCTCTCCACCCAACCTCTTGAACTTGCCAGAGGGCAGGTGAATCTCGAACTCCAAGCCACTGCGTTCGATGGCAAAGTTCGCGTCGAGGTTCACACCCAGGCTTCGCAAACGCCGCTCCCGTTGGAAGCGAGCGCCCAGTTCGAGAACATCAGCATCGCCAAGTTGTCCAACTTCCTCCGCCTCTCCGATGCAACCGGCGGCACAATCAAGCTGGGCAACTTTACTTTCCATGGATCTCGGCGGCGCCTCCAGAAATCCACCGCGTCGCTGCGGCTGGAGGCCACCAATTTCCAGTGGGAAAGCCGGCAGTGGGACTCCCTCACGCTCGTGGGATCGCTGGTGGACCGTCGACTCCAGATCGCGAAAGCGGACCTTCTCCAAGGCCACAACCGCCTCAACCTCAGTGGAGAAGTCGCGCTACCGAAACCCGGAGAGAAGTGGTGGCAAAACGAGTTTACTTGCAACGTTGCAGCAAAAATTGGGGACTTAACCGCACTCTCCGCGTTGCTCCTCCCGGAATTCAAATACACTGCAGGAAAGGCCGCGATTGACGGGTCCATCCGGGGCAGAAACAAAGAGTTTGCCGGTCAGATGATCATCTCCGGATCTCAACTCAAGTGGAGGAACGCTCCAATAGAAAACCTGCACGCTGCGCTCAAGCTCGAGGGCAATGAATGCCAGTTCAGCAACTTGGAGATCTTCAACAACGGGGACTACGTGCGGGGCTGGGGTAGCGTCAACATCTTCGGCGAACGTCAGTATCGAGGGAGGCTGCGGGCGTCCATTGAAGATCTCGCAACTTATGCCGCGATTTTGCAGAAGCCCGTCTTTCCAGAACCCCTTGCGGGAAAGGCGCTCGTGGAGTGGTCCGGGGAAGGCTCTGCGAAGGGGCAGAGCGGTGAGTTTGTCGCACAACTCAACAAGATCCGCACTTTGGGCGCACTCGCATCCCAGCTTCATCCCATCAATATCGACCTGCAGGGCACCTACACTCGGGGGGGCACCCAGTTTAGCCATTTTGCGTTGTCCGATGACGAGTCCGCCCTGACTGCAAATGTCGGATTCGGGAACAGTGCGCTGAGCCTCAAGGAAATCCGGCTCACACACGGCACGCATGTCGCCCTGCAGGGGGATGCACTGCTGCCGCTCGATGTGTGGAGGGCATGGCCGAACACGTCCCTTGCCCAGCTTCTCAATACGGACACGGTGAGTGCGGTGAACCTCACCGCCACGCGCTTGGATCTGAGGGCAGCGTCCCTTCTCACAGGTTGGAATTTCCCCGTCGCAGGTATGCTGGATGGCACGCTCTCCCTCAGCGGCCCCGTAAAAACCCTGAACTCGGCAGGAACCCTCAAACTCACCAACGGCCGCATACCCTTGGGCTGGAGCGGAGACAGCCTCACCTCAGTGAACTGCACCGCCACGCTCGAGGCGGCTGAACTCCACATCCAAGACGCACGCGCAGAACACCGCTTCGGCAGCCTTCAGATGGACGGCTCCGTGTCTTTCAAGAAAATCCAAGACGCTGACTTGGCACTGCATCTTACGAGTGCAAAGGCGCGCCTCCCGTTGTTTGGAGACCAAACGGACTCGCAGCGATCGGTAAAAGCCATTTCCTCGCTCCGCCAAGCGGAAGCGGCGCTTACCTGTGGGCTCGATCTCAAGCTCGAGGGGGCTGTGAGCGCCCTCCGACTCCAAGGCGACGCGCAGTTGCAGGAAGTGGATCTCGGGGCGGCTCCAGACATCTCCGCACTCTGGCAGCCCGGAGGTGCCGCGCAATTGCCCGCCAGTTCCAGCTCGCTCCGCGCTCCTTGGAACTCATGGAGCCTCGACATTGGCTGCAAAACCCGATCAGGAGTAGTCCTCAAGGCCAACCCTGGCACCCTGAACGCGGACGTCCGGCTCAAGGGAAATGGCTCGAACCCATTCCTTGTCGGCACCCTGCAGTTCCAAGGCGTAAACGCCAGGGCCGCTCATGCGCCTCTTCGCGTTGACACCGCAACATTAGTTTTCCCGGAAGACGCATCACAAAGCCCAACACTCGACCTCGTGGCATCGAGTCAGCTGCTTACCTCCGATTTCAGGGCGTATTGTGGCGGGCCGCTCTCATATCTGATCCGCTGGTTTGTACTGCCGCCTCCACTCCATGAGAACTTGGTATGGCAAGCACTCTCCGGCCATTCGACGCGCCCGGACGCCCCGCTCGCTGCGCCCCTTTCCGCCGGGGCACTCGCGGAGCCCATTGCGCATGTCCACGCTATGGAAAACTCCGCCAATCCCGCCATGAACCTGGAGCTACCAGCAACGGCTCACACCATTTCGCTCCCATCTTGGGCAACCATTCCGACTCCGATCGAGACCGCTCCCGCGAGGAACTCTCCGCAGGATATAGCTCCAGCACCTCAGCCAACTAAATGAGGAGCTCCAACACCCTCCCTCCAACGCCAAACCGCTCATGAGCTCCTCGATCATTCCGCGCTCCGGCCGAGGCCTCTTCGTTGGTCGCATTCTAGGCATCGAGCTCTACTTGGACGCGTCTTGGTTCATTATGGTGGCGCTGCTCATTCTCTCTCTGGCGAGCAGTTTCTCCAGGGGAGGCGACTCCGCCTATTCCGAGGTGGTGACATGGGCGATGGGCATCGGAGGAGGGCTTTTTTTCTTTTTGAGCATTCTTCTCCACGAGCTGGGTCACAGCGTCGTCAGTCAGCGCTGCGGAATACCGGTCCCCAGAATCACCCTCCTGTTTATCGGAGGAGTCGCGGAGATCTCGCGTGAACCGGACAGCCCGCAGGTGGAATTAAAAATTGCTCTCGGGGGCCCCGCCGTGACCGTGGGCCTCATCGGCCTCTACACCGGCTTGTGGGTCCTTTTTGGACGGTGCGGATGGGATGCCGCTGCAGATGTGGCACTCTGGTTGGCGATATCCAACGCAGCTCTGGTTTTGTTCAACATGATCCCCGGGTATCCGTTGGATGGCGGCCGCTTGCTGCGCGCCGCTCTCTGGGCGCGTTCCGGGAACCTGCGCAGGGCGACGTATGTCACGTCGCGTATCGGCATCGGCTTGGGCTGGGTATTGATCCTCTGGGGCCTTTACGCACTTACTTACCTTCAACAGTGGAGCGCGCTGCCTTTGTTTTTTGTGGCGATGTTTCTCAAAAGCGCCGCGCAGTCCGGCTACTCAAATGTGCTTGAGCGGGAAATGCTCGTTGGATTGTCCGCGCGCGACCTGATGACGCCTCCCCCCGCGGCGATTCCAGACTCGTTGCCGCTCAATCTTGCGGCAGACGATTACTTTATGAAGACCCACCAGAACACCCTGCCCGTTTGCAACTCCGAGGGCCATTTTCTGGGCTTTCTTCGAATCCAAAGCCTCTTGGGGATCCCGCGACCGCGCTGGCCTTATGTGTCCGTGGGCGACCTCGATCCAGAAAGTTTCCTGCAATCCATGGAGGCAGCACCCGAAGAACCTGCCCACCGGGTCAGTCGACGCTTACTGGCTGCGGCCCCGGCCCCTCTGGCAGTTGTCGATCATGGCAAGCTTGTTGGCGTCCTCACCCCACAAGATCTCCAGAGGGCGATCTCAGTCCGGATGCTCTTGGAAAACTAATCCGGACGGATTCTGTCCGTCCTGACATGCCTCAGACCTGGATCCCTTGAAACTCCAAGAACCCAAACCTCTCCGGCGTGTGAAAAGATGGACGTCGAGGAGCAGACCAGGCACTGAGTTCACGTTCCCTATGCTGAGGCCGATCAATCCGCGAAAAATTCACACGCCAGACATCCCCCGGCTTCGGCGGTTCAGGCAACACACTGAGGAAAGGGATTCCTAATTCCGCGACCCATCCCCCATCGCATGAGCGGACTCGGGATCGGAGCCCCTCGCAGCGCCAGGAGAAATCTTTGCGATATCCACTGCGGGTTTTGCGCAGCACCAAATCCAGGACAGCGTTTAACGGGTTGATCTCGATCTCAAAGTAACTCTCCAAATCCCCGACCGGATCCAAGAACACCTCCACGACTTCCTCCCTGTAAAGCGGGTCCCCGCGATTTCCCATCGTGGCCCAGACGTCGGTATCCTCTACATGGAAAAGCAACCGTAACTCTGAGGAAGTCCAAGCAATCCGCACAGCAGTGCGTTGCTCTGGGGCAGACCCAGTCACCGCCTCAGCCAGCCAGACAGGGTCGAGTAAACTCCACTGCGGCGACTTCGGATCCGCGGTCAGATCCAGCCCATGAAATCTCGTACAGTAGGTCAGAGGCAGACCGCCCGCGCCCCGGGAAACCGCAAAAGTCTCAATCTTTTGTCCGGCCACTCTTAATCCAGCGCATTCCCAGCCCCTTAAAGCGGAGGCTTGATCGAGAAAATCATGAAGGCGGCTCCAAAAAAGCTGAGAATCGCCAGAACACCCAGGACCATTACAGACACACCGATGGGATCTCTTTTCTTCTTTGCCGATTTAAACGGAGACGCGTTGGAGAAGTTGGAAGGGCGAACGCTAGACTGGGCCGCCTTCGCCGAGCTGGTTTCCGCAGACGGAAGCGGGGCTGGACCCTGACGCTCCGCAGTGGGCTCATACAGGCCTAAAACGCTCCCTAGAATAATCTGATCCCCGGGCTTCAAATCGACGCTTTCACCCGGAATCAAAACGCTGCCGTTGATGCGTGAACCGTTGGTTGAGCCCAAATCCTTGATCCGGTAGCCTTGGCCGGACAAAGAGAGCTCAGCGTGACGACTGGAAACGGAAGGGTCGTTCAACTCGATAGAGTTCTCGGCAATTCGACCAACGGTGACGCATTCCGCAGTCAGCTCGTGGGAGATCTCAGTGCCGTCTTGCAAGGTAAACTGAATCTTAGGCATGGGAGGGATTTGTTATGAATTAATCAGCTCACAAGCCGATCATCAATGAGATTGCTGGCAAGAGCTGCGTTCTAAGGATCAGGCTTCGCGAGCTGCCTTTGGCGCCATTCAACGTCACCCAACAACTGCCGGCTCGCAGCGAAAAGTTCCGCATATTTTGTCAAAATCTCACGAGCTTGGGATCTCTTTCCCGCAGCATAAGCCGTCCGGGCCAGCAGCAATGCGTATTCGGGGCTCTTTGGGCGCAGCTCGACGAGGAAGAGCAAATCCCTCAGAGCATCCTCCCAGCGCTCTTGCTTAATGTAGATCAGAGCCCGGCGGCAGTAAGTCTCCGCGTAATTGGGTGTCGTCTTCGTGGCACGCTCTAGCGCAGCTAGAGCCGCATCCCTGTTTCCGGAGTCGGCCTCAAGCTCACTCAAATCCAGAGAGGCAACCGTTCGTTTTGGATCAAAGAGGACGGCTTTTTGCAGTGCTCGCTTCGCCTCCTCGGCATGGCCCAGCCGACCTAAAGCGGTGCCCAGGATACCCTTTGGCGTCTTGCGGTTTGGCGTGAATCACTTCCAGGCTGAGGCTGACGGCCTTTGAGTGCTGGCCTTCGTCCAGGAAACCCAAAGCAAGCTGGAGATTGATGGTCGGGTCTCGCGGATAAAACCGGCGCGCATTCGCAAAAACCGTTACGCTGCTCGCCCAGACTTGCGCCTGTCTGAACGTGACAAACATGACACTTGCCACGCTCAGCGCGAGCTTCCCAGCACAACCCAACCAATGACAGGGCTCAGGGCCAACAAGAACTGTCAGCCCATGAAAATTTGCGGGAAGCGATTGCGGCAACGCAAAACCAAACCCGAGACACACGCAATCCCAAGACCGGGCGCAACCGCATCAACGAGCGAGAGCCCCCTGTCGATGGGATCAAAGATGCTCAGCGCGCGCGGCCAAACGATCTGCTGGAGATAAACGGAGTAATTGACCACCACACTGAGGAGTCGCCGAGGAATCGGCGAAATGTCCGTGCTCTGGATCGCGTTAAACTCAGCCTGGACTCTCCAAGCCAAAACCGCGACGCCCAAGGCCATGGCGAAAAGAGGACCCTTTTCAATCAATCGTGTTCGCAAAGGCTCGGAACGCTTGAGGGGCCAGTCATCGAGCAACAGAAGCAGAGCAGGCACCCCCACGACCACCGGCTTGGTCATGGCAGCGACGCCATAGGCTGCAACCAAAGCCACATAGCGCCCCGGTTGAGGCTGGCGCGCATACCCGCAATAAACCAGCATCACGACCAGCGCCAAGGTAGCGCCGATCAAATCCTTGCGAACCGAGAGCCATCCCACCGCCTCCACATTGAGCGGATGAAGAGCAAAGAAGAGAGCCACCAGCACGCTTCGAAAGCGGTCCAATTTGAGCAGCCAGATTCACCTGCACAAGAGCACGGCGTTGAGTGCGGTCAGCAAGATGCTCGTGAGGTGATGCCCCTCCGGCTGCATTCCATCCAGGCTCATGTCGAGCAGTTGAGCAGCCGCTAGAAGGTCACCAAGGGCTCCCAATATTCCGCTCCCGGGTGAAAATAAGAAAGGTTCGCCTCGAACGCCCTTCGCAGGACACTCCAAGTCCACCCGTCGGTGAGTTGCAGGTTCCTCGAAACAAACTGGGAGTCATCGTAATTGATGAACCCCGCCTTCAAAAGCGGGGCAAATCCAGCCAACACAACGCCCAGCAGCAACCCTGTTACCAGTAGGAACGCCCGGCCTTCCGCAAGCATTCCTTCGCCCCCCTCCCTTTCCTGCGCCAGAGGACTCGCTGAGCAACCTCCATCCTTGTCCTCTGCCTCAGGTTCCGGGCTTACCAAAAAAACAACTCTCTCCAGCAAAGCAGCAACCGGCAACCACGCGCACCACGGCACCGAAACAAAGGAGCCGATTATTTCGGCGCGCTTTCAATCAACTCCCCAAACTGGCCGAAGAAGTAACTGGCATCATTTGGGCCAGGAGCCGCCTCCGGGTGATATTGCACACTGAAAATGGGGAGCTCCTTGTGTCGCAGACCTTCCACGGTGCCGTCGTTGAGATTGACATGCGTTACCTCGACTTGAGGTGGCAGCGACTCGGGATCGACCGCGAATCCGTGGTTCTGCGATGTGATGGTGACCTTGCCCGTAAGCAGGTCCTTCACGGGCTGGTTCCCACCGCGATGCCCGAATTTGAGTTTGAACGTCTTGCCGCCAAACGCGTAGGCGAGCATCTGATGGCCGAGACAGATGCCAAAAATAGGCGTGCGTCCCATCAGCGCGCGGATATTGGCATGAACATAAGTCAGCGCGGACGGATCACCCGGACCGTTGGAGAGAAAAACCCCGTCGGGCTTCAGCGCCAAAACATCCTCAGCAGAGGTGTCGGCCGGCACCACACGCACTTTGAACCCCTCCTGACGCAAACGCCTTAGGATGTTGAGTTTCATGCCAAAATCGTAGGCCACGATTGAGAACCTCGGCGGCGGCAGTTTTTCGAAAACCTCCCCGTTTTCAGTCGCATCAGCGTGAGAACCCTCGCCTTTGATGATCGTCCATTTCCGGCTTAACCGATCCTCAGGATCCCAGTCGTATGCCGCGGCGGTCGTCACCTCCTTCACGTAGTCCATGCCAATCACCCCGAGGCCTTCAGCCGCGCGACGCACCGCCTGTTCCACCGGGATATCCTCGGTGGTTAAAATCCCTTTCATGGCACCTTTATCCCGCAAATGCCGGGTCAACGCCCGAGTGTCGATTCCCTGGATGCCCGGTATTTTCCAGGTCTTGAGATACTCGTCGAGGCTGCCCGTGGAGCGCCAGCTACTTACCACCGGACTAAGCTCCTCAATGACAAAACCGCGTACGTGGGGCTGGCCGCTTTCTTGATCGAGCGGGTTGACCCCGTAATTCCCAATCTCCGGATAAGTCATGGCCACGATCTGGCCACGATAAGAGGGATCCGTGAGCACCTCCTGGTAACCGGTCATCGAAGTGTTAAAACACACCTCTCCAACCGTGGCACCAACGGCACCAAAGCTTTCTCCGATAAAATAACGGCCGTCTTCAAGGGCAAGGATTGCGCGCATGTGGGCCGGGAATAAAGCGCAACCCTGTTCCAAGTGAAATTGGAAAGTTTGCAGGAATTGAGTTTCCCCAATGTTTTTCATCGATTTGGAGCGAGGAGAGGTCGCCACAAGAAAAATGCGCAAAAAAGGCGCCTTGGACTGCTTCTTTAGCAGAGTCCAAGGCGCCTTATTTTGCCCCGTGATTGCCGTCACGTCGGAGTTCCCGTTCCCCCACAAGGTTAACGGGTGGAAACCTGGGACGGGGTTCTGTCTTCCAGTGAAGGCGTGACATACACTCGCCCACCCCGGCCT
>JBEIUI010000036.1:0-27369 GCA_040374425.1 Verrucomicrobiia bacterium | reverse complement strand
GACGGGATGGACGGGATGGACGGGATGGACGGGATGGACGGGATGGACGGGATGGACGGGATGGACGGGATGGACGGGATGGACGGGATGGACGCCGCTCGGGGGGGCGTTAGCCGAGTAATGCTTCCATGCCCGCTGTGAGCTCTTTGAGGGCCGGCATGGTGCGCAGCACTTCGTCCCGGTCCAGAGCGAGAGCGTCGCCCACGGCGTCCGGCCAGGAATCCGAAAGAGCTTCCGGAGAGAGCCGGTGCTCGTCTCCGCGAACCCGCCAGACAGCCAAATGAATCAAGCAGGCCAACGGGTCCACGGGATCGCTTGCCAGCGGTTCCGGGAAACGGCGGATGGCATCCGACAAGGCCGGCGGGAACTGCCAGTGCGCGGCGAGACCTGCGCCCACCTCCGCGTAGTCGAATCCGAAAGCGTTGCGTTCGAGGCGATAACGCCGGGCCTCAAACGGGGTGGAAGTCTTGTCGAGTTCCTGAACCTCCTCGCGCATGGCCATGTGCATGAGCAGTTGGCCAATGCCGTGCATCATGCCGACCGTAAATGCCAGTTCACGGTTGAGTTTCGCCGCCTGGGCAAAGTGTTTGGCCACACTGGCCACTTTGAGGCTGTGCAGCCAGAACTTGGGCAGGTCTAGGCCGGGCATCGGCTTAAAACTCCCGGTCAGCCCGGAGGAAATCACCAAGGTGCGAACCGTCACAAAACCAAGCATCGCCACCGCGTCGCTGGCCGTGCCGATCTCCCGGCAGACGTGGTAATGAGCCGAATTGGCCAGACGCAGCAGTTTGGCGCTGAGCACCTGGTCGGCCGCGATTTTGCCGGCGATTTCTTCAATGGACACCCGGTCTTTGTTGAAGCTCTCAAGAAGTTCCCGGACGACGTTCGGTACGTTGGGCAGGGAGCTGGCCTTCTCAAAGAGCGCTTCAATGTGGAACGTTTCTGTTTCAATCATAAATCCGTTTAGGGGTTGCTGTTAAGGACCTCGTGGGCCTCCTCCGAAGAGCAATTGATATGCCCACAGCCTTCTGCGGCCCCGGCACGCGGGTTTCCCTAGGGCGCGTCTAGAGTGTTCCCAAAATACCGATCACGGCGGTTCGCAATTTCGTGGCCTCGTTTTCGCAGAAACCTTTCCCAAACCCCTGTAACAGGCGGGGGGCGCCCCTAGGAGGGCAGCGGGTCCACGCGGAAGTTGTACCCGCCAAAGTCAAGCGGGGTGCCATCCCTGCCCAACAGGTTCCGCAAAACGGCGACCATGAGAGATTCCCGTCTTTGAGCGTCGACGCGGACATCGATGATGCCTGTCTGCTTGAGGACGTGCAGGTGTGTGGAGGGGTTTTCGGGGATGCCGAGCGGCTCACTCAGGGCGTTCACGGCGAGATCAATCCATGCCCGGATCAGCCGTAGACGGTGTCCGGCCTGCGAGAACCTTTAAAATATCGGTGCAATCGGCAGCCACCGGGGAGTGGAGATTTCGACGTTTTCTCATCGACGCGAGCCTGATCCCCTGCGTGCCGTTGGGCGTATGTAAAGAAAGTGGCCATCCCCGCATGAACATCTCATTCGCTCTCCTCATTCGCCCTCGCTCCGTTTTTTTCCGGCAGCTTCGCCGTGGCTGACATCGGCCTTCTTTCCCCGGCACAAGCCCGGCAGATCATTCAACACGGCGAGTCCGCCCAGCGCCCGGTCGTTTTCGAGACGCGCGGGGGCTAAAAAGATTAATTCCGGGGGCACCTGCCCGAGGCGCAGTTGCGCAGTGGGCTCCAACGGTCAGTGGCCCTGGGGTAGCGGCGCACGGCCGTCCAAGGGTGCGGTTGCGATATTGTTTCCGGGGAGATGAGGGCGGCCGTTGACGGCGGGAGCGGGTGGGGGAAAGCCCAAGCCCATGCCTAACAGCGCTTAGCTATGGACCGAATTTCAAAGGAAGGTGGGATACGCAAAATTATTCCGTTGCCCGGGCTCAAGGCGCATCGGCCTTTGCGCACGTTGGAGGGGCTTCACTCGGAGAACCGGGAATTGCGGATCCGGATCGCTAGCCTGGTCCGGTTGCTGATGATTCAGGAGGTGTTTTCGGCGGAGGCTTACGCCAAGATGGTGGCCGACACGAGGACGCGGCTCATCGGTGAGGACCGGGAGAGAAGAGGCCGTGAGTGAGCCATGCTCCCCGTCAAAACGGGGGCAGGTTTGGCAAAGGAAATCCGCTGACTGGAGCTGATCGATTTAGGCCGATCAACAGGGGGCCACTGCCACCCAGGAAGGGAGGGGGCGAAAATAGGGGGGGGGGCTGACAGCCTCCCTTTGAGGCCGGAACGGTGGCTGGCCTTTGGCCGTGCCAGTCTGGCGGTATGAGCGCGCCTCGTTGCGCCCGTGGGCGCCGAGGGCGTGCGCCCAACGTCAAGGGACGTGCCAGTCGATATCCCCCCGCAGCGGGTGGTGCCCGCGCTCGGTTGGGCCAATGCGGGCCAATGAGCTCTTAAATGGAGCCGTCGCTGATGAGTTTCCAGTTCCGCCAGAAATAACCCGCCCCGGAATACACGGTGAGGACGAGGGCAACGGCAATAAGGATCGGGCCTCCGATTTTCCACGCATCCGCCCAAGGGCTGCCGATGAAGAACCAGCCGGCCTGTTCCATTTCCGCGAGGGAAAGCAGGAGCAGGAAGTAGAGCACCGTGACGATCTGCCAGATGGTCTTGTGTTTGCCGAGTTTCTCGGAAGGCAGCACGATGCCTTTGCTGGCCGCCAGGAGCCGCAGCCCGGTGATGAGGAACTCACGGCTGATCATCGTGATGGCCACCCAAGCCGGCAGCGCGTGATGGGGCACAAGCAGGATGAACGCAGCCGCCATCATGATTTTATCCACGAGGGGATCCATGAGCTTGCCGAAGTCGGTCACCAGGTTGCGGCGCCGGGCAATCGCCCCATCGAAGTAGTCTGTGAGACTGGCTGCGATAAAGAGCAGCAGCCCGGCGGTGCTCGCAAACGCCCACTGCGACGAGAGCGCAGCGACAAAGACCAGCGTCAGAAAAAAACGGGCGACAGTGAGCTGGTTGGGCAGGTTCATTCGGAGATCAGGCGGCGGGACGCTATCAGACCCCGCGCTGGGGAGGCAATGAAGCGATCCAAGGGAAAGCGGCTGAAATCCCGTTTGCCATAGCTTGCGTTTTGCCGGTAGCCTCCCCGCCCTTTCAACCCAAAATCCGCATTTCAAAAAAACTGATGACCGCCACTTGTGATATCGGCCTGATCGGCCTCGCTGTGATGGGCGAAAACCTCGTCCTCAACATGGAGAGCAAAGGCTTCTCCGTAGCCGTTTATAACCGCACCACTTCGGTGACTGAGAAGTTCGCCCAAGGCCGCGGTGCCGGGAAAAAATTTGTGGCCGCCAAGACTCTTGAAGAGTTCGTGGGCGCTCTCAAGCGGCCGCGCAAAGCCCAGATCATGGTCAAAGCGGGGGCGCCGGTGGATGCTGTCATTGAGCAGCTCATTCCGTTGCTTGAGCCGGGCGACGTCATCATTGACGGAGGCAACTCCCTGTGGACCGACACGCAGCGTCGGGAGAAATATCTCAAGGAAAAGGGTATCCACTTTTTCGGGGTGGGCGTTTCGGGCGGGGAAGAGGGCGCGCTCAAAGGTCCCTCGATCATGCCGGGCGGATCCAAGGAAGGCTGGGAGGCCATCGCCCCGATCTACACCCGCATTGCCGCGGTGGCCGAGGGCGAGCCTTGCTGCCGCCACATGGGCCCGGATGGCGCCGGCCATTATGTCAAGATGGTGCACAACGGGATCGAGTACGGCGACATGCAGCTCATCTGCGAGGCCTACGCGATTCTCAAGGCGACGGTGAACCCGTCTGCTGAAGAGTTCGCTGAGATCTTCGGGGACTGGAACCGGGGCGACCTCAACTCCTTCCTCATCGAGATCACGGCCAACATTTTCACCAAGAAAGATGCCGAGACCGGCACCCCGCTCGTGGAACTCATCCTCGACAAAGCCGGCCAGAAAGGCACCGGCAAATGGACCGTGGGTCATGCCGTGGAAATGGGCGTGCCCTTGAGCGTCATCGGTAGCGCCGTCGAAGCGCGGATCCTTTCCTCGCTCAAGGACGAGCGCGTGGCCGCAAGCAAAGAACTTTCCGGGCCGGCGCCGATCGCGTTCACCGGGGATCGCGCCCAGCTCATCGAGGCGGTCCGTGACGCCCTCTACGCCAGCAAGATCATCAGCTACGCCCAGGGTTTTGTGCAGTTGGGTGTGGCCGGAAAACTCTACGACTGGAGCCTCAATTTCGGGGACATCTCCAGCATCTGGCGGGGCGGCTGCATCATCCGCGCCCAGTTCCTCAACCGCATCACGGAAGCGTATCGCCGCAACCCGGGGCTCAAGAACCTGATCCTCGACCCGTATTTCCGGGACATCATCCTGCGCACCCAGTCCAACTGGCGGACGGCCATCCAGACTGCCATCGCCCACGGGGTGGCGGTACCCGCTTTCAGCGCGGCTCTGGCCTATTTTGACAGTTACCGTCAGAACCGGCTCCCGGCCAACCTGCTGCAGGCCCAGCGCGATTACTTCGGCGCGCACACCTTCGAGCGGCTCGACAAGCCGGCCGGGGAATTTTTCCACTTCGAGTGGTTTAAATAGGCGGGCAGCTCGCCTCCGCGCGGTCTTCCCAAGGCGCGTCCCATTTCGGGACGCGCCTTTTGGCGTTTCAAGGGGGCTGTCACGCCGGGCGGGGCCGCCGGATCTCCACGCAATTCCCATCATCTCCCGAGCAACCGGGGCTGAGACTTTGCCAAAATCCGTGTTTCCACCGGCCTCAGTGCCGGTTAATTAAATCCCAACGATATGGATCTTACCCGCACTGCTTACGGAACCTGGAGTGGCGGCCGCTTCATGCATTTTGGCGAGCCCCTGGACGACACGCGTTTTATTGCTGCCATTCGGCATGCCTACGAATCGGGCATCCGCACCTTCATGACCGCGGACGTTTATGGGAACGGCGCCGCGGACGCGATGTTGGGGGAGGCCCTCGCGGGGTTGCCCCGGGAGAGTTACGCCTTGGTGGGCATGATTGGGCACGACTTTTACACCGGTCAACGGGATGGTTCCAAAGGCTACCCGCGATTCACCGATGCGCGGTTGCGCACCAAAGCCGATTACGCCGGCTACGTGCGGATGGCCACCGAGAAATCCCTGGAGCGCTGTCGGACCGATTATTTCGACTGCCTCATGCTGCACAACCCGGACTCCATCGGATACACCCAGGACTCCGTTTGGAATGCCATGGATCGGATGCTCGAGGAGAGCCTGGCGCGGCGGCTCGGGGTTGCGCCCGGACCTGCCAACGGATTCACCCTCGATGTGATTCTGAACTTTGAGCGGTTTGGTCCCCTCCTGGATTGGGCGATGATCATCCTCAACCCGCTGGAGCCCTGGCCGGGGTCGCTCTGTTTGCCTGCGGCGAAAAAACACGACGTCAAAATCATGACTCGGGTGGTCGATTACGGCGGGTTGTTCCATGGGGATGTGAAGCCCGGGCATGAGTTTCCAAAATACGATCACCGTACCTATCGCCCGGCGGGCTGGGTGGAGGCGGGTACCGCGAAAATCGAGCAGATGCGTGCGGTGGCCGATCGCCTCGGGCTCACGCTCTTGCAGCTTTCCTGTCTTTGGAATCTTTCCCATGGACCGGTCCGGAGTGTGATCCCGACGATGATCCAGGAGGCGGGCCCCAACGCCAAAGCCATTGAGGAGAAAATCTCGGAGCTTGGGGCATTGCCGGAGTTGCTTTTGAACGGGGATGACCTCGAATTGCTCCGCCGGATTGGGGACAACACCGGTTGTATGGAGCTTAAGGGAGGCAACCCGGCCCATACGGGGGAGGCGTTGGCTGACCGCTGGTCGGTCACTCCGGATCTGGCCCAGGTGGCGGCTCGTTGGCAGATCGATCCCGCCGCGCAGTTGGTGTGTCATCACGGCAAAGCGGCTTGAGCTGCCCGAGCGGTTTCTGAAGGCCCTTTTTCCAGGGCGGCGAGGCGATCGGTTCGCCGCGCCGCCCTTTTTTGTCTCCGCAGAGCGCGGGTAGCCCCACCGCATCAGACCGCTTTTCGCCTTTCTGCCCGTGGCCGGATCCCTCAGCATAACGCTCCATGAAACGTGCAATGTTTTGCGGACTGGTTTTGCTCGGATGCTTGGAACGAGGGGAGGCGGATTGGGTGATTGTGCAGCGGGTGGAAGGCAGCATGCAGTCGGGGCCCATGACCGTGCACATCAAAGACAGCAAATCGCGGGTGGACATCGCCGCGCAGCTCAGCACCCTCACCGACGGAGCCACCGGCGACGTGGTTACGCTGATGCACGGGCAGAAGAGTTATATGAAAATCCCGGCGGACCGGACCCGGTCACTTTTGGAGAAGATGCAAAGTTTGAAGCCGGATTCCGGGGCTGCCGCGCCGAAGCTGGTGCCGGCCGGGCGAAAGGAAGCGGTTGAAGGTCGGGAGTGCGAGGTCTTCACATGGGCGGGGCCGGGTGTGGCCGCGACCTACTGGGTAGCAAAGGATTATCCCAAGGCTGCGGAGCTGGCGGCGGCGATGGAAAAGACCCTCCGCGCTGGTCTTGCCGGTTTGGCCGGGGGATTGACGCCCAAACCCGGCGATTTCCCCGGGATGGTGATGCGCGCTGACTTGACGATCAACGGCCAGAAAGTGACCACGCACCTGGTCTCGGCCGAGGAAAAGCCCGTGGATCCCGCACTGTTTGAGGTTCCCGCCGGCTACAAAGAGCTGCCCTCGCCGCAGTTTGATTTTCCCATCGAAAAATGAGGGTGCGCCTCGGTTGAAACCACCGGATTGGAGTGCTGCAGACTATGAATTTTTCATTGAACGCCCCGCTGATCCTCGCCTCTGCGTCGCCCCGGCGCCGGCAGCTTTTGGCGGAGCACGGGTACGTGTTTGAGGTGGAGCCGGCGGAGGTGATTGAGATTTCGCCGCCGCATCTCACGCCTGCGGAGATGGTGCTTTTTAACGCGCGTCTCAAAGCCGGTTCCGTCGCAGCGGGACGTCCCGGACGCTGGGTGCTCGGGGTGGACACGTTGGTGGCCTTTGATGGCCGGGTGTTTGGGAAGCCGGCGGACATGGCGGTGGCGGAAGCGATGTTGGAGGAGCTCAACGGTAGAACGCACGCCGTGTTTTCCGGGGTCTGGCTGGTCAACGCTGCGGGCGCTACCCACGGGTTTGTAGAAGTCACCCAAGTCCATTTCAGGACGTTGTCGGCCGAACACCGTCGGGCGTATCTGCAACGAATTGGGCCCCTCGACAAAGCGGGCGCCTACGCGGCCCAGGACGACGACGGCGAATTGATCGAACGTGTGGAGGGCTCTTTGAGCAACGTCATCGGGCTGCCCATGGAGTCCCTCCAAAAGGCCATTTCGAGGCTGGCGCAACGTCCCTAGGCTGATTAATGGGGAGCCTGTGAATGCGAGATTTTCAGCCGGTTCAGTTGGCTTCGTGAAACGGGGTGCCGCCGTCGCGCGTCTTTTGGTCTGCCTCGGTGTGGCGGGGCTCTTCGGGGGCTGCGCGGTGTTTCATCAGGATGCGCCCACTTCTTTTCTCAAGGTCCGCGCGGCGTCCCTCACGGAGGTGGAGGCTGCGTTAACGGATGCAGTCACCAGCCGCGGCTTTCATCCGGCCGGCGAGGCGGGCCGGGAATTGACGTTCGAGCGGCCTGCCACCCGGATGGGCGAGGTGCTCTACGGAAACTGGGGGGACGAGAAATCCGTCGAACGCCTTGTGGCTCGGATCGAAAAGGGCGCGGGAGACGCGTTTCTGGTTTCCCTGTTTCCCTACACCATTCGCGGCCAAGGCACCGGAATGGAGGACGTGTCGCGCCGGATGGAGGTCCATTCCCGGGAGTACTCCAAGATCCTCAAAGAGGTCAAAGCCGAGCTCCGAGATTCGGTGGAGTAGGAGCGGGACGCCCCGGCCGGCTCTTTGGGCCGGGCGATCATATTGACGGGGCTTCGCCCATAAGTTGCGTGTGGGCGATGCGGGCGGGGTGCGCAGAAACGGGGGGCTTTCCCCGGCCCTACTCTCTCTTTGCCGATGCAGCACTCCCTTCCAGTGATAAGGGAGGACCTACCCCCGAGGCTTGAGAAGGTCCCGGATTTCCCGGAGCAACAGCACGTCGGCCGGGTCGGCTGGAGCCGCTGCGGGGCGGGCTTTCTTGATCGTGTTGACGGCTTTGACCAACAGGAAAATGCAGAACGCCACGATGAGAAAGTTCAAGCCGACCGTGATGAAGTTGCCCCAAGCGATCACCGGTCCGAGTTTCTTGGCTTCGGCGAGGGAAATACCTGCCGTGATTTTGTCTGAAAGCGGCAGGTAAAGGTTGCTGAAATCGAGGTTGCCCAGGATTTTGCCGATGGGCGGCATGATCACGTCTTCCACGAGGGACGTCACAATTTTGCTGAACGCCGCGCCGATGACGACACCGACGGCGAGATCGACGACGTTGCCGCGGTCTACGAATTCCTTGAACTCCTGAATAATCTTCATGCCCATTAACTAGTGTGCCGGATTTTGTCCTGTCGAGAGGCCAGCGTGTTAAATTGTGAAAGCGCTGGCGCAGGGGAGTCGGGCGGGAGCGTTTCGCTTAGGATGTTTTTGACCACTTTGCCTTGCACATCGGTGAGCCGGAAGTCGCGGCCTCGGAACCGGTCAGTGAGCCGTTCGTGGTCGATGCCGAGTTGCTGGAGGATGGTGGCCTGGAGGTCATGCACGTGCACTCCGTTCTCGACAACGTTGTCGATGAAGGCGTCGGTGCGGCCGCACGTGGAGGTGGCTGTGGGTACAAACCCTGATGCACCGGAACCCGGGGCACCGAGGCCGCCGGGGCTCCGCGAGAGAGCGCCGTGTTGGGGGGTTGACGTTTGTCTCCAAAGGTTGAACCGTGTGCGCCCATGAAGACCGAAATCTCCCGGTTCTGTGGGATGTGCGCCCAGGCTCTTGAGCCCCTGCCGAACGCGCTGGATGCGGCTGCCAAAAAGTTCGAGAGCCGCGCAGACGCACTCGGGGGATTGCTCACCCCGCTGCACGAGATCCGGGCCCATCTGCGGTCGCTCACCGACAAAGTGCGGGATCAACAGGCTTACCTGCTGATTTTCGGCCCGCTCAAGAGCGGTAAGAGCACGTTGATGAACGCGATCAGCGGGTCTTACGTCAGCGAGGTGACTTCGCTGCCCGGATACCCCTGCCTGGTGTTTGTGCGGAACAGCGAGGAACCGTGTTTTTCGACCACTCGCTACAACGGCCGCGAATCGGTTTTCGCCGACAAATCCCTCCTCTCCGAGGTGGTGGCCGACGCCCACCGCACCCTGGTGGAACAGATCCGTGTCGCGGAGAGCCGGGGCGAGACCTTTGATCCGCGCTCCTCTTTTCCGGAGGCTATCCGGCGCATCGACATCCAGTTGCCGGTGCCGCGTCTGGCCGAGTCCGCCACGGTGCTGGTGGACACGCCGGGTCTCTACAGCCGGATGAATTTCGGCTACGACGTGCTTACCCGCGAGTTCCGGGAAAGCGCAGCATGCGCGGTTTTTGTGGTCAAAACCGACAACCTCTTTCTCGAGCAGGTTTTTGCCGAGTTCAACCAGCTGCTTGGGCTCTTTAGCCGGATTTTCATCGTGGTGAATCTCGATGCCGGAAAACGGGATCTTGCCCCCGACGGCACGCTTCGGCCCAGCGCCGAGAGCGAGCATCCCGAGCGGGTCATCGAGGCATTTACATCGTTGTCGATGACAGGGCCGCTCCGGGAAGCTTACATCGCCGGGCGGGTCCGGATTCACGCGGTGGACCTGCTCGGCGCAGCCTCCGAGTTCATCACGGGCAGCAGCGAGCCGAGCCGCCATCGTGCGGCGTTTGACGCTTTTCTGCAGGACCTCACCGACTATCTCAACAGCAGCGATTACACGCTGGAGTTCGTGCGCGACAGCCTGCGGCAGGCCCGCAATCTCTGCGGAGAGGCGGCGGCGGTGGCCAGACACGGTGCGGTTGGCGAACTCGGTCGCCAGCAGCAGGAACGCAAAGAAAAGACGGCCATGTTGAGCGCCCAAATCGCGGCGGTGGATCGTCTGGGGGCCTCGGATTGGGGCCGCATGTTCCATCGCCTACACGAGGAGCATGAACGCCAGGTGACCGAGCTGATCCGGGTCAGGGCTGCTGCCGTGCGTGAGGAAATGCGGGCGGCTTTGAAAGTGTGGTTCGAAGGCGGGGAAAGCCTCGCGGATCTGTGCGCGTTGCGTTGGAACGGGTTGCTCGTCAGCGCCGAGCTCAAGCTCGCCGACGAGATCCGCTCCCAGTTCAAGGCCAGGGTCGATGAGGAAAACCTGGGCCTGGAAATCCCCGAGGCCGTCCGGGCTGAGATGCAGACCGCGGGATTCGATTTGGGCGACATCGGTCACGGGGTTCTCTCCAAGTTCAAAGCCCCAACCCGTTCGGCGCTGTCCCCGGCGAGCGTTCCTGCGGAGTCCGTTCCCGTCCAGAAAACTTGGGCCGACTGGCTGCTTTTACGCACCCAACGCCGCGTTTGTCTCCGCGTTCTCGGCACGGACGGCGCGTTAGGCCTGCCCGTTGAGGATAAAGTGCGCCGGTTCCATGAACCCGCTCGGGCCGCTCTCGATGCACATCTTGAGGGGATTGTCAGCACGGGGTTCCCCCCGGCGGCCGAGAAATACGCCGCGGATCATCGCCTCGAATACGCCCGCGCCGTGGTGGCTGAAATTGGGCGCCGTCTCCGCGCCTCCCGCACTCTACTCGCGGGTGAGCTGGCGCAATTGCAGAAACTCGTGGATGCAGATGGAGCCGTGCTGGGGGCGGCGACTGAACTCGAGGCCGTGAGTCTCCGGGCGATGGACGCGATTGAGGACCTCGCGAAAGCGGAGGGAGTCGTCTTTGCGGCGCGTCCGTCCCAGCCGGTGGCGTCTGTTCCAGCGGCTGACGGCCTTGCCGCCGTGCCCGACAAGGAGGCCAGGCCGGCTTCCGTGGATTGCGAATTGCTCGAGCCGAACACAGCGGATCCCCGCGAGTAATGAGCCCGCGCCGGAGCGTTCTGGTTTTTTGATGTGTTGCCACAGGGGGAGTAGAGAGAATGCACCCTGGGTAAAGCCCCGTTTGTTCCACCGGGAATAAAGAAATTATTTTTACTTGCGTTCCGTTTGTTCGCCCGTGAGAAACTACGGCATGCGTTGGAACCTGTTTTTTGGGTTTTGTTCTCTCTGCTTAGTCGCCGGCGTGGTCAGCCAGTTCTCGCCCAAGATCGAATCCCATCTCCCGCAGCTCCCCCCGCTAAAGAATCTCGTCCCGGCGTTGATTAAAGCCGACTCACCGCTCCGTTTTTTGATTCCTGAACGCGCATCGGATCCGGTGGCGCAGGATCTTGAGGCCGCCTCGGAAACTGGCGCTGTTGTCCAAGCCGCAGTTGCCGCCACCGATTTGCGGGTCTGGGCGATCCGCGACGGCCGCAATTACGGTTGGGTGCAATTGCCCAGAGGCACTACCGTCTCCATTTTGCGAAGGGACGGCGATCAAGCGGTGATTCGTTGGGATGAAACCGTAGTGAAAGTCCCGCAGACGGTTCTCCATCTGGGTGTTTTGCGTTCGGACGGCAAACCGGCTTGGTTTCAATAAGCGGGTGTTGCAGCGGGTTCAAAGGGGGGCAGAGGAGGTTCCTGTGTGGTCTCCTGCAGACTTCCTCGGGATGCCTGCTATCGTCGGCGTCCCATGATGCCCGCACAAAATCAACTCGCCCGTCAGCGCCTTCGTCTCGGTATCACCAATGTGGGATTTTGGGTTGTTATGGCCGGGCTCGGCCTGAGTTGTATCGGGTTCGTGCGTCTTTCTCTCATGGACGTTTGTCTTCTTTTCTTGGCGGTTGTTTTTGTGCAAGCCGGGTTTGACTGGGTGGGTGGGGCGCGGTTGATGCCTGAGCCGCGGCCGGGTGTGTTTCTCCGGGGTTGGGGCCGCGGGGTGCTCGTCCACACGGGACTGATGGGGGGGCTGGGGGCTCTGAGTTATGCAAGCTTGCGGTGCACATCCGGATTCGGCGCGGCTGTTTTTGTGGGAATGCTTGCCTTGGCCCTTGCTCGCAAACCTCTCCTCTGGCTCCTCACTGGGGCGGCGGTCCGGGAATTCCCGGGGCCGGGCGGGCAGGTGTGGGTGGCCGCGACAGCCGACCCCGCGTTTACCGGCGGGATCGTCGGTATCGGTAAACGGGCGCGGGGGCTTTTTCCCGCCGCCTGGCTGGAAACCCTCCCGGCGGCCGAGACGGCGCTGGAACTGCGTCGGCGCACTTGGCAGATCGCTCAGGCGTTGCCGCGGCGCGATTTTCTTTTGGCTCTGGGCTGGAACCTTGCCGGCGCCAGCTTGGGCGGCTGGCTCTTTGACTGGGCCCAGCGGTTCCCGGCGGAAGCTCTTTTCGGGCACGCTTGCTGGATGACGCTCTGGACTTTTTTGAGTCTGCTCGTTTTTCCCGCTTTGAGTCGGGGATCGGTTTTTGCGGCCGATCGCGCCGTGGCCACCGACAGGCTCGACGCTGTGTCGTGGATTGAGCGGTTTGCAGGGCTCATCGGCGAGGACGGCAGCTCGGATAGGGTTTTGCAGACCATTTTTTATCCCATCCCTTCCACTGAACGGCGGCTAGAGGCGCTCCAGAAGCGCGGGTCGGGGACTGGGCTTGGCAACTTGGCGCGTAATCATCTGTTTTATTCGTGGGCTGGGCTGACCCTTTTGGGGCGCGCCGTGCACTGCAACGTGGGGCGCCCGGCGCTCTGGGTTTTTCCGCCCTCGGCCTAACCCGGCAGGCCCGCGTGCAGACTCTGGATTGGCGTTTATAGAGCGGCCCGGCTTAGGAGCGGAGACTCTGGATTGGCGTTTATAGAGCGGCCCGGCTTAGGAGCGGAGTGGCTCCGGTAAGGAGATGGTGGGCCAGTCAACTCCGGGTGCGCCTGTCGGCGGCATTCTCGGAGCCATGGTGCCCGTGCCTTGCAAAAAAAAGAGGGCCAACGGTCGCGGGGTAGGATCTCTCTTCCCCGCGCAACCGTCGGCCCTCTCCCAAGAACGACGCCCTTAAAACTTGAGCGAAAAACCCGCGTAATAGTTTCTGGCGTAGCCGGGATCGATCCCGCTGTCGTTTACCCGGGCGTAATAATCCTCGTTGAAGAGGTTGTTGATCCCGGCGTTCACGCTCACGGAGTCTTTGTAAACCTTGGCCTCCATCGTGAGATCCCACACCATGTAAGCGGGCATCCGGCGCTCCGCGGTGTTTGCGTCGTCCGCGAAACTGTCGCCGACAAACGTGCCCAGCAGCGCGAGTTTGAAGCGGTTGCGCCAATCGTAGGTCAACCCGGTGCGGAACTGGTAGTCGGGCGCGTAACGCGGAGTGAACCCGTCGAGCGGGCCGCTCACGAACTCGGCTTGGAGCAATGTCACGTTGCCGTGGAGCCGCAACGAGCCGAACCGTTCCACCAGACTTTTTTCAGCGGGAACAGCTTCCTTCCCGGCCGGCACCTGGCTGGGGTGCCGTGCAGTCGTGTCGGCTAGCCCGATGAGGTCCACCTCCAGAGCCGCCTCAACTCCCTTGTGTTGGGCGCGGCCTACGTTGGCCAGGGTGCTGAATCCCCCGGGGAGCGCCACCCGGCCAATCTGATTGTCGAAATCCATGAGAAATGCGCTCACATCCCAGGACGCCCATGAAACGGGTTTGCCGCGGAACCCGACTTCATACTGCCATGCTTGGCTTTCATTGAGGTCTTGGGGAATGAGCGTGGTGCCCCCGGTTGGCACCGTCTGGGTGTAAAGCTTGGGCCTGTAGGATTGCGATACGTTGCCGTAGATCTGCACGTTCGGCGCGAGCTCGTATTCCGTGCCCAAGCCCAGCAGCGGCACGAAGTTGTATTCCTTCTCGTCGGCAAGCGGGATGCCCTTGGCCGTCTTTTCCACGTCGCGGTTCTCCTTCACCCCCTGCCAGATGTTCTCAAAACGCACGCCGGGCGTGATCGAGAACGCACCCCAGTGGAACCTGTTCTCCACGAAAAACGGCAGATACGTCACCTCCCGGTCGCTGTCACTCCGGAGCGCGCCGCCGCGGGCTTTGCCCGTGTCGCCCCGGCGATCTTCGCGCGGGGATTGTGTGTGATAAAACTGGAGCCCGCCGGCAACGGTATGGGTGCCGCCCCAGAGCTCGTAGTCGTGTCGGAGCCGGGATTCGAGTCCCAGGGTGAAGAACTTCTGCTCTTCGATGGTGGTTGATTGCGATAGCGGACCGGTGGGGAGGGTGCCGAACCCGCCTCCTCGCTGGCGTGAGCTATACCGGGTGTAAGAGGAGGCCCACGCGTTGGAGAGCATCTTGGTGGCCTCCGAGAAGTCCTTCTCCCAAGTCAGTGAAGCGAAATAACGCTGCAGCTCAAATCGGTCACTCAAGCGGGAGGCCGCGTTGCGGTTCTCGTTGTAGTTCACCGCGTCCGGGCCAGTGGCAAAGGTCAGTCCGCCCGGTTCGCCGTGCTTTTCCTCATACGCTTCCAGGCTCAAAATCCAGCGGCTGTCGGTGCTGGCGTCGAGCACGAGTTTGATGTTGCCGGCGTTGAGCCCAAAATCACTGTTGGCGGTGCGGAACCCCTGGCCTTCCCGGTGGTTAAAGTAGCCGTAATAACCCAGGCGCCCCTCCGTGCCATCCATGTAACTGAACGTGGAGTAGTAGGAGTTGCTGCCAAACGTGTGCGCCGTGCCGAATGAAAATGGCCGGTCCTGCCGGGGCCGGTGGGTGACGTAATTGAGAGCGCCCCCGGGTTGCGGTCCGAACATGAGCGCCGCTCCGCCCCGGGTAAACTCGATCCTGTCCACCGTGTCGAGGGGCGGGGTGTAATAGGCTTCCGGATACCCGAATTGATCCGCGTGAATGGGGATGCCGTCCTTGAGCACCTGGGTGAACTGCACCCGGCTCGGATCCAGGCCCCTATAACCGATACTCACCAAGGGGGTGGTTTCCTCACTCACAAGGAGGCCCGGGGTCAGCGCCAGGGCTTGGCGGTAGTTGTTGTTGGTGATCGTTGGCAGCGCATCGAGATCGATTACCGAGGTCTTTTTCCCCGCATTGATCCGGGTGCCTTGGACTGCGGGTAGAAAAGGGGCTTGCACGGTCTGATCGGATTCCGCCTCAACGACGACATCCTCGAGCTTGGTGGTCGGCTGCGCGAACGCGGGAAGGCAGAGCAGGGAGATCCCTGCGGAGAGCACGCGGGGCCAGGGGCGGGCCGTGGCGGACCCGCGGGACAGGGGAGTAAAGAGGGTAAACATGACGGGGTTTTTGCTAAATGAGACTGAATCTCAGTCGCAAGGATTTTTTTCGGTCGCTGCGCTCTTTTTTATTCCCAAGCCGATTTGCTCCCGCCCAAGAGGTCTCCCCGGCGTTTCAGCGTCCCTGCCATTGGGCGGCGTTGGAGCAATGCAAAGCTCCCCGAACCAAGCCCTTCCCGAACCCTCTCCGCAGTCTCCCTTGCCTGCGTGAAACCCATTGTCCGGGGCGCGCAACGGGGGACGGTCCTCTTACAAAGAGGGCCCTTCAGGGCTCCCTTCTGGAGCAATAATTCTTTGCGCCTGCCTGAGAAGCCCGCCCTCAATGCTCTCTGTAACCCCCGTTTACTCCCTGGGCACCAGCGGTTTGATCTCGGGCAGAATGAAGAGGTAAGAGAACGCGCCCAGAAGGGAGAAACCGCCCGCCACCAGCAGGGGCACCACAAACCCCCCAGTCCGGGCGAGGGCGACGCCCACAAAAGTGGTGATGCAGACTCCGGCCATGTTGGCGGCGAAGTTTTGGATGCCACCGATGGACCCGACATGATTGCGGGAAGGCGCGACATCGGCCGGGAGCGACCAGATACTGGCAGCCGCAAAAGACAGGCTGGCGTAGGAGAGCGACATCAGGGCGATGGCTGCCGTTGTGCTTTCCACGAGCACCGCAAGGCCGATGCTCGAGGAGAGGAACATGCCGCCTACCAAGGGGATTTTCCGGGCCAGCGTCAGCCGCATCCCGCTGCGCACCAGCCGGTCGGACACGTAGCCGCCCAGGTAGCCACCGAAGATGGCCACGATGGCGGGGATCATCCCGAACAAGCCCATCTGTTTGAGGTCAAAGCCGCGCGCTTTGATAAGGTAGGTGGGGAACCACGTGCTGAAGAAATAGATGACGAAGTTGAGGCAGAAAAACCCGAGCATCATCCCCCAGATGGTCCGGTAGCGAAAGAGGTCGCGCCAGCGCACGGTGGCGGCCGGGGTGTCTCCGGCTGTCTGCGGTTGATCGGACTCGATGTAGGCGCGTTCCTCGGGGGTCACCGTTGGATGTTCCGCCGGCGGGCGGTAGATTCGCAGCCAGAAAAATGTCCAGACAAGGCCCAGTGCGCCGGTGATGACAAACGACATCCGCCAGCCGAATTGGGCGATGATGGCGGAGACAATCGGCAGGGAAAGAGCCGTGCCGAACCGGTTGCCGCTGTCAAAGATGCTGGTGGCCAAGGCCCGTTCCCGCCGAGGGAACCATTCCCCAACGATCTTGGCGTTGCTCGGGTAGGCGGGCGCTTCGCCGATCCCGAGCAGGAGTCGGGCTCCGAACAGCCAGCCGAAGGTGTTGGCCAGCGCTGCGGCGGCGGTGAACAAGGACCACCAAACCACGGCCCCGGCGTAAGCGATTCGGGCGCCCACCTTGTCGATGAACCAGCCGGAGGGGAGTTGAAAGGCGGCGTAGGTCCAGAAAAAGGCGCCCAGGAGTGCGCCGGTGGCTTCCGAAGAGAGATTCAGGTCCTTGGCGATGTAGGGGGCCGCAACGCCGAGGTTGGCTCGGTCGATGTAATTGATTGCTGTGGCGGAGAACGCCATGAAGACCATCAGCCAGCGAAGGTTGCCAGCGGGCCGGGCGGATGAGGCAGGCGCGGCCTGCTGGAGAGAGGGGCTTGGATTCACTGGGCGACAGGCAAACAGAGCCGACGCTGGCTTGCCAGTCCGGAGAGTGGCGACGCTATCCGGATTGTGCACCGCTGCCCCTGACCCCGAATCCATCGAGAGAGCGCTGTTGCATCAACCGGAGGCCGAACGATGCGGAGTTAGCGGACGCGCACGGATTTTAAATCCAGCTCAAAGGTGCCGGTGGTGGGATAGGCGATGGGTGGCGTGTAGAAGCCGCCAAAGTTGATTTTGCGGTTGAGGCGACCGGGCATGCTGACGGGTTCGCTCTCACCTACCTGGACGCTGTAACTGCTGTCGGTCAGGGTGATGCGGATGGGGATGGGCTGGCGCAGGCCGACTTCGGCGATTTTCACCCACTGGTTGCCTTTGAGGAGCTGGAGGTCATACGGCGGTGTGGGGCGGGTGACGCGGAGTCGGGTGTGGTGGTGGTCGACGGCACCGATGGTGAGCAGCGTGAGGCTGTTCACGGCCTCATCCGGGGAGTGTCCCGGATAAGAGTTGGGCATGGTGAGAAGGCGGGCGGTGAAGTCGAGAGTGATCTGCGGGGCGCTGCTCAGTTGTGGCGTGAGCACGAGACCGAGGCTGCTGAAGGTCTCCGGGAAAAGGGCGGTGTGCGTGGCGGAATCGATCTCCACCTTGGGGCGGCTTTCCCGCTGGAGGAAAAACGGGTCCTGGAAGTCTGGCAGTCCTTTGATCCGGCAAGCCAGGAGGTCGCGCGGTTTCATCCCGTGGCTGTAGGAGAGGATGAGTTCGCCGTCGTTGATTTCGCCATTGGGGTAGTGGCCAAGGGCTCCCGGCTTTTGGATGACTGGGCCGGGGATGAGGAGGTCGGGATCACACACCGGGCTGAGGTAAAGGGCCAGGAAGTGACGGTCCCGTGGGTAAGGGGAGTAGCCGGTGAGCCAGTCGTTGGCGGCAAGCAGGAGGTCGCTGGGGGAGCGTGCCATGCTGAAGCTCATGTGACGGCTGGAGATCGTCTGGATGTCGGCTGGCCGGAGCGGGGTGAAGGTGCGGCCTCCATCGCTGCTGTCTGCCTAGAGCATCATCTGGTCGGAGGTGAGGCCGTCTTCAGGTGCAGTATTGCAGACACGCACAAGCAGGCCAATCCTGCCATCCGGGTGCTCGTAGAAGTGCGGCTCCCAGGTGCGGATCTCCTGCTTCTTGCCGGTGTTGGTTCTGCCGGGTTTCAAAAACGGCTTCACCGGCATAACGGGGGTGAAATCGCCCCAGTGCTAGGTGCTGCCACCATCCTCGCTGATGAGCGCGGCGACCTGGAGAAATTTCCCTCGGGCAGCGGTGGCCGGGACGAGGCAGATGGGAAAAAGCATAGTCCCTGCCCGGGTGAGAAGTCCGTGATTGGAGGGGAAAGGGGTGGCACCTGGGGAGGCGCTCCGGTCGTAACTATCCGGCAGCGGCTCTGTGATACGGGTGTTTTCCCAATGCAGGCCATCTGTGGAACGTGAGACGTAGGCGGCGGCATTGCGTCCGGTGACGCTCCAGGCGCAGAAGAGGGTCTGGTCGTGGTAGTTGATGAAGTTCGGCTGCCACTGAAGCTCGCCGCCTGAGCTGTCCACGGGAGAGACGGCACCGCCCTGGCTGGTGAAGATGGGGACGGGCCTCGACCAGTGCTGGAAGTCGTCGCTGACGGAGAGGTAGTTGAGCTGTCCGGGCCGCGCTTGCTCAGGAATCTCCGGATTGGCATTCCACGCGGCGAAATAGCGTCCGCGGAAGCGGGTGATGTCCGAGTCATGATTGTAGCTCATGCGCGGGGACCAGGCCGGGTTGGCGGGGTTGATGATCGCCTGCTCAATGCTGAAGGTAGCCACGGGATAGGGCGGTGGATCCGCTGCCCACACTGCGATGTGCGTGACGAACGACGGGAGGCAGAGCAGGCAGGTGAGAGCCTTCATGAGAGGGAGAGCCGGGGAGGCCATGGTGCCTTTGATTACGCGCCCGTGCGCTTCCGCAATGCGGCGGTCCACGCCGTTGCTGCGGTGGGTGAGGCCGGTGCGCTCGATGCCGAGGAGACGAAGGATGATGGCGTGGACGCCATAGACATCGAGGGATTGGGTGGGTATGTCAGTGAAAAGTTAGGCGCGCGAGCGATCGCGTCGACTCGTTTACCAGCGGTCATCCGAGAGTGATCAGATCGCTCAATGATACGCCCATCGAGTGCTGTGAGGTCATCGAGGCGGGGCGCCGTTCTGACTTATCCCGGGCCCTTTCGCGCAGCTTGGCCGGATCCGATGGAGGCCGGCCGGCCGCAAATGAATGGAAGGGGTTCGGCTGATCTGCTGGCCTGAAGGGCGTTGGGCGGAGGTTGCGGGCGGTTCATTTCCCGACGCAGTGCAGCGCATCGGTGGTCCGGATGAAGAGCTGCCCGTGGGAGGCCACAATGGAGGAGCGCGCCCCTTCCTTGCCCCCCATGGCGATGGTGGCGAGCAGCTTGAAGTCGTCGCCGGCTTCGCACACCAAAACCGTGCCTTTTTCGTTGAGAATGTAAATTTTGCCGTCGGCGGCGATCGGCGAACTGCGGATCACTGTGCGTTCCCCTAAATTGCCCTGCCATTTTTTCTCCCCGGTTTTTGGGTCCAGGCAGGTGAGCGTCTGGGAGTCGCCATCGAGCACGAAGAGTTTGTTTTCGTAGAGCACCGGTGTGCAGACATCGGGCGTCTTTTTCTCATCGAAACTCCACGCCAAACCTTTCTCGGTGATGTCCCCTTTGAGATCGGTGCGGAACGCGATGAGCTGTTCTTTTTTCGGCCCGGAAACAAGGGCCAACCCGGCAGCGCTCACCGGACTGGGTACCACCCGCATCCATTCCCCTTTTTTCCGGTTGATGCCGTATCCGCGCCACAGTTCAGCTCCCGTGGCAGGGTCATGCCCCGTTAAACAATCGCCCCCGACCACCAGCAACTGGCTTTTCCCGTCGGCCCCGATGTGCGGCATGGGGGTGGCGTAACTTTCCATGGACTCCAACTTGGCGTCACTGGAGCGGATCTGTTTCCAGAGGGTCTTGCCCGTGGCGGGATCCAGCGCCAGCAGGTAGCTTTCCCGATCGCCGCCCGCGCCGGCGAGGCCCGGGTAATCCGCGGGGGCGGGGCTGCGCTGGAGGACTTGGACGTAGAGTTTGCCTTCAAAGAGCAAGGGGCTCGCGCCGTAAGTCCACATGATGGCGAACTTGCCGTAGTCGGCGCCGAGGTTGCGTTGCCAGAGGATTTTCCCGCTAAAATCCAGGGCCGCGATGTCGCCCGTGCCGAAGAGCGCATAAACCGTTTTGCCATCGGTCACAGGCGAGGGCGACGCCATGTTGCCTCGGCCTTTTTCGATGTTGCTGCCCGTGGCGATTTCTTTCTGCCAGCGCACCTTGCCGTCTTTGCGGTTTACGCAAAGTAGGAGCAGGTTTTTGTTGTCGTCCGGGCTGGAAACAAAAATCGAGTCCTCCCACACGGCCGGAGTAGCCCCGCTGACGCCAGGGAGCGGCAGGCTCCAGAGAACCCCTTCGGTCGCGCTCCAATGGGCGGGAAGCCCTTTCTCGGAGGTGGCTCCGTTGAATGCGGGTCCACGCCATTGTGGCCAGTTTTCTGCCAGAGCCAGAGAAGGAAGGGTGAGGAGGAGGGTCGCAACGGGGAGGCGGGATTTCATGGGAGGAATCAGAGAACAAAAAAGTGGCAACGGCTGCGGCCGAAGGCACAACCGCAGGGAGCCCGGATTATTGGGCGGAAAAATCAACGCAAGCCAGATCCCCTTGGTTGTTGCGAACAAAAACCCGGCCCCCTGAGTAGGCCGGTTGCACCCAGCAACGGCCCCCGAGTATGGGGGATTGGAGCAGCGGCTTAAACCCGGCGGGCGTCGCCTTGCCAATGAGCAGTTCGCCGCGTTCGCTCAGGGCGATCAGTTTGTCATCCGCCATGATCAACGAGCCGCATCGGAACGATTTGTCGCTCCACTGGAGGGTTCCCGTCGCGGCATCCAGGCAAACCAGGGTTCCACGGGAATCTGCCTGGCCGTCAAACCCGTAGATATGGCCCTGCCAGAACACCGGCGTATTAACATGCGCGCGCAGGCTTTTGCTGCGCCAGAGCTCGGTGACTTGCCCGCCGGAAACCGACAGGAGCGCGCTGCCCGTGCCGTAGCCGCTGGAAACAAAAATTTTGTCCCCGAAAACCAGGGGCGTGACCGCGTTGACGTCGTAGTTGGTTTTCCAAGGAAGCCGCCAGAGTTCCTTTCCGTCTTTGGCGTCGAGGCCCACGATGGCCTGCGCCTTAAAAACGAGGGCGGTGCGTTTGCCTTCCAGAGTGGCCGGCTTCACACATCCGTAGCCGGCCGCGTCATCGCCGCTTTTCCAGAGGGTTTCCCCGGTGACTTTATTCAGTGCCACCGTCGAGGCCCCGATGCCGCCCACGTCCAAAAGCAGTAGGTTCCCGTCCACCGTGGGGGACCCGGCGTAACCCCATTCGGGGCGGCGCCCTGCAAAGTCCTTCAGGTAGTTCCTCTGCCAGAGTTGTTTGCCGGTGAGTGCGTCCAGGCAGAAAAGGTCGCCCTGATGACTGACGGTGTAGAGCCTGTTCCCGTCAACTGTGGGCGTGGCTGCGGTGCCGCCTTCAAACATTCGCCGGTCGAGATCTTGTGGGTAAGCGTGACGCCAGAGTTCCTTGCCGGTTTTGACATCCAGACAGCGGACAATGTCCTGGTTTTTTTCGTTGCCCATGGAGTAGGCGCGGTTTCCAGCCACCGTGATCGATGAGGTGCCCGTCCCCAGTTGGGTTTTCCAAGCGATACTCAGGCTTTTACCGGCCAGCAGCTCAGGCAGTTTTTCATCTGAGATGCCGTCAAGCCCGGGGCCTCGGTAATGCAACCAGTCAGCCGGGCTTTGCGCCGGAAGCAGCAAGCAGAGGCCAATGAATGCGGCCAGCGCCGTGCGCCGGAGGGGATTTGGACGCGCAGAAGGGAGAAAGGCAGTCACCCCACAGCCCTAGCCCATGGTCCTCGGCCCTGTCAACAGGGGCGTCGGCTGGTCCCGCGTTCCAACGAACCCAGCGGGGCGGGTGGCGCAAGGAGAAGGCATCGGGTTGAATCCGGGGATTGATCGCAGCCCGGGGAGGCTTCAGATTTCGAGGCCCATTTTCTGAGTCATGGCCACTTACATTTACGAAACCGTCGATCCCAACCAGCCAACCCGCCAGTTTGAGCTCCGGCACAGCATGAAGGATGCGCCCCTGACCCGGCATCCCGAGACCGGGGAAGCCATTCGCAGGGTGATCACCGGGGGTTACGGATACGCCGCCAAGAGCGGCGGCTCGGCACCGGGCGGCGGCGGCTCGTGCGGCACGGGATGCGGCTGCCACAATTAGGATCCCTTGCACCCGGCTCTCAATGAAAGAGTGCCGCCAAGGCTCGGGAAGCGTCCCGGGATCCACCGAAGAGAACGCGTCCCGTCCGGGGGCACCTCTCGGAATCCTCTTTCCCAGCTCCCGTAGTTTCTCCATTAAATGCCCCACATGTCCGCGCCTGCTCGTTCCCCCCTCGGTCTGATCTTCCTGACCATCTTCATCGATATGGTCGGTTTCGGCATCATGATTCCCGTGTTGCCGCTTTACGCCACGGGGTCTGAGTTCGCTGCGACCCCGGCGCAGCTGGGCTGGTTGGTGGGCATTTATTCCCTGCTGCAGTTGGTGTTTTCTCCGATCTTCGGCAAAATCTCGGACCGTGTGGGTCGCAGGCCGGTGTTGGTGTTCAGTATCCTGGGCACGGCCGTGGGTTTCACGATGCTCGGCGCGGCCCACTCACTCTGGATGCTGTTTTTGGGACGGATCATCGATGGCGCGAGCGGGGGCAACATAGCCACCGCCCAGGCTTGTATTGCCGATGTCACCCCGCCGGAACACCGCGCCAAATCGATGGGGTTGATCGGCGTGGCGTTCGGGCTGGGGTTCATCATCGGACCGGCGCTGGGCGGCTGGTTGAGCCACGCCTTTTCGCTGTCCACCCCCTATTATGTCGCCGCCGGGCTCGCCTTTCTCAACGCCTTCTTGGTTTGGATCCGGCTTCCGGAGACCCACGGACCTGAGCATCGGGTGCAATCCCATGAACGGGCTTCCTTAATGGAGGTGTTCCAAGGCGGCCACGCCCGGATGATCCTGATGATCGTCCTGGCCTACTTGGCGTCGATCATGGGCTTTTCCATGATGACCTCACTTTTCGCCCTGTTCTGCGCCAAACGCTTCGAGTTTAACCCGCAATCCATCGGCGGCCTGTTGGCGTATGTCGGGTTCATCGGGGTGCTCGTCCAGGGGGGAATCATCCGCCGTTTGTTAAAGCGGCCCATCGAAAAACAAATCGCGTTGGTGGGTTCGGCCATCCTGGCGTTGAGCATGTTCGCTTTGCCTCTCACGGCTTCCATGGGTGCGTTGCTCCTGGTGTGCGCGGGGATCGCCGTGGGCAACGGGTTTGTGACTCCAATGCTCAACGGGTTAGCCTCTAAACACACCAATCGCAAAGCCCAGGGCCGGGTCTTGGGTCTGATGCAGTCGGCCGGCAGCATGGGCCGGTTTCTGGGGCCGCAACTCGCCTTCTGGCTGCTCACCTTTGATCTTCAGGCGCCTTTGGCACAATACGGTCGCACCGCTTTCTGGGCCAGCGCGGGCATCCTTGTGGTGGCCATGGTCTTTATTGCCTCCGTGTCGCCCGGAGCCGATCCCTTGGCTGAGGCCTCGCCCGTAGCGGAGTAGCGGGGACTTCAAGGCTCGGGGGAGAGAGGCAACGTCCGGGAATTCCATGGGGCGTGCGTCCGCTCGACAGGGCGTTCCCGATGCATTTATACGAGGGCATTATGGTGACAAGCACAGCGACCGGAACGTTGGTTCCACTGGAGGACAGCTTCAACGACATCATTGGCAAGGCCATGCGGGGCCTGCGCATTTCCGACAGTGAAGTGGCGGAGCGCACGGGCATCGCGGCGCTCGAGGTGCAGCGCCTGCGTGAGGGGCAGTTCAACGAGGTGGCCGCCCGCAAAATCGCCCACGTGCTGGGGTTACACGCAGGGGCGTTGGTGGATTCCGGGCGCAAAGCTTGGCACCCGCAGCCGGTGGCCGTGGATGGGTTGGTTCAGTTTCACACGCCTTTTGAGGATATGACCGTCAATTCCTACCTTGTTTGGGATCCCGCCTCGGGGCAGGCGGCGGCTTTCGACACGGGAGCGGACTGTTCGGAGATGCTCGATTTTCTTTCGGATCACCAACTCAAGCTGAGCCGGATCCTGCTGACCCATACCCACGGGGATCACATTTTCGATTTGGACCGGCTCAAAGCGGCGACGGGTGCCCCGGCGTATGTGAGCGCTCTGGAGCCCTTGGAGGGGGCGCATGCATTGAGTTCTGAGGAGCGTTTTGAACTGGGAGCGTTGCGGATTGATCTGCTCCAAACTTCCGGGCATTCGGTGGGCGGCATCACCTACTGGGTGCGCGGGTTGCAGCGGCCGGTGGCGATTGTGGGGGACGCGATTTTTGCGGGGTCGATGGGGGGCGGCATGGTGTCTTACGGGGATGCGCTGCGGAACAACCGGGAGAAGATCTTGGCGTTGCCTGAGGACACGGTGCTTTGTCCTGGGCACGGCCCGCTGACCACGGTGGGTGAGGAGCGGCAGCACAACCCGTTTTTTGCCTGAGCCCCCGGGGCTTGGGCTCCGGTGGGGTTGAACCAATCCACGCAGGAGCCCCTGCGAACGTGCGCCATTTTTCTTGGGTGGAGCGTCTTCTAGGGGCCGTGGGGGTTGGCCCGGGGCGGTTTGCTCCGATGGTGTTTTTCTCGCGGGAGGGCCAAATCGGAGGACGCGGATTGTAGCGGCGGGTTTTGCTGGGATGGGGGATTTACGCTGCGTTCTCGTGTTCGTTTGGGGCGCGGACTTCGCTGCGGGAGAACGGGTGCGATTGCTCAGGTAAACCCCGCTGTGCGCTTCTGGAACCCCGGGAGTATGGATGAAGAAAAAAGTCTTAGCTCCTTTAGAAGCTGTCTGAGGTTTTGCGTTCCGCACGGATTCCTGCTGGGATGCAGTCGGGCGTTGGTTGGTGAGCCAGCTGCCCTGCCGAGTCCATTTTTTACCCTTCATGATCTCCGGAAAAATCGCTTTTGTCGGATTGGGTCGGATGGGCGCCAACATGGCGCGCCGGCTTAAAGATTTGGGAGCCGTTTTCGGCTCTGTTTACGATCTGCAGCCGGAATTGGCTCGCAGTTTAGCCACGGAACTGGGTGCTCCGGTTTCTGAGCGGCTCGCGGAGGTGACCGCCTCTGCAGAGGTGATATTCACCGTGGTCAGCGATGAGGAAGCGATGGAATCGATTTTCTCTGAATCGGGCGACTCCCTGTTTATGGGGGCTGAAGGCCGTCTGTTTATCAACTGCGCTACGGTCAGCCCGCGGGTGCATTTTCTCGTCGAAGAGCGCGCTCAGAAAGCCGGGGCGCACTCCCTGGAAGCCTGCATGGCTTCCAGCATCACCCAAGCGCGGGAGGGCAGCCTTTATCTGATGTGCGGGGGCAAACCCGAGGTGTTTGAGAGGGCGCGCCCGTGGCTGGAGAAAATCAGCACTTCGATGCGTTATGTCGGGAGGAGCGGCCAGGCTGCTAAGGTTAAGGCGCTGGTCAACATGGTGATGAATATTAACACCGCAGGCTTGGCGGAGGGGCTCGGGTTGGCGGATGCGCTCGGGCTAGATCTCTCCATGGTCCGTGAAGTTTTTTCTCAGACAGGCGCTGCCTCGCGGGTGCTTCAAACCGACGGAGAAGACATGCAGAACCGCGATCATTCCTGTTTCTTTTCCGGAGCGCATGCGGCCAAAGACAGCGGAATTGCGCTGCATTTGGCGCGCCAAAAGGGGCTGGATTTGCCGCTGGCAGAGGCCGCCAAGTCGCAATTTGACAAGATGGTTTTCGAAGGCTTGGGCGAACTCGACAAATCGGGCATTGCGGAGCTTACTTTTAAGAGCCGCCACGGCAGGGGGTAGCGGCGGGGTGCTGGCCGGCGATCCTTTGAAGGGGGGCGGGAGACCGGGGTGGCCGCAGTCGAGAGGGCCATGAGCGTTACAGAGATTGAGCCCGATTTCTGCAGTAAGCGTGAGCTCAGAGAAGCCTTTACCCTAAACGCGTGAATCGAAAGGCTTTTGGTCTTTGGCCAGTTGAGTTGTGGGACCGGGGGACATGTGGGACCACGGGACAGGCCTGAATGTCACTGAGTTAGGGGGCTTCTTCGGGCGGTGGCGGTGCTGCACTTCCTGAAAGGAAGAGCGTGGCCCGGTGCGGCGCTGGTAGTTCTTGGGGCGACGCTTGACCGCGCGTGGTTCGCGCCGGTTGGGACGAACCGGCAACAGATCATCGGCAGCCATTTCTAACACGATCTCCCAGCGGCCGGGCGTCTTTCTCTCCGGACCCTTTGGTCCGTTGATGGCCTTGAGCGGGGCCCCGCTGCTGCCCTTGAAGGAGATGCGTCGCAACGGCACTTCCGCCCGGACGGCGGCCTCCAGCATCAGCGCTCGCACCAGGTTGTGGGCGCAGAGGTAGACCGCCAAGGCTCGCTCCACCATGGCCGGGCTCTTGCTCTTGAGATGATCCATCCCAAGGCTCGTCTTGAGGTCGTCAAAGTGGAGCTCGACCTGCCAGCGCCTCAGATAAAGCTCGCAAAGCTCCTTGGCCCGGATCGCTTTCTCGCAAAGCGTCGTGGCAAGGATCACCTCCCTCGTTCTCTGCCCCTTGGCCTTCAGCTTGCGGCGCACGATCCGCACGGCAAGCTCCCCGGGGCTGGGCGGCATATTCCTCGGCGCTGAGCGGACAGCCGCTGGGGCGGTTTCTCCCAGGTGATCACCTTGTCCTTCCAACCCTGGCCCAAGGCCAGCATCCAGTAGGCGCAGTAGGCCCGATCGGCAACGACCACGTCTCCCGGCCGGACGTGCTTGCGGACGAGGTCCACGCTCAGGGCCAGATCGTGCCGGTGCTTGGGCGAGGTGGCGTAACCCAGCCAAGCGCCGCTGCCGAGGCTGAACATCCCCACCATGTAGAGCAGGGGGAAGCCGCAGCCGGGCTTTTGCCCGGTGGCGTAGGCATAGACTTGCGCATTGGCCGGGGTGTCTTCCATCGACACCGAGGTGCCGTCGAGCAGCTTCACCTCTCGCCCCCACCAAAGCTCTTGGGGGCGCATCAAGCCGGCGAGCTTCTCCAGCAGGGCGTCATTGATCTGGTTCAGACGCGTCATAGGGAGTTTGGCCCGAGCCTGGCAATCGGCCGCCGTGCCTGAGTCCGGGATTCCCGTATTTTGGGCTCCGCGCGTGGCTTGCAACTGCTGCACAACCTCACGGCAGGGTGCCTGGCCTTGCAAGACCTG